>JAKLFG010000004.1 GCA_022711315.1 bacterium | reverse complement strand
TTCGCCCGTGATCTTTACATTGTCCCCCGGCATGATCATCTTCACGCCCTCGGGCAGATGCAGGATGCCCGTCACATCCGTCGTACGGAAATAGAACTGCGGACGGTAGCCCTCGAAGAACGGCGTGTGGCGTCCGCCTTCTTCCTTCGACAGCACATACACCTCCGCCGTGAACTTCGTGTGCGGCGTGATCGAGCCCGGCTTCGCCAATACCTGACCGCGCTCCACATCCTCCTTCTTGATGCCTCTCAGTAGACACCCGACATTGTCGCCAGCCTGACCCTCGTCCAGCAGCTTACGGAACATCTCCACTCCCGTCACCACCGTCTCCTGCGTCGGGCTGATACCTACGATCTCCGCCTTGTCGCTCACCTTGATGATGCCGCGCTCGATACGACCCGTCACCACCGTCCCGCGTCCCGATATCGAGAACACATCCTCGATCGGCATCAGGAACGGCTTGTCTATCGCTCGCACCGGTTCAGGCACATACCCGTCCACCGCCGCCATCAACTCGAATATGCACTTCGCGTCTTCGCCGTCAGGATTGTCCGTGTTCAGCGCCTTCAGCGCGCTCCCGCGGACTATCGGTATCTCGTTCCCCGGGAACTTGTAGCTCGTCAGCAGGTCGCGCAGCTCCATCTCCACCAGATCTATCAGCTCAGGATCATCGACCAGATCCACCTTGTTCAGGAACACTATCATGTACGGCACGCCCACCTGGTACGCAAGCAGGATGTGCTCCCGCGTCTGCGGCATCGGTCCGTCCGTCGCCGCCACCACCAGTATCGCGCCGTCCATCTGCGCCGCACCCGTGATCATGTTCTTGATGTAGTCCGCGTGACCCGGACAGTCCACATGCGCGTAGTGACGCTTGTCCGTCTCGTATTCCACATGCGCCGTCGCTATCGTGATCCCGCGCTCCTTCTCCTCCGGCGCCTTGTCGATCTGGTCGAACGGCACGAACTTCGCCTTACCCTTCGCCGCCAGCGTCTTCGTGATCGCCGCCGTCAGCGTCGTCTTGCCGTGGTCTATGTGACCGATCGTTCCCACATTCACATGCGGCTTCGTCCTGTTGAATTTCTCCTTCGCCATCTGAACCTCCTTTCCTCAAAAAAGATAAGGTTGTTAACCTGAACCTATCGTTCTCCTCTGATCCTCAACTGGAGCCCACGGTCGGACTCGAACCGACGACCTCGTCCTTACCAAGGACGCGCTCTAGCCGCCTGAGCTACGAGGGCTCGAATATGGAGCGGGAAACGGGATTCGAACCCGCGACCCTTAGCTTGGAAGGCTAATGCTCTAGCCAGCTGAGCTATTCCCGCGCGAAAAGCATGGTGGAGAGGGGAGGTTTCGAACCTCCGTAGTCTTCCGACAACAGATTTACAGTCTGCCCCCTTTAGCCACTCGGGAACCTCTCCACATATCCACAAATACATGGAGCTAGCGATGGGACTCGAACCCGCAACCTACCGATTACAAATCGGTGGCTCTGCCAATTGAGCTACGCTAGCGTGCGTCATTCTCAGTTGCCAAAAAACCTGAAAAGCAGGCAGAATATACACAGAGGGGGGGCATTGTCAATGTTTTTTTTGCCGGCTTTTTTCTTCGTCATTTCCAAGACATCGCGAGCCCGACAGCGCGGTCGGCCCAAAAGCGGACAGGAACTTTTTTCGAATACAAACTTGACTTCCCTGTTTTTCCCATTACGATGCGTCACAATGTTTGAGCGTTCTTTCAGGCTTTTATCAACCTTTTTCTCTGGGAGGTATTCAGAGATGAAGAAGTTTTTCTACCTTGCTTTCGTGCTTATGTTCGCCATGCTCGTCGTGAGTTGCGGCGACAACAATGACCCCGCCCCGACCGATGACGACACTCCGGTCACCGAGACCGAGACCCCGATCGTCGATGACGCTGAAGTGCCCGATGATGCGGTCGCCTGCACGCTCGAGGATTCCTTCCTTGAGGCCATGCCGGCCGAGTGGGAGGCCTATTTCACCATGAAGATGACCGGCGCCATCAACGATCCCGCGGCGACCGAGGTCGAAGCGGCGTTCCTCGCCAAGATGACCGGCGTCCTTCTGGGCAAGACCTACAACCTCGCCAACAACATCGGCTACTACATCCTCGACGCCCTCACCACGACCGACGGACAGGAAGTTCCCGCGGTCATCGGCGTCGGCATGGGCAATGTCACATGGCCCGTTTCCGGTAAACTCGTCGATGTGTGGGTCGGCCAGACCTTCTTCGTGGTCAGCGACCTCCTGAACTGGAAGACCGCCGCCGCCGAAGAGAACCTCACCGGCGTCGAGGTCGAAGGGACCTATCAGGTCGTTATCTTCCAGCTGTGGCTCGAGATCGTCGGGCAGGAACAGTTCTACCGTATGCAGTGCGTCCGCGGCGTGTCGGCCATGAACGCCGACGAGACCGCGTATGACGGCGCCATGTTCGTCTGCGTCGACAAGAATGTCGAGTGGGCGATCGGCGAGACGCTGCGCGCCATGAACTACTCCAAGATGATCGATGCCGACGAGGACATCCTCGCCGCGCTCAACGAAGGCCTCACCGAGACCGACGAGAACTACATGACCGATGTCTGCACCTGCTACAGCAAAGAAGAGGACGAGGAAGGTAACCCGATCATCATGAACTGCGAGGACATGAAGGACGAATTCGGCAAGGGCGAGCTTCCCGACGGCGACGAAACGCCCGATGATGTCGTTACCGATGATGTCGTCACCGATGACCTGCTTCCCGACAACTGATCTCTAGCTCTCATACCACACTTCGAGGGGGCCCGCGCGGCCCCCTTTTTTTTCGCATCAAGATTTTTTTTGCTATTTGATCCCGATGGCTATATGGTATCGAAGCATGTATCGGGACATTTTCCATGGATAAGAGGAAAAAACTTCTTAAACTGTTCCGGGATATCCGGTCCTTCTGTAGCGACCACGATATCGCGGCGAACCCCTATACCTTCCTGCTGAACCGCTACCATTTCACCACGCTGGACAAACGGATCTCCCCCTCACTCCTCACCGGGATATCGGCCGATGATTTTCTGAAGATAAACCGCCGGTTCAGCGACCGTCTGAAACATGAACTGGTCTCCTCGTGGTCGGTCAGTTACATCCTCTCTCTCCCCCACCCGGCGCCGATGGAGACCGCCCCGCGGCTTTCCTCCTCTCAGCACGATATCCTGTTCCTTTCAGACGCGGTCTACCTGCCTCGTCACTTGGAAAAGGGGCACCGCCTCCATTTCGCCTACCATGAGGAGGGGGCGTTCCTGTCACCCTTCACCGAGGTGTTCGCCTATCCTTTTTCTAAGGAAAAACCGGTGGAGATATCGCTCCAGTCGACGATATTCGACCTCTTCTCGGGCGAACAGAGCACCAAGGTCAAGCCCTACCAGTTCCATCTGGTCCTCGACGAAGCGATAACCAGCGACTTCCCGCCGGAACAATTCTTCCGCAACATCGCTCTTCTCCTGCATGAGGAAGGGTCGTACCTGCTCCACCTCAAGAAGAATTTCCTGATGTCGCCGGTGACCAAGAAGGAAAAACGGTTCCTTTACGATATCTTCTCCCTGCGCGAGATAAACAAGGACCATCAAAAACTGGTGCTCGATCTCGGGCGGAAACGGACGCCGGAGCCCGAACGGTCCATCGCCATCAGCGACCGCGCGACCGGATCGTTCTTCACCGTGCCGAACGACTTCATCACCTTCAACAATCTGCTCACCTTCAACGACAATCTCGCCTACGAGGAGATACTGCTCCTCCAGAAGATAGAGAAACAGGCCGAAGGGACCTGCGCCGATCATTTCGATTTCTTCATCGGGATGTTCCCCGCCCGCGGCACGCAACCGCCCGTCGAGGCCCTGCGCCGTACCCCGCAGACAAAACCGCTCATCCGCGGCAAGGAGATCGTCCCCTTCACCGACCCGGCGCCCCACGCATGGGTCATCCCCGACAAAGAGTTCTTTTTCCAGTTGCCGGCCGCCGGTCAGTTCGAACGGCCCAAACTTATCGCCCGCTACCTTTCGGTGCGGCCGGCGATCTGTATAGACCGGTCAAAACTCTACTTCCTCAGCGATGTCGCCGGCATCATCCCGCGGAACGGCGACCTGCCACTCGAATATGCCGAGGGCTACCTCAACTCGGACCTGATACTGTTCTATTACACGCTTAAATTCCCGCACCATAACAAGTTCCTCAAAAAGAACTTCAACAGCATCCCTTTCACCCCCGCGAAGAAACAGTTGCAGGAGGTGGTCGCGGCGGCGGTGCGGGCCATCCGGTCGGGTGACGGGGAGAAAGGGGCCCGGGACCTCAACCGGAGCATCTATCAATTGTTCAGACTCACCAATGACGAGATCCGCGGCATCGAGCGGTATGTCGAACGCTATCGCGCGCGGTCATCGGGCCGTTAGATCGGCAAGCACCCCGTAATAGAACAACGCCGGATACAGCCCGGCGAGCTCGCCGAAAAGGGAACCGTCCCCGGCAAAAAGCAGGACGGTCGGCAACACCTCCGGAGGCCGGATGCCCAATTCAGCGGGCGCCTGCTCCAAGATATAGATAGGATATCCCGGGCGGCCGGGTTGCAGTTCGGGGGGGTCCCCCTTCTGCACGACCATCAGGAAACGGACCTTTCCGCCGAACCGCTCCTGTAGCGTGTTGAGCCGCTCGGTCAGTTCGGCGCACGGTCCGCACCAACTCGCCGAGAGATCCATCAGAGAGGGCGAGCCGCCCGTCAGTTCAGCCAGCGACGACACGCGACCACTTTCCGGGTCTTTGAGAAACACCCGGTCGGCAAGCGTCTCCCGTCTCTTTTCAGGCACAATAGGCGTCCCTTCTTTCCTTTCGACGACCGGCGACGATGAAGGCGCCGGCGCACCGGAAGCGGCACCGGCACCCGAGGAGGCACAGGCCCCGAAAAAAAGGGTTGCGAGCAGGAATGCCGCTAGAATATCTGTTCGCATTCAGGCATTTCGCATACGCCGCCTTTGGCGCAATAAAGCGTTGAACACTGATAGTACTGTCCGCACGGCTCCCCTTCGCCTTTGAAATAGGAGCACTTATGATCGAACGGGTCGCAGTAGAACTTCTTGTCGCACTGGAGAGTGCAGGCCGCATACTCTTCCGCCGGGAAGGTGCGACAGGCATAGGTCTCGCCGTTCACACCGCACTCGAGGCGGGAGAAATAATTGCAGACCTTCGAGGCGCTGCAGTCGGCGCCGACGCTGTTGGGTATCTCCGGTCCCTGACACTGCTCATCGATGCAGGTGAGACCGACGATGCACTCGTTATGCTCGACGCAGGTCTTGCCGATGCCTTTCTTTTCGAAACATATCCCGATGTCGTCGCCTTCCGTCTTCTTGCAATAGAGGTAACTCGCGCAGTGGTCGTCACTCATGCAGGGCTCCCCCTTCGCACCGGTCGAAAGCCGGGAACAGCCCGAACTCAAGCAGGTGTACCCCGGCTCACAGCGGTCGAGGTTCTCGTTGCACGGTTCCCCCTGCCGGCGATACAGCACGCACCACCCCGGGCAGGCGCCGCCGGCCAGGTTGCACCACCCGTTGTCGCATTCCTCGTCCTGGAAGCACTGGTCATTGATGATCTTCAGCCCTTTGAAGGCGAGCGCACAATCGGGAATGTCGAACAGCCGTATCTCGAGCGGATTATAGGGATGCATCTGGGAGATGATGTCGAAGCATTTCTGCGCCTGATCGGCGTCCACGCTCAGCCATTCCCGCTTCTCGGCGAGACGCAGCAGGTATATCTTCTGCTTGAAGACCGTCTTGCGACCCGCATGGAAGAAGTCCCAGACGAGCAGACTCTCCTTGATGCTGTCCACGCAGGAGTCTTTGTTCGCGGAGGTGATGATGCCGCCGCTGTACTCGGCGGCGCTCCCGCAGATCGTCTGCAGGTAGGTCTGGAAGAATTCGTCGACCGGCATCTTCGCCTTTTCACTCTTCGCGCCCTCGCACGCCCCCAGCATGAAGGCGAGCACCAGCATGCCGATCAGTATCGTCCTCGGTCGTTCCCTCATCGGTATCCTCCGTCTCTCTCTATATCCGTCAGACCGCGCCCGGACGCACCGTCACCGGGAGTCCGCACCCGGGACAGGAGAATCGTATCCCCTCGAAGCGGCCTCCGCATGCCGCGCAGGCGAACAGCCGTTCGCGTCTGCCGGCGGCGGCGAGGAGATCTCTGGTCTCTCCCGGCGGCACGGTCCGCGCCGCCAGATGATAGTACAGCGCGCTCTTTTTTTCAATAGGCGCCATTTCGGTCACCGTAAGTACCCGTGTTTCATCGCAGAGCGCCGCGAAGGCCGGACCGTACGGACCGGGCAGAAGGCGAGAGAACGCGATGCCGGCGGGCGTCTGCAGAAGCAAGTAGCGCAGGGTGTACTCCTCGTCGGGGTACCGTTCGATGAGTTTCTCCGCGAGCGGCCGCGCCTGTTCGACCTTGCCCTCCCATGCCGCGAGGACACAGGGTATCAGAAGCGCGAGCGCGGTGTCATCCTCCGCGCGCGCCACCATCTCGCCCCAGCGCCGCGCCTCGTCGGAACGGTTCTGGGAAACGGCCGCCGCGAGGGCGTCGAGCATCACCGCGCGCAGGCCTTCGTTGCGGTCGAATCCCGCCAACCGGTTGAGTTCCTTGCAGTGGTAGAGCGCGTCGTCGAACAGTTCCATCGCCGTTTCAAGCGACACCAGTTCTTTCAGCGTCTCTTCCCTTTTTTCCGCCGCAAGGCTCTGTTTGAGGGAGGCGAGCGCCTTCTGATCGTCATCGAGCGCCCGATGGTCGCGCCCGAGACTGAGCAGTATCGAGGCCCGGTCGGCTGTCGAGAGTTTTTTACGGAACAGCAGGGTGCGGTGCAGGAACACCGCCTTGAGCGGGCCTTCGGCGCGGAGCAGGTCGCCGAGCAGGATGAAGGTGCGCACCTCGTCGGGATACCGCCGCGCGGCGCGGCGCAGCCACTTCGAAAGTTCGGCGCGGTCACCCTCGGCGAGCCGTTCGAGCGACGGGAGCACCGACAGCATATCGGTCTTTATCCGCAGGGCGGTCCGCCGCCGCGACCATACCATCCTCAGAAGAATGAGCAGGAGCGCGACGAGCAGGGCCGCCGCGACGAGTATCTCCCGGGTATGGGGATGAAAGAGTTCCATCAGCGGGCGACACCCTTATCGGCTGAATTCTTCACGGTGAGCGCCGCAAGTTCGGCGCGGGTCTTCTGCAGTTCCTTCTCGGCCGACCGCTTGGCGAAATAGAGGCTGAAGAACACCACGGCGAACACGAGCGTGGCGAGCGTCGATCCGACAGCGCACGCGGCGACCATCACCACCCACAGTGGCACCGTATCGAGCCGGGTGACCACGAGATCGACCGGCACCGGCTGGCCGTTCTTGAGGGCGAACAGCAGCACGGTGATGAGCAGTGTCGTGAACAGCGCCACGAGCGTCACGGTCCTGAACATGGTGCCTCCTCCCGACCGGGGCTATAGTTTCTCGATAAGGGAGCGCAGTCTGTCGTCCCGCAGGTGCGGGGCGAGAAGCCGCGCCGCGTATTTGCCGAGGATGTCGAATTCGAGATTCACCGCGTCACCCGCCGTGACGCCGCCCGCGAAGGCGGTCCGGGAGAGCGTCTCGGGGATGAGCGACACGACCGCCGTATCCCCGCGCAGTTCGGCTATCGTGAGCGAGATGCCGTTCACGGCGATGGAGCCACGGTCGACCGTCAGATGGCCGAAGGCCTCGGGTATCGCGACCGCGATCTCAACCCCCGCGCCGACCTTTTTCACCGACGCGACGCGCGACACGGCATCAACATGGCCGGTGACGATATGGCCGTCGAGACGACCGCCGAACGCAAGCGCCCGTTCGAGATTGACCGACCTCCCCGGCTTGTAGTTCGCCGCGAGCGTCTTTTTCACCGTTTCGGCCGATATGAAGAAACTCATCTGCTTCGCGTCGAACGCGGTGACCGTCAGACAGGCGCCATCCACCGCGATGCTGTCACCGCTTGCGATGTCGTTCCCGAACGGGTTGTCGAGGGTGAGCGTTCGCTCCGGTCCCGAGGCGGTCAACCGGGCGACCTTACCCGTCTTTTCGATGATGCCGGTGAACATCGTCCCTTCTCTCCAGTGCACGCGGGGCACTATATCCGACTGATAAGCGCTTTGCAAGTTATTCGCCTGCCGCAAAGTTGACTTGAAGGGCGCTTTACGGTAGTGTTCCCCGGTGCAGAAAACAACGGGGTCCCGCATGACGATGACACCCTTTCCCGGACTGATCGTTTCGCTTTCCCGCTTCGGCGAGGAGCGCTCCCCCCGAACGGGCGGCGACCGCCATTTCCATGTGTCGCGCGAAAGCCGCGACCGCTACCGGTTCGAGGAACGGATATTCACGCTGTCGGGCAATGTGGTCTTCCCCGACTACGCCGCGGTCCGCCGGTTCGCCCATGCGATGAACGAGAAAAAAGACCTCGTCAAACACCCCGAACAGGCGGTGAAGGCGGGCCATCTCAACGCGATGGCGCTCATCGACGAGGTGCTCCACCACATCGTGCGGCTCTACCGGACGCAGGTGGCGCCGACCCTCTTCACCGAGGCGCTCGCCTTCCTGCGAGACCGGCTCGGCGACGACACCGACGCGGCGATCCGCCGGTTCGCCGAGGAGTTCCCGCCGCTCCCGGTCTACCGCGGCGAGATGGGGCTTGCCGACTATCTCGCCGGAAGATGCGGCGACGACCCGGCGGTCGAGGTGGAACTGGAAGAACTCCTGATGCTCTACATCGCCAACCGCAACCCCGCCTTCAAGCGCTATGAGGAACTGTTCAGCGACGAACCGCTCCGCCGGACGACCCGGTATGGCGAACTGACGACGGCGCTCGGCGAATTCTTCGCGCAGAAACCGGCGTTCGGCCCCGACGGGCAGAAACTGCTCGACCTGCTGACCTCCCCCGCGAGCGCCTTTCCCGATTCGCTCGCCGACCAGTTGCGCTTCATCCGCGAACGGTGGGGGCTCCGGTTCCTCGGCGACCATTTTCTGAAGGTCCTCTCCGGCGGCGATCTCCTGCGCGAGGAGGAGAAGCCCTACTTCCCGTTCGAGGCCCGCGGCGAGGTGATCACCGGCGAATCGCTGCGCGGCGGGTATCTCCCCGGCCAGTGGCGCGACCATGAGTACGAGGCCTTCTCGCCCGACCGCGTCTGGATGCCAAACCTCGTGATGAGCGCCAAGAGCGCCTTGGTCTGGCTCGACCAGTTGTCCCGCCAGTACGGCCGGCATCTCACCCGGCTTGATGACATCCCCGAGGACGAACTGAAAAAACTGGCCCGCTGGGGCTTTACCGGCCTGTGGCTCATCGGCGTCTGGGAACGGTCGACCGCGAGCCGCACGATAAAGCAGATCATGGGGAATCCCGAAGCGGCCGCGTCGGCCTATTCGCTCTACGACTACACGATAGCGCAGGAACTGGGCGGCGAAGCGGCGCTCGCGACCCTGCGCGACCGGGCCGGGAAGTACGGCATCCGGCTCGCCTCCGACATGGTGCCCAACCACATGGCGATAGATTCGCGCTGGGTCCACCACCACCCCGACTGGTTCCTGCAGGCGAAGGAACCACCCTTCCCCTCGTACACCTACAACGGACCGAACCTCTCGACCGAGGAGCATATCGGCATCTACATCGAGGACCGCTACTACGACAAGACCGACGCGGCGGTCACCTTCAAGCGGGTCGACTTCCGCTACAACGATGTCCGCTACATCTATCATGGCAACGACGGCACCAGTTACCCGTGGAACGACACCGCGCAACTCGACTACACCCGCGCCGATGTCCGCGAGGCGGTGATACAGACCATCCTCCATGTGGCGCGGCAGTTCCCGGTGATACGGTTCGACGCCGCGATGACGCTCGCCAAACGGCACTACCAGCGGCTCTGGTTCCCCGAGCCGGGGACCGGCGGCGACATCCCTTCGCGCGTCGAATACGCCCTGACCCGCGACCAGTTCAACGAGAAGATACCGAACGAATTCTGGCGCGAGGTGGTGGACCGGGTGCAGGCGGAACTGCCCGACACCCTCCTGCTCGCCGAGGCGTTCTGGCTCATGGAGGGCTATTTCGTCCGGACGCTCGGGATGCATCGCGTCTACAACAGCGCCTTCATGAACTTCCTGAAAAAAGAGGAGAACGATCAGTACCGCCTCTCGATCCGCAATGTGCTCGAGTTCGATCCGCACATCCTCCAGCGGTTCGTCAACTTCCTCAACAACCCCGACGAGAAGACGGCGGTCGAACAATTCGGCAAGGATGACAAATATTTCGGCGTCTCCCTCCTCATGGCCACCATGCCCGGCCTGCCGATGTTCGGCCACGGGCAGGTGGAGGGTTTCACCGAAAAGTACGGCATGGAGTACCGCAAGGCCTACTGGAACGAGTCGGTCGATCACCAACTCGTCCAACGGCATGAACGGGAACTTTTTCCGCTCCTCCGCAAGCGGTATCTGTTCGCCGGGGTCGAGAATTTTTACCTCTATGACTTTTTCCTCCATAACGGACGGGTCAACGAGCATGTCTACGCCTACTCGAACCGCCGGGACGACGAGCGGGCGCTCATCCTGTTCAACAACAAGTTCTCCGAGACCTCGGGCTGGATACGGACCTCGGTCGGGTTCCTCGACAAGGGAAGCGGGCAGGTGGTCCAGCGAACGCTCGTCGAGGGGCTCGGGCTCACGCCCGGTGCGGGCCGCTACCTGCTGTTGCGAGACCATATCACCGGTCTTGAATTCATCCGCCGGGTGGACGATCTGGCCGAGAAGGGACTTTTCGTCACGCTCGGCGCCTACAAATATCAGGCCTTCCTCGACCTGCGCGAAGTGATCGAAACGGCCGCCGAGCCGTGGGGGGAACTCCACGACACGCTCGACGGCGCCGGGGTCCCCGACATCCGCCGGGCGCTCACGATGCTCACCGTGGCGCCGCTCCATGCCGCCTTCCGCCGGCTCGCGAACCCGGCGACCTTCAAGGCGCTCATCGCGGCGCGCGCCGCCAAGGGACCGGTGAAGATGAAGGCGACGACCCGGAAACTGCTTTTGCAACTCACCGTCCACCATCGCTCCTTCCTCGACGAATTGCGGTTCCTCCACGGCGGCACGGGCGATGTCGACATACTCGCGGGGTTGTTCGCCCACGATCTGGCCGCCTTCATCGAACTGCCGACCGTCGATCTCGCACCGCTCCACCCGCCGGCGCAGGAGTGGCTGACCGCCGTTGTCGGCGATGATGTGTCGGCGCTCCTCATGATGTTCGGCTGGACACTCACGGCGCGACTGTCGCAGATAACGCAGGAAAAGAACGACGGCCCGACCTCGAACGGGATACTGCGGAAATACCTCTTGGAAGAGGTCTTCCTGACGCTCTTCCGCGAGATGGGCCGCGGCGAACGGCACGCCGAGATGGAACAGCGGCACATCCGCGCCTTTGTCTACTACCAGAACTGGTGGCGCCAATACCCGCAGGACGACCTCTGCCACGCGATGATGAAGGATGTCTTCGCCGATGAGAACATGCACCGCATCCTGCAGATGAACGAATACAAAGGGGTCCGCTACTTCAACAAGGAGGCGTTCGAACATTTCGTGAACGGCCTGTTCGTGATGGCGGTGCTCGATATCCTCCGGAGCGACCTGCCTCCGGCGAAAAAGAAGAAGGAACTCGCGACCCGCACGACGCTGGCGCGGAAACTCCTCGACGCGATGCCGCTTTCGGAGTACCGCGTGGATAAGTTGCTGGAAGTGTTAAAAGATCCCGTCAAGGCTCCTGTGACAAAGGGCCGAAAGGAACAGGAAGAGGAGATGTTCTGCGTCATCGGCGAACCGATCCCCGTCCGCTACGCCGAGGTCGAACGACCGGTAAAGAAAAAGAAGCCCGCCGCCGCTAAAGCTAAGGCGGACAAACCCGCCGCCGCAAAAACGAAAAAGCCCACCGTCAAGGGGAAAAAGCCATGAGATTCATCGCGGCGCTCATCGCGCTTCTGCTCGCGGCGGCCATGACCTACTACTATATCACCGGTTCGTGGCCCGGCATGTCGAAGGACCCGCTGAAGGACGCCTCGAGGAAGGCGGCGGTCGAAGGCGGCCCGATCACCGATCCGCAGATGGCCAAAGAGCGCGTCGAGGGGATGCTGAAAAAAAGCGAGGACGCGCAACGAAAGGCGATAGAGGACTCGACCCAGTAGTCCTGCGCTGTCTATAAACATGAGGGAGGAGAAGAACATGCGGCACCATGTGGTCCTTTTTGCGGCGATGCTGATCGTCCTGACGGCATGCGCCGGCACCAAAACGAGCGACACCGACACTGCGCCGGTGAACGATGAGAACACGACCGACACGACCGTGACCGACACCACGGTCACCGACACCGACGTCACCGACACGGCTGTCACCGACACGGCAGTCACCGACGAAACGGTGACCGATACCGAAACACCGGACGGCGACGCACCGGTGGCAAGCGGCGGCATGGTGATAGATCACACCTCGACCGATCTGGCCGGGATCCCCTCGGAATGGGTGACCGCCGTGAAGAACGACCTGCACATCGCCTATCAGCACACCTCGCACGGCAGTCAACTGATATCGGGAATGAACGCGCTCATGGCTCACGGCCCCTTCGGCACGACCTACCAGTGGACCGACAACGGCTCGGCGGGGCTCGACCTCGACGACGGCGGCATCCCGGGCGACGCAAGCGACCTGTCAACCGGCGATTCGGAGGACGAGAACGGCGACACGCCGTGGGCGATACAGACCCGGACGCTCCTTGACAACGCCGACAACTACCACATCAATGTCATTCTTTGGTCGTGGTGCTCGATAAACGGCCACAACGCCCAGCGGTATGTCGATAACATGGAGAAACTCATCGCCGAATACGGCCCGGGCGGCACCAAACCGCGCGCGGCCGAGCATCCGGTGACCTTCGTCTTCATGACCGGACATTCCGAAGGACAGGGCGAGGACATGGCCGAGAACGGCATCCACTACAACAACACGCTCATCCGCCAGCACTGCGCCGAACACGAACGGATACTGTTCGATTTCGCCGACATCGAGGCGCACGATCCCGACGGGAACTACTTCTGGGATCAGGCGATGGAGGACGATCTCGACTACACGGGCGGCAACTGGGCGGTCGAATGGCTCGCCGAGAACTCCGATTCGGAACTCGCGACACTGACCGACCTGTGCACCGAGTGCGCCCATTCCGATACTCTCGCGCAGTCGAAACTCAACTGCGTGCTCAAAGGACGCGCCGCATGGTGGCTGTTCGCCCGCATCGCCGGCTGGGACGGGAACTGATCCTTCTTTCGGCTTGACAAATCGCCGTTTTTCATGAGTATCACGGGGCGGAGCGCCCGTAGTTCAATTGGATAGAGCACTTGGCTTCGAACCAAGGGGTTACAGGTTCGAGTCCTGTCGGGCGCGCCATGTTTTTAAAATGAGATCTCCGGCCGCTAGTCGCCGATGATCTTGACGAGGACCCGCTTGCGACGCATCCCGTCGAATTCACCGTAGAATATCTGTTCCCACGGCCCGAAATCGAGTTTGCCGCCGGTGATGGCCACCACCACCTCGCGCCCCATCACCTGCCGTTTGAGATGCGCGTCGCCGTTGTCCTCGGCGCCGTTGTGCCGGTACTGGGCATGCGGTTTCTCGGGCGCCAGTTTCTCCAGCCAGACCTCGTAATCGTGGTGCAGGCCCCGCTCGTCGTCGTTGATGAAGACGCTCGCGGTGATGTGCATCGCGTTGACGAGCACCAGCCCCTCCTTCACGCCGCTCTCGGCGACCGCCCGTTCGACCTCGGAGGTGATGTTGATGAAGGCGCGTCGCGTCGCCGTGGTGAAAGACAGTTCCTTGCGGTGATGTTTCATCGGGGGATATTCTCAGAGGAGCGGGCAGGCCCAGCCGGTCTGACAGCCGGCCGCATCGTAGAGCGGTTCGGGCTTGAGGTTATCGCCGCAGTCGGGCATCTTCATGTCGATGGCGGGACAGCCGGGGTCGGTCGGGTCGTTCGGATCGGTGCCGCCTTCGCAGTACCAATCCACCACACACCCCTTCTCATCGTATATCGGCACCATCTTGCTCCCGTCGGCGCAGTAATCCTCGGGGTTCGGCATGCCGACCGGACAATCGGGCTCCGCGTAGGCGCATATCCCATTCACACAGAGCATGCCCGCATCGCAGTCGCTGTCGGCCTTGCAGTACATCGGGTTATTCTCATTGTTGCAATCCCACGCGACCTGACAGCCGAGTTCCTTGTCATAGATCGGGATGATCTTGCCGTTCGGGCAGAAATCCTCGGGCGGATAGGCGAGGTCGGGGCATTCGGGCCCGTTGGGGCCGCCCCAGCACTCACCCTCGTAGGCGATCTCGACGCCCGAAAGTTTCGCAAAACAGTCGTTGTCGTAGGTCCAGCCGTCAACGCCGCAGACGGGCGCCCACACCATCGGGCAGGCCGGTTCGGTACCGTTGTATTCGCACTTCATACCGAGCACGCAGGCGCGGCCGAAGTCGATGATGAAGAGCGGGCGGCCCATCTCGGGACGGCAGGTATCGAAGTTGAGCCCGATGATCTCGGGACAGAGCGGCATCACGCCGTAGCCGCCGTCGGGCTGGCCGGGGTCGCCGGGAACGGTGTTGTTGTCGCAGTTGGTCACCACGCCGTCGCCGTTGGTGTCCACGCCGTTCTTATCGTCGCACGGCATGCCGGTCGACGGGTCGTTCGGGTTCCCCTCGGGGGTCGACTCGCCGTTCTCCGTATAGTCCTTATAGACATCGAACAGGGTCTGGGCGGGCGTCTTTCCGGTGTCGGGCGCCGGTTTGGTTTCGTCGCCGCAGGCGATGATGAACAGCACGGCGGCGGTGATGGCGATGACTCTCATGACTCTCCTCCTGAAGATCGGTTATGATCGAACACTGACAGCCCTGTAGTACCACCATTGTAGCCGATTTATTGGGAAGTCAAGCGAAAACATTCTCTGTTTTTTGAAATAACTGGGGTTTTCGTCCGCCCTATTCGGGCAACAGGATGTCAAGGAACTCTTCGAGCCGCGCGATCGCCGCCGCTATCTCATCGATGCGGCCGGTCTGCGTCCCCATTTTCACCTGTCGGTATCCCGATGGGGCGCTCTGCGGCCCCACTTTACGGTACCGTTTAAGTTTGGGCGGGACGAGTGACAAGCGGTGTTCGGCCGCGGCGAGATAGAACTCGGCAAGCCACGGCCCGTCGTCCGTCGTTTCGCCGTCGCGCAGTTCCAGCGCGACGCGGCACAGTTCCTCGCACGGGGTGCCCGGCGCCGACGAACCGCCGCCCGCCGTCTCCCACGCAAAGGCGCGCCGCAAGGCGTAGAGCGCCGCGACCATGTGCGCCTGCATCGCCTCCTCCTCCCGGCTCTCGGCCCCGAACTGGGCAAGCCGCCCTGCGAGCGCCGCGAGGCGTGGCCCGATGTCGGAAAGATCTTTTTCTTTCAAGGAGTTCTCCCTATTATTTCCCGCACCGGAAACCGGTCTGATAGGCCTGCCAGTCGATCTGACTGCGGGACGATGAGCGAAGCCCCGGACCGTAGACCTGCCATGAGCCGCCGCGGGTCACCCAGAGTTTTCCCTGCGCCGGACCGCGGGGATCCTTCTGCGGCGAGGCGGCGTAGTATTTCGAATCGAACCAGTCGATGACCAGTTCGGCGGCATTCCCCGCCATGTCGTAAAGACCGAAGGCGTTGGGCTGGTAACTGCCGGCGGGAGCCGTTTCCATGACGCCGTCGGAACATTCGCCGTTGTAGTAGGTGTCCCACGGATAGCGACCGTGATAACTGATATCGCCGCCGTTGGCGAAGGTGCAGGCCTGCCGCAGATCGGTCCCCCAGTGGTAAGGCGTCTCGGCGCCGGCGCGCGCCGCTTTTTCCCATTCGGCCTCGGTCGGGAGCCGTTTGCCCAGCCACGCGCAGTATTCGATGGCCTGCTGACGATCGACGCAGACCACCGGCTTGGAATCGACTCGGAACGACTGCGCGGGGTAGCCCTTCACCCACTTCCCCTGCTGGTCGTGGACCCAACAGGTGCCGTTGTCGTAATGGGCCGGCTGACAGCCGCCGTAGGAGACGCAGGTGTTGTATTCCTCGTTGGTCACCTCGCGGGCATCGATCTGGAAGGCGCTCACCCAGACCTTGTGGGCCGGTTTTTCGGCCTCTCCGCAGTTCGCGTCGTTCGCGGCACAGCCCATCGCGAACCACCCTTCCGGTATCGATACCATGTCGCCGAGTATCTTGCCCATCTTGCAACTGTACTCATCCTTGAGTTCGCAGCCTTTCGCGAACATGTCGGGAACGGCGTCGCGCAGTTCGACACCCGCCTCGCGCTTGAATATCTGCATCGCGGCGTTGTAACAGCACCAGCCGCATTCCTGGTCGCACCCCTTGAGGAAGTATTTGAACGCCGCGCCGGTGTTGCGGGCGCTGCTGTGATCGTAGGCGATGCTGCCGCAGGGCCAGCCGACGCCGTCCTCGCAGGCCTTTTCGTACATCGATTTATCCTGCAGGTTGCCGAGCCGTTCGAGCGCCTTCGTATAGTTGCGGTCGGAGGGATCGGAGGTCTGTACGATATCGCGGTAGAGTTCCTTCGCCCGTTCGACATCGGCCGCCTCGTTGTCGCGCGCCTTGTCGTAGAGCGCGGTGCTCTGCGCCGCGGTGATGGTCCCGGCCGCCGCCTTATTTTTATCGGGCGCCGTCTTCTTCGCCGCGAGTTTCTTGTTGAAGACCAGTTGCGAGACGAGATCCTCGACCGCCGTCTTCATCCCCTGCTCGGTGCCGTCGAATTCTGCTTTCGCCGCCTTGACGGTCGCCTCCTTGGCAAGGTCTATCATCTCGAGCGATATCACGAAAGCGCCGCCGAAATAGGTGATGGTGCCGGTCACCAGCGTGTCGGCCGAAAGCGCCTGCCCGAGCGGCAACTGGCACGATTTATCGTAACATTCCCTATACGATTCCTTTTTTTCGAGTTTCACCGCCTCTTTCAGTTGGCGCTCCTTCGAAATGAGGATGTATCGGTTGGTCGCGGCCAGTTCGCTCCGCAGATATTCGGCGGCGTTCCCGAGAAAATCGCTCTTGAGTTTCGCCGTCTTGTCGGCGAATTCCATGACGGCGATCTTCTGTTTCTTTTCCTGCGCGAAAAGCGCGGCGCTCAGGCAAAGAACGGCGATGAACAGCACAAAGAACGACCACGCACCACGCACCCCATGACGCATCTGTTCTCCTCCCACTCCTTTTGTGCGATGAACGGCTCAAGCTATCAAAAAGCAGCAAGAAAGTCAACGGGCCGGAACGCTACCCCTCCTTCGACGCCGCCTCGTGTTTGGTGACGAGTCCCCGGAAGAGGAAGAGCCCTATCGGCGATACGAGGGCGGTCAGCCCGACCCAGAACCAGACCATGTAGTGGTCGGGGTAACTGGCGAGCGCGTTGCCCGCCGCGTCGACCGGAACATAGGTCTCGAGCAGGTAGCCCGACATCGGCCCGACGAACATCTTCGCGAGGAAGAACGGGAGGATGGAGAGCGATATGTAGGTCCCCTCCTTCCCCTTGGGCGCCAGTTCGGCGGTGAACTGCATGAGCCGTGGCGACCAGATCGCCTCGCCTATCGTGAAGACGAAGATGAATATGAGAAGCGGCCAGTAGGCGGGGTGCGGGTCGCCCGCGACGCCGAGCCATTCGGTGAAGACGATGCCCGACAGGAGCGTCCCGTTCAGCCCCGTGAACCAGTCGCCCGGCATCACCCCGATGAAGCAGGCGAGCGCCGAGATGGTGGTCCCGATGAGGAGCATCCGGTAGGAGGGGACCTTCTTGAAAAAGTAGCCGACGAGCGGCACGAGTATCACGACGAGCACCGGGTTGAGGACGCCGTAAAGCGCGCCGATCTTCGCCCCGGGACCGAACAGGCGCAGGCCGTATTTCGGGAGCGTCATGCTGTTGAGATGGAAGAAGACGAGCCGGACGAACACGACGATGAAGATGATGAGGAGGAATTTATAGAAGAAAGTGTCGCTCCAGGTGCTCTTGAGGCTCTTCGCGGTACCGGTCAGGGCGTTGACCGCGGTGTTCTTCGCCACGGTGAATATGCCGCCGGGGAGTTTCGGCTGGGGCTTGAAGACCACCTGCTCCTTGTCGTCGAGTTCGACCCCGTCGCGCAGGAGCGCGAGGAACAGGAGACTCGGCAGGGTGAGCAGGAACCCGGCGAAAAATATCGCTTCGTACGGGGCGAGCGCGGCCCCGAGCCCCGGCACGGTCCATGACCCGCCCGATGCCACGACGCCGATCCGTATCTTGTCCCACAGCCAGCCGCCGATGGCGTAGCCGACATTCATCAGGGTGTAGAACAGCGCAAACCCCATCGCGGCGGTCTCTTTAGTGGTCATCTTCTTGATGCCGACCGATATGACCGGCGCCATCACCGCGAGCCCGAAGGCGTACGGCATGAAGCCGAAGACCGTCGCGGTGTAGATATCGCCGGAAAGGGCGAGGATGAAGCGGGTGATGATGAGCGTGATCGTCCCGAGCAGGAGCGTCCGCTTGATGCCGATGGTGTCGGTCACCGCCCCGATGACGATGGTGAAGAAGTTGATGAGGATGGACCATACCGAAAAATAGGTCCCCGCCGCGACATCGCCCATGCCGAAATTCTTGGTGAGGTAGAGGACGATGGTCATGTTGATCATCGCGTAGGCAGAATATTCAAGGACCTTGGTGCCGTAGAGGAGCCACAGGTCGCGCGGCGAGGCGCGCAGACCTTTGATGTAGACGACGACGATGGCGGCGATGACGACGCCGACGACGGCGGTGAGCAGGTGGAACGCGAGCGCTGAGGTCATGAGGGCCTCCGTGTAGAAAAATCAGGGGATGCTAGCAGAGAAGGGGGTGGGAGGCAACATAAATCGTATGTTCAGAAAGGAGAACGGCCCTCAGGGCTGGCCGTCGAGGTGATCTTTCGCCAGTTCGACGAGGTCGATGAACTCGGCGATGGCCCCCTCCGCATCGGCCGGAAGCGCCGCCTTGGCGAGTTTCAGCAGTTCGTCGATATCGCGGGTCGGCAGGTACTGCGAATGACGCAGGAGCATCGAGAACTCGGTGACGCCCGCCGCGAACATGAACTTGAGCGACGGCACGGTCCGGTTGATATCATCGGCCTCGAGCGGATGTTCGAGCAGTTGACTCGTATCGGCGTCGGGATCCTTGTAGCGGATGCGGACATTGACGAAGGTGTCGCCGGTGACCGGCGCCTCGTCGAGGATCGCGTCATCGTCGCTCACCTCGGCGTCGGTGTCGGGTTCCTCGACGGTGCCCGGCTGCGGTTCGGGCACGATCTCTCCGCTCGTGGCGGGGATGATCTCGTAGAAGGCGGTGACCGACAGGCCCGCGCCGAGTTCGCCCGCATCGACCAGATCGTTATTGAAGTCGTCGTTCGCGAGTACGCGGTTCTCATAGCCGACGAGCCGGTAGGCCTTCACCTGCTCCTTGTTGAAGGCGACCTGCAGTTTCACATCCTTGGCGATGGTCAGGAGCGAGCCCGACAGCCCGTTGAGAAAGGCGCGCCGCGCCTCTTCGGGGCCGTCGATGAAGAAATAGATGCCGTTGCCGTTGTCGGCGAGTTGCTCCAACTGCTCGTCACGGTAATTACCACCGTCCCACGCCTCGCCGAAGCCGTACACGCTCAGGAATACGCCGGTCTCGCGTTTGGTCGCGATGAAGTTCACCAGTTCGTTCTGGTCGGTGATGCCGACATTGAAGTCGCCGTCGGTCGCGAGGATGACGCGGTTATTGCCCTCGGGCAGGAAGTTCTCGGCCGCCACCTCGTAGGCGAGTTGGATGCCGCCCGATCCGTTGGTCGAGCCACCCCCTTCGAGGTTGTCGAGCGCCGCGTAGATCTTCTCTTTCTCGCTGCCGGGGGTCGAATCGAGGACGAGCGCCTCCTTGCCGGCGTAGGTGACGATGGCAACGCGGTCTATGTCGCGCATCTGCGACGCCATCATCCGGAACGCCTTTTTGAGGAGCGGCAGTTTGTTCTCCGAATAGGTCATAGACCCCGACACATCGATGAGGAACACGAGGTTGGCAGGCGGCTGGTCGGCCAGCGCCACCTCCTGCCCCTGCACCCCGAGCATCAGCAGTTTGTGTTTCGGGTTCCACGGGCAGGTCGAAAGTTCGGTGTAGAGCCGGAAGGGGGTATCGCCCTCGGGCTGTTTGTAGCGCATATGGAAGTAGTTGATCATCTCCTCGATGCGGACCGACTCGGCGGGGGGCAGTTCGCCGTTCTTGAGATAACCGCGCACCAGCGAATAGGAGCCGGTGTCGACATCTATCGAGAAGGTTGAGCGGTCGACCTCGGCGGTCGTGAAATAGGGATTCTCGAGTATCGGCGTCACCTCTTCGCTTTTCACACGAAGCGGTTCTTCGTCGGTCAGGAGCATGTCGTCATCGGGCTCCTCCTCGACCGCTTCGTCGGGATACCACGCGTTATCGGTGTCGGAGACCGGCGAGGATTGGTCCGAAACGGTGGCGCTGTCAGCATAGGAACCGTCGCCGGGCGATTCGTCCTCGGCGGGGTCTCCGCCGCCGTTAAGGTCTTCCTGTTCCTTTTCTTCCTCGGCGGCGCGGGCGGCCGAACTGTTCTTGTAACCGATCTGTTCTTCGCCATAGTTGTCGAGCGTCTTGTCGGTCACCGTATCGATGTCGGGGCCGACCGATCCGGGCTCACCGCCCACCTTCGTCCCGCAGGAAACGACGGTCACGACAAGAAAAACAGCAATAAAATTCAATGTCTTCATGGCTTCCTCCGCTCTCGGTTTCATGCAATGGACCGGGGGTATGGTGTCCCGGGGAGGTCGATTTTATTGAAGGCGAAAGGAAAAAGAGGGCGACGCTAGTGCGCTTTGGCCGGTTCGGTCTTATCTTCCATGTGCTTTTTGTAGATGCCGTGCAGGAGGAGCAGGCCGATCGGGGTGACTATCGCCATGCCGCCGATCCAGACCCATACCATGTAGTGCTGGGAAAGATCGCCCACCACCTGCACCGCCTTCCCGGCGGCGTCGAGCACGACCGCACCGGTCGCCGGGTCTATCTTGTCCACCATCGGGGTGTAGGCGTTCACCAATAACCCCGACATCGGGCCGACGACGAACTTGGCGAGGAAGAACGGCAGGACCGCCAGCGCGATGTAGGTCCCCTCTTTCCCCTTGGGCGCTATCTCGGCGGTGAACTGCATGAGGCGCGGCGACCAGATCGCCTCGCCGATGGTGAAGACGGTGAAGAACACGATGAGCGACCAGTATTCGGGAACCGGCGGATTGGCAAGGAGCGTCGGCATGTCGGGCGCCATCCCGAGCCATTTGATGAATATGATCTCGCCGAGGACCGAATCGGTAAGTCCCGAGAAGTAGGCACCGGGGATGACGGCGATGAAACAGGAAGCGGCCGATATCGCCGAGCCGACCACGAGCATCGTGAAGGAGCGCCATTTTTTCGTTATCGCGGCGAACAGCGGCACGAGGAAGATGATGAGCGCCGGGTTGAGGACGCCGTAGATGTTGCCTATCTTCGCCCCTTCGCCCAGCACGCGGATGCCGTACTTCGGGAAGGTGTAGTGCAGGTGAAAAAAGATGAACCGGACAAAGAGCGTCACGGTGAGGATCAGGATGAATATCCAGAAATAATTCTCCGAGACGGCGCTTTTGATGCGGTTGTACATGGTGAGAAAGGCGCTTTTTATCGCGGCAAGCCCCGAACCGTGGTCCTGACTCGGCTTGACGACGATCTTCGAACTCTTTTTCCCTTCGGCGTCGGTCTCCTCCTCCACCTCGATGCCGTCACGGATGAAGAAAATGCACGCGGAACTGAGGATGGTGAGGATGAACGCCGTTATAAAGAGGAGCTGGTAGGTCGTGAAATGCATCCCGAACAGCGTCGCGCCGAAGTTCTCGTTAATGATCTTGCCGGCGGCGTCGCGTTCGACGAAGACGGTGCGGAAATAGTCGATCAGCCAGCCGCCGATAGCGTAGGCGGCGTTCATGATGACATAGAACAAGCCAAAACCGAGCGTTGCCCCTTCTTTAGTGGTGAACCGTTTTATCGAGACCGAGATGACCGGCGCCACCATCGCGAAACCGATGGCGAACGGCACGAAGCCGACGAAGAATATCAGCACCGGATGGGTGACGAAGGTCATGAAAAAGCGGGCTATGACGAGGAAGACCACGCTGAAGATGAGCGTCCGCTTGATGCCGATGGTGTCGACGAGCGCCCCGGAGACCATCCCTACCAGCGACAGCAGGATGGACCACGCCATGATGTAAGTGCCGGCGGCCACATCGCCCAGCCCGCACTCTTTGGAAAGCCACAGGATGAGAATGGGGTTCATCGCGGCGTAGGCGACATACTGGACGATCTTGTAGGTGAACAGTATCCACATGTCACGCGGCGAGTCCTTCAGCCCTTTCGCGTAACTCCAGACAATGTAAAAAAAGGCGAGAGCAAGGCCGACCAGCCCTACATAGACGATGATGTCGGCGGTCCGGAGGGTCGTTGCAACAGCGTTCATTCGTGACTCCCGTCAGATAAAGTGTCGCCGAAAGATACCGGCGGCGAGGGGGCGAGTAAAGTTTTTTTTATTGACCCGCTTCGGCGGCGTGATCTTCGCGTTTCTGGAAAACCCCTTTCATGAGGAGGAGTCCGATGGGAGTGATGATCGCCATCAGGCCGATCCAGAACCAGATCATGGCATGGTCGGGATAGGGGCCGAGCAGTTCTTTATTCGGGCCGACCGGCACATAGGCGTTGAGCAGTATCCCCGACATCGGGCCGGCGATGAGTTTCGCGAGGAAGAACGGCAGGATAGACAGCGCGAGATAGGTCCCCTCCTTCCCCTTCGGCGCTATCTCGGCGGTGAACTGCATGAGTTTCGGCGACCAGATCGCCTCGCCGACGGTGAAAACAAGGATGAAGATGATGAAGGGCCAGTATTCGGGGACCGGCGGGTTCTGCATCAGCGCCTCGTGGGTCGGAGCCATGCCGAGCCATTTGACGAAGACCAGTTCGCCCCAGACGGTGCCCGTCAACCACGATACCGAGGAAGCGGGGATCATGACGATAAAACAGGCACCGGCCGACACGATGGAGCCGACCACCAGCAGTTTATAGGAGGATATCTTCTTGGTGATGATCGCCACCAGCGGCACCAGAAAGATGATGAGGACCGGATTGAGGACGCCGTAGATGGTCCCGATCTTCGCATCGAGCCCGAGAACGCGCAGGCCGTACTTCGGAAAAGTGTATTGCAACTGGAAAAAGACCATCCGGACGAATATCGTGAGGGCGATGATGGTGATGAAGATCCAGAAGTATTTCTCCGACACGACCGACTTGATCATCTGCCCCGTCTTGATCGCGGCGCTCTTAACGGCGGCAAGCCCCGAGCCGTGATCGATGAGCGGTTTGACCACGGCGTTCCCGTCGTCGTCCAACTCAATGCCACCACGGATGAAAAAGAGGAGGGAGATGCTCAGGATGGTCAAGAGAAGGACGAAGATATAAAGCATCTGGTAGGTGGAGAACTGGTACCCCAGCAGGATCGCCCCGGCGTTGTCGTTGACGATCTTTCCCGCCGCATCTTTGAGCGCGTAAGCGCCGCGCACCTTATCGAAAAATATGCCGCCCACGGCAAAGGCGCCGTTCATCAGGACATAGAACAGGCCGAAGCCCAGCGCCGCGCTCTCCTTGGTGGTGAAACGCTTGATGGCGACCGAAACGACCGGCGAGACGATGGCGAAGCCTATCGCGAAAGGAATGAAGCCGAAGATGAAAACGATCAGCGGATTGGTGAGGAAAATGAGCGATATCCGCGCGATGATCAGAAAAAAAATGCTGAAAAAGAGGGTCCGCTTGATGCCGATGGTATCGACCAGCGCCCCCGCCACCATCGCGACCATCGAGAGCATGATCGACCAGGTGGTGATGTAGGTGCCCGCCGCGACATCGCCCAGTCCGCAATCGGCCGAAAGCCACAGCGACAGCGACACATTCTGCGACGAGTAGGCGACATAGGTCACCAACAGGTAGGCGAACAGTATCCACATATCGCGCGGCGACTGCTTGAGCCCTTTCACATAGCCCCAGATGATGTAGATAAGGGCGATCCCGATACCGGTGCCGCCGAAATAGACGATGATGTCCGCCAGACTCATAAGAGAACCTCCAAGACATGTGGAAAATCCGGGGCATTGTATCGAGACGGCGGGGCAAAGAAAGTTTTTTGGCCGAAATTCTCGCCCTTGACTTCGCGGGGACGGGGTCGTACAGTAGCGACGGTCATTATCATCAGGAGACCGTGCCATGAAAAGGATCGTCACCGTCGCCTCCCTGCTGCTGGCCGCCGCGACCGCCGGCGCCTTCTACGATCAGCCCGCCTTCACCTACGAGGGGGCGTTCGATTACTTCATCGTCTCCAAGTCGCTACTCGCCGACAATCAGAGCCAGCCCTACGAGAGCGGCGTCCATCAGGGCGACACCTCGCTCGGCGTCGCCGGGACCACCGCGGTGCTCGGCGCCGACGACATACCGCCCGACGCCTTTGTCGAACGGGCGATACTCGTCTGGGTCGTATCGAAAAACCCGGCCGACCAGAACGCTTTCGGCGACAGCACCGTAACGCTTATCACTCCCGACGGGACCGACCACGAGGTCGTCGCGCCGCTCGCCGGAAACGCCGCCACCCCCGATGCGCTCGAATTCGAATCCTACTACAAATCGGAACTGCTCGGCGGCACCTATTACTATTACCTGTACCGGGTCGATGTGACCGACATCATGAAGAGTTATCAGGAAGGCGACCCGGAATCGCCCGACCAACTGTCGCTGACCGGCAACTACACCGTCAAGGGGGTGGACGACATCTACGACTGCCTCGCCGACGCGAACCACGCCTACTGCTCGTCGGCCTCGATGGTGGGCGGCTGGCAACTCATCCTCGTCTATGGATCGAAGCAGATAGCGCGCAAGCGGCTCTATTTCTATTTCGGCATGGACTGGAGTTCGGGCACCCTCTCCAACCCGCTCACCATACACATCACCGGCTTCGAACTGCCCGATCAGGCGGCGGTGAAACTGTCGGTGGTCACGAGCGACGGCGACGACGAGGATTCGGCCAAGGAATATCTCCGCATCAAGGGGAACATGACGGCGAACGCCGACCTCACGCTCGCCGACCAGTGCAACCCGCCCGACTACCCGTTCAACAATAAGTTCCTCAACTACAACTACAAAAAGGAGCCTTCCGCCGAGTGCCTCATCGAGTTCTCGTACGATGTGGACACCTTTCTCCTCCAGTACGATCCGAACGACACGCAGGGACTCATCAACGAGCACATCAAACTCGGCACCACCGCGTTCGATTTCAAGATAGGGACCGGCAACGACATCGTGCTGACCAACTACATGCTGATGTCGGTCGACACCAAACTGCCCGCGTTCGACATCCCCGGCATGGACGAGAAGTACCTGCTGACCAACTCGACCATCGCCGACCGGATGTGCGACGACCGGGTGAGCGCCTACGAGATATGGGTCGAGAACCACGGGCAGGAGATCGCGAGCATGGTGACGGTGCGCGACGAATTGCCGGTGGGGCTCAAGTATGTCCCCGGTTCGACCCAGATAGACCGCACCGGCACCGGCACCTGCTACGAGCCGGTCGAGGATGTCGGCGGCCAGTCGCCGCTCTTTGAAGGGATGATGGTCGCCGAAACGCTCGGCATCTGTCAGGACGCCGCGAACTGCCCGCGCGTCATGCTCCGCCTCAAGGTCCAGCCGCTCGAGGACCTGCCCAAGAACACCTCGTTCAAGAACACCGCGCTCATCTGGGACGCCGTCATCGGCCAGACCGCCGCCTACCTCAGCAATCAGGGACTGCCGCTCCGCAGTTCGCTCGATCAGGCGTGCCCCGAAACGGTGACCGACCCCTACCTGCCCGGCACCACCTGCGGCGAGACGCCCGACGACACCCCGGTGACCGATGCCGACGCGACGGATCCCGACGATGCCGTGACCGATACCGGCGCTGGGACCGACACCGGCGGCGAGGCGACCGATGATGATTCGCTCTGGGAGGAAGAGGAGAGCGGTTGCGGGTGCGCCCTTATCGGGTGATCGAGGGATCTCTTTCTAGAAATTGTTCTTCAGGAACAGGCAGGCGTCCTCTATCTTGTTGGTGCACGCCTTTTTGACGAACTTTTTCGCCTGCTCGGTGTCCACCGGGCCGCCTTCGCCGGTGAAATGCATGGCGCCGACGAGGAAACAGCCGTCGTTGTTGCCCAGTTCGCAGGCACGGGAGAACAGTTGGCGCGCCCGCTCCTTGTTGGCGCTCCCCTCTTCGCCCTGATAGTAGTACACCCCGAGATTGAAGCAGGCGATGGAGCGCTGTTTGCCGCACGCCTTCTCGTTGTAGATGCGCGCCTTGTCCTTGTTGAGGTCGCCCCCCTCGCCGTTGTACCACAGGAACGCGAGCATGCCGCAGGCGTCGCCGTTGCCCCAGTCGCACGCTTTCTGGAGATATTCGCGCGCCTTTTTCTTGTTCGCCGCGATCCCTTTGCCGCTCACGAGCATGCCGCCGAGCCGGTAGCACCCCTCATGAGAGCCGTTGAAACAGGCGCGGTCGAACGCCTCGGAGGCCCGTTTGATATCGACCGGCTGGCCGTCGCCGTCAGTCAGCACGAGACCGAGATTGAGACAGGCCTCGCCGTTGCCGTCATCGCAGTAGTCGAGGAAATGGTCGTACGCCTTCTTTTTGTCCACGCGGCTCGCGATGCCTTTGAGCCACATGAAGGCGCGCATGTTGCAGCCGTGGGCCGCGCCGCCGCCGCACGCCTTTTCGAAGGCGTTCCGCGCCTTGGCGGTGTTGACCGGGCCGCCTTCGCCTTTGAAGTACATGTCGCCGAGCAGGGCGCACGCCTCGGCGATGCCGGCGTTGCAACTCTTCTCGAAACCCTCACGGAAATTCGGTTCCTCCGGCTCCTCGGCGCACAGCGCGAGGCACAGCCCGAGCGTGAAAAGGAACGCGGTGATGCGCATCATAGGGGACCTCCCTGACCCGAAAGTATCTTTTTCGCCGTCTCGCGTCCGTCCGACACGGCGTCCTCCATCGCGTTGTAGGTCCACCGACCATAGCGACCGACCAGATGTATGCCGTGCCGACCGAAAAGATCCGACACCACCGCCATGTCGTCGAAATACTCGCGGTGGAATATCACATAGCCGTTCTCGATGCACCGGTGGTCTATGAAGTCGATATCCTCCTCATCGTCGACGATGATGCCCATCGCGGTCAGGAGCCGGATGCTCTCTTCCATGAGTTTATCCGTGCCGCTGAACGGTCCCCGATGGGTGTATTCGACATAGAGCGAGCCGCGCCCCGCCGGCGCGAGCGGCGGATGGATGTTGCTGAAACTGCCGACGCGGTACGGCATGAAACCCTCTTCGGGGATGTAGAACCAGTGGCCGGGGTGACCCGCCGGCCTCTTGAGGGCGATATTGAGGTAACTGACCGATGCGATCTGCATCCGCGCCGCCATCTCCTTCGCGGTCGGCGCGAAGGGGCCGGTCACGAGGTCCAGCAGGTCGCGCAGGGGGATCGAACTGACGAGGTGGCGGTAGCGCACCTGTTCGCCGGTATCGAGCGTGATGATGCGGCGCTCGATGTCCACCGCCGTCGGCCGGGCGTTGAAAAGATAGTTGGCCGCGTCAGTGCGTTCAAACAGCCGTTTCGGGAACTCGCCGATACCGCCCCGCGCCGGGTAGTGGAACGACGCGTTGTAGCCGACCTTGCGATCGGGCGCGGTGACCGCACCTTCGATGACCTCGGAGAGCGTCGGCTTCGGGACATAGCGGTCGCACCAGTGCGACGCCATCTCCTTCGGATGCACGGTGTAGAGTTTCGAGTTGTAGGGTATCATGAAGTGTTTCGCGATCCCCTCGCCGAGATAGGCCATGCACCACTCGTGGAAATTCTCCCGCGCCCTGCTCTTGTCGGTGTCGCGCAGGGCTTTCACGAAACCGGCGACGCACTCCCGGACGACCTGCGGCGGCAGCCCGTAGGTGTTCGACTGGAACGGGTAGAGCGTGTAGACGCCGTGCGAGAATATGTGGGTCTTCCGCTCGATGCGGACGCGGTCGTCGGGGAACAGGTCGGCGAAGAGAGCGCGGTTCTCCTCGCGCGCGAGGTGGAGCCAATGCCCGGTCTGATCGAAGGTGAATCCGCCTTTATGCTCCGAAGTGCACAACCCGCCGGGGTGGTCGCTCTTTTCGATGACGAGATGGTCGCTCCCGCCGAGATGGTATGCGGTCGAGATGCCCGCAAGCCCCGCGCCGAGGATGAGCGTCCCCTTCTCCCGCATGGCCTCCCCGTTAGAAGGAGTTCTTGATATTGAACTCGAACATGTAGACCGGGTCGCCCGGCCGCGGCGTGATGGGGAAGCCCCATTCGAACGAGAGCGGCGCGATCGGCGTGACCCAGCGGATGCCGAACCCGGCGCTCCAGAACATCGCGAGCGGCAGGTGGTATTTGTTTCGCCCCGGATTGTCGATGTAGAACAGGTTCTCGTCCTCGTTGAAGGTGTTGCCGACATCGAGGAATGCGACGAGATTGAGACGCATCTCCTTGAGTATCGGGACCTCCAGTTCGTTGTTGATGATGATCTGCTTGTCGCCGCCGATGGTGTAGGGGAACATGCTGCTCGTCGGGTCTGACGGCGATTCGGCGACGCGCAACTCCTCGCTGGGGCCGATGGAGTTGTAGGAATAGCCGCGTATCGAGAATATGCCGCCGAGCCGGTACCGCTCCGAGACCGGCAGGCGGTTGCCCGAGAAGTCCTTTTTCCAACTGGTGAGGAGATTGACCTTGTAGACGAGGTTCCAGAACAGGCGCTGGTACCAGCGGAAGTTGAAATCGAGCGTCAGTATGTCGTCGTCGGAGCCGAGGAACCGCGGCCCCATCTCGGTGCTGAAACTGGAATAGAACCCCTTGGTCGGGAACATCCGGTCGTCGCGCGAATCCCAGGTCAGCCGGGCGAGGAGCGAACTGGTGAGCATGTCGCGGAACAGGAAGTTCATCTGGTTCTTGGCGCCCCCCTTGAGCCACACCTTGTCGATGCGGTACCCGCCCGATATCGAGAGGTTGTCGGTCAGCGGGTAGCCGAAGATGAGACTGTAGCCGAGCCGGTTGTCCTCATAATCAGCGTAATAGGTAGAGTTGAGCGAAGAGTAATCGAACTTGACGAAGTAGAAACTGGTGTTCATGAACACATCATAGTCGAAGAAATAGGGCTCGAACAGCGACAGATTGACCTCCTGCCGCATCGCCGAGAACTGCGACACGAGACTGAGCGTCTGCCCGTAGCCGAGGAAGTTGTTCTGGTCTATCCGCGCATTGAACACGAACGATTCGAACGAACTGAAGCCGGCGCCCACATTGAAGGTGCCGCTCTTGCGTTCCTTGACCTTGACGATGACCCGCACGAGATCGGGCTGCGAACCCTCTTTGAGCGTGATGGTGACCTCGTCGTAGAAGCCGGTGCGTTTGATGAGCATCTCGCTCCGCTTCTGGCCCGTGTAGGTGTAAAGCTCCCCTTCGTACAGACGCAATTCGCGCCGGACGACCTTGTCGCGCGACCGGTCGTTGCCCGTTATCTCGATGCGTTCGACATTGCATTTGCTGCCCTTCTGGATGCGGTAGGTGACATCGAGCCGCTTGTCGGGCTCTATCGGCGCCCGGTCGGGCAACACCGTCACGAACGGGAACCCCTCGTCGCCGTAGAAGGTCTTGAGCGCCTCGATGTCGGCGATGAGTTCGGTGTGGCGGTACCATTGGTCCTTCACGAGGCGCGGCTCGTATTTCGGGTATTCGCCGTTCTCCAAGGTGTCGCCATCCACCGTGACCGTGTTGATCTTGTAGCGGTCACCTTCGGTCACCACGAAGGTGATGTCGATGTCCCGGCGGTCGGGCGATATCGCGACGAGCGGCCGAGAGACGCGGACATTGACGAAGCCCTCCTCGTTGTAGAGGTACATGATGCGGGCCTGATCCTCCTCGAGGAGCTCCTTCTTATAGCCCTCGTCCTTGAAGAACGAGAACAGTCCCTCCTCCTGCGTGTTGAGCCGTTCCTTGATGAAATCGTCGGTCAGGAAGGTGTTGCCGGCTATCGTTATCTTGCGGACGCGGCTCCGTTCCCCTTCCGCGATGGAGAACACGAGCGTCGCCTCGTTGCTTTTCTCGTTGACGGTCAGGTCGGGGGCGACCCGGGCCATGAGATAGCCCTTCTCCTTGTAGAGTTCGGTTATCTTCTGTTCGTTCTGGCGTATCTTGTCGGCATCCACCAACTGGTTCCTTTTGATGTCTATCACCTTGACGATATCGTCGGTGTCGAGTTTGCTGTTGCCCTTCACCGAGACCGCAGTGATGACCGGCTGCTCCACGACGACGACCCGCAGGATACCGGTGTCGAGGTCGTAGCGCATCTCGAGGTGCTGGTACAGTTTCGACGCATAGAGCGACCGGAGTATCGCGTCGATCTCCCCTTCGGTCAGGGCGGTCTTGCCCTCGAAGGGTTTGGTGATGAGCGAACATTCGGTCCGCGCGCACCCCTCGGCCTTGACCTCTTTGATCTCGGCCGCGCCGGCAAGTCCCGCGACGAGAACCAGAAAGGCGAGAAGCGATGTCCTCACAGCGGCCATAATCTACCGTCCTTCAGTTCGTAACCGGTCGCCATGCGCCGCGCGAACTGTTTGTTGTGGGTCACGAATATCGTCGTCAGTCCGTGCTCCTGCGCCAGCGAGAACACGAGGTCGAGGATAGCCAGTCCGGTCTCCTCGTCAAGATTACCGGTCGGTTCGTCGAGGAGCAGTATCCTGGGCCGGCCGACGAGCGCCCGCGCGATGGAAACGCGCTGCTGTTCGCCGCCCGACATCTCGGCCGGCTTGTGCCCGGCGCGGTCCTTCAGCCCGACCCTTTCCAGAAGCGCGCGCGCCTCGCCGAACGCCTCCTGATGGCGGCGGCCGATGAGCAGGGGCATCGCGACATTCTCGAGCGCCGTGAATTCGGGGAGAAGGTGGTGGAACTGGAACACGGTGCCGATCATCGTGTTGCGGAACCGGCTGAGCGCGGCGTCGGGCATCGCGGTCGTATCCTTGCCGTCTATGCGCAGCACGCCGCCGTCGGGCTGCTCTATCGTGGCGATGATGGAGAGTAGCGTCGATTTGCCGGCGCCGCTCCTGCCGATGAGCGACATCTGCGCCCCTGCGGCCAGTTCGAGGTCCACCTCGCGGAGCACCGGGATGGTCTTCCCCTCGATGGTGTAACTTTTCGTGATGTTCCTCAGTTCGAGCATCCTGTCACCTCACTCGTACCGCAGCCCTTCGGCGGGCGGGATGCGCGAAGCCTTCCACGCCGGATAGAGCGTCGCGACGAAACTGATGATAAGGGCGCAGAGCGCCACTATGCCGAAACTGACGGGCGACAGCGCGACCGGCAGTTTGTTGAAAAAATAGATGTCCTTGGCGAGCGGGAACTCTATCTGTTCGAGCGTCAGACAGACGATGACCGCGAGCAGCATGCCCGCGACCGTCCCGGCGGCGCCCACCATGAGTCCGTCGAGCACGAAGATGCGCCGTATCATCCGGTCGTCGGCGCCCATCGTCTTGAGTATCGCCACCTCGGGCACCTTGCGCATCACGAGCATGACGAGCGTCGAGATGATGCCGAACGAAGCGACGATGATGATGGCGATGAGGATGATGAACATGACGATCTTCTGCATCTCGAGGAATTTGAAGGTGGTCTTGTTCATGTCCTGCCAGTCCTGTATGCCGTAGGGGAACCCCCCCACGAGGTCCATGACCCGCGCGCCGACCTCCTTGACCCGGTAAATGTCCTTCATCTTGATGTTGAGGTAACTGACACGACCGGCGGCATGGAAGAAATCCTGCGCGTCGGAGAGTGAAAGATAGGCGAATTTCGAGTCGTAGTCGTACATGCCGGTGCGGAACAGCGCGACCACCACGAACAGGCGGCTCACCGGCACCGGGCCGGTCGCCCCCATGCCGCCGCCGAGCGGGCTGATGACGGTGACGATGTCGCCCGGCTTCACCCCGAGTTGTTCGGCCATGTCCACGCCGATGACGATCGGGAGCGGCGGCGCCGGCGCCGGTCCGTCCTCGTCGTCGAGCAGATCCTTCTCGGCCCGCGCCGCCGCGAAAGCGGGGCACTGCGCAAGGTCGGCGAGGCAGGCGATATCGCCCTGTCCCGGCACGATCTGGCGCGGCAGTTCGACCACCTCGCCGATCGTCGCGACCTCGATGCCGTTCGCGATGGAGCCGACTATCTTGCCGTTCGCCGCTATCATCACTTCGCCGTTGAGCGACGGGGTGACCCCCGCGACGCCGTCGAGCGCTCGAAGGTCGCGCGCCGTCTTTTCGTGATCGTCGAAAACGCCGACCAGTTTGTGCAGGTGGGCATGCGCCGTCGAGGAAAGTATCTTCTCCTTCATCTCGGAAAGGAAGCCGTCCATCACCGAAAGGACCGATATGAGCGCGGCGACCCCGAGCATCATCCCTATGACCGCGATGACCGTCACGAGCGACAACGCGCCCGACCGGCGGGTGTTCCGGAAATAGCGGAGACTCACGAGCGTTTCGAACCTCATGCGTTCCCCCTACTCGTACCGCAGGCCATCCGCCGGCCTGATGCGGGCGGCGTACCGGCTCGGATAGAGGGCGGCGGCGAACGAGATGAGGAGCGCGCAGAGCGCGACGACCGCGAAGAGGCCCGCCGACGCATCCACCGGCAGTTCGGTCATGTAGTACACATCCTTGGCGAACCCGAGTTGCAGGCCGTCGAGCCAGAGACAGGCGACGAGCCCGAGCACGAGCCCGAGCACGGTGCCGACCGTGCCGATGATGAGCCCATCCACCGCGAACAGCGCCATGATCATGCGGCGGCTCGCCCCCATCGTCTTGAGTATCGCGACCTCGCGCACCTTGCCGAGCACCATCATCAGGAGCGTCGCGACGATATTGAACGACGCCACGAGCACGATGAAGCCGAGTATGAGGAACATCACGATCTTCTCCATGAGGAGCGCGTTGAAGATGTTGCGGTTCATCTCCTTCCAACTCTTCACCGTATAGCCCTCGCCGAGCGCCCCGCGGAGCGCCTTCGCGATCCGGTCGATATCGTAGATGTCGTGCACCTTGACCGCCACCGAACTCACGAGACCCTCCATCGAGAAGAACCTCTGCGCGTCGGAAAGATCAAGGTACAGGTAGTTGAAATCGTATTCGTACATCCCGGTGAAAAAGGTGCCGACGATGCGGAAATTCTTGGAAAGAGGAAGCGGGCCGGTGGGCCCCATGCCGCCGCCGACCGGGCTGATGACGGTCAGCACATCGCCGGGACGCACGCTGAAATAGCGCGCCATCTCGCGACCGATGACGACGGGCGGCAGGTCGCGCGCGCCGATGAGGTCGTCGTACAGGGCGTCGCCCGGATCGCCGGTGCGCCGGGAAACGAGCGCGGGGCACTGTTCCGGGGCGGTCAGGCACCCGATGTCGCTCTTTTCGGCCGCCATCTGTTCGGGGAGCAGGGTCACCGTGCCGATCGTCGCGCCATCCACCCCGTTCGCGATGCCGCCGAGCACCTCCTCGCGCGCCGAAACGATGACCTCGGTCGTGATGAGCGGTGTCACGCCGATCACCCCCGGCACGGCGCGCGCCTTCGCGGCGGCGACCTGCCAGTCGGCGACCGTTCCTTCAGCGGTGGAAACGAGCGCGTGGGCCTTCGACCCGAGTATCGAGCGCTTCATCTGGTTCTGCAGGCCGTCCATGATGGACTGCACCGTCACGAGCGCCGCCACCCCTATCGCGATGCCGAGCACCGATATGACCGTGATGAGCGACAGGAAACGGGTGCGCCGCGTGTTCCAGAGATACCGGAGCCCGACGAAGAACTCGAACCGCATCGGCTATTCCGGCCGCAGGAGCGGGAACAGGATGACATCGCGGATGGAGGGGGCGTCGGTGAGCAGCATCACCAGACGGTCGATGCCGATACCCTCGCCGCCTGCCGGCGGCATGCCGTATTCGAGGGCGCGGATGTAGTCGGTGTCCATGTCGACCGCCTCGTCGTTCCCCTTTTTCTTCTCTTCGACCTGCCTCGCGAAGGCCTCGTACTGCGCCTCCGGATCGTTCTGCTCCGAGAAGGCGTTCGCTATCTCGCGTCCCGCGATGTACAGTTCGAAGCGGTCGACCCATTCGGGCGTCTTGTCGTTACGGCGGGCGAGCGGCGACAGTTCGGTCGGGTAGCGGGTGATGAAGGTCGGGTTCCACAGGTGTTCTTCGACCTTCTCTTCGAAAAGCGTGACGAGCAGTTTGTAGTAACTCATCGGGCCGACATGGTCCTTGTCCATGCCATTGCGGAGCGCGGCGGCAAGCAATCCCTCTCGGCTCTTCGCCTCGTCGGCGGTCGCAACGCCGTACTTCACGAGACTCTCCTCTATCGTCAGCCGTTCCCACGGCGCGCCGAGATCTATCTCGCGCCCCTGATACATGATCTTCGCCGAACCGCACACCTCGGTCGCAAGCGCCGACACGAGATCCTCGGTGAACGACATCAGGTCCTCGTAGGTCGCGTAGGCCCAGTAGAACTCCATCATCGTGAACTCGGGGTTGTGCTTTATCGATATCCCCTCGTTGCGGAAGTTGCGATTTATCTCGTACACCCTCTCCATGCCGCCGACGAGCAGGCGCTTGAGATAGCATTCGGGCGCTATCCTCAAGTAAAGTTGCATGTCGAGCGTATTGTGGTGCGTGATGAACGGCCGCGCCGCGGCGCCCGACACGAGCGGGTGCATCATCGGCGTCTCGACCTCAAGGAAACCTGCGCGGTTCATGCGGTCGCGGATGAAGTTGATGATCCGCACCCGCTTCAGGAAGGTCTCGCGCACCTCGTCGTTCATGATGAGGTCGAGATAGCGCCGACGGTAGCGGATCTCCTTGTCGGTGAGCCCGTGGAACTTCTCGGGGAGCGGCTGGATGTTCTTGGTGAGGAGCGTCACCTCGTGCGCGAGGATGGATACCTCCCCCGTCCGGGTGACGAACGGCTCGCCGACCAGCCCGATGATGTCGCCGATATCGACGAATTTCTTGAACGGGTCGAACTTATCGCCGAGATATTCCTTGCTGACCACGAACTGCACCGCGCCGGAGCCGTCCTTGATCCGGCCGAAGGCGAGTTTCCCCATGAGCCGGAGCGCCATCACGCGGCCCGCAAGGGCATAGCGCACCTCCTTACCGGGTCGCTCGAGTTCCTCCTTCGGCATCGCTTCGCAGGCGGCGCGGAAGGCGACGACCTGCGTATCGGGACGGAAGGTATTGGCGTAGGGATGGCGGCCCGCCGACCGGAGCGCCTGCACCTTTTCTTTTTTTTGCCGGATGACCTCGTTCTCGGAAAGGACCGGGGCCGCCGGAGGATTATGCTGCTGGCTCATTCGGGGCGCTCTTCGTTCGCCGGAGGTATCCCCTCTTTCTTAAACTTCTCCCTCAACGCATCGTTGACCAGTTCACGGTTGAGTTTGAGTTGAGAGGGGTGTATCCTCAAGGTCTTCCGGAGTTGTTTCCGTTCGACCGGCGGAGCGGATGGCGCTTCCTTCCCCGAGAACAGGGATATCCCGATGACGACCGCAAGCACAACGACGGCGATGATGCCGAAAATAATGAGCTTTTTCTTCACTTTTCTCCTCCTTCAACGGGAAAACGGGGTACTATAGTGTCTTTCGGGCGGGGAGTCAATTTTTCGCACCGTGCCACCCCCAGCTCCTCTTCGAGAGACCGTCGCACAAAAAAACTTGAATTTTATGCCACCTTTCCGTAAGGTAGACCGACACTTCACTCTTTGAAAGGATTGTTAAGGAGGTTTCGCAATGTCCAGATCACTGAAGTTGATGTTCATCGCTTTCGCCGTCCTGATCCCGTTCATCGTCTGCGCCGCGGACGATTTCGATGACTTTGACGCCGAAAAGTCGGCGACGGATAAGGAGGAAAAGGATCAGAAAGAGAGCGATCAGGCGATAAAGGACCTGCTCGGCGGCTCCGACGAGGAAGAGGAGGTCGCACCGAAAAAGGCCACGATTGATGAAGACGAGGACGAAGACGAGGACGAGGAGGATGCTCCGAAACCGGAAAAGGTAGAAAAGAAGAAGGAGTCGGTCGATGACATCCTCGGCACCAAGAAAGAGGAGAAAAAGGCGGCCCCCGCCCCTGCCGCGCAGGGGATCAAACCGGTCGTCATGGTGAAGGGCGGCATCAACTTCGGCAGTTACGCGAAGAGTTTCAAGCAGGGTCTTTTCTTCGGGTCGGTCGATGAAGGCATCCTCGGCGCCGAGTTCGTCGGCAAGTCGGTGCTTGCGAAGGCGACCCTCAATGTCCGGACCCTGAACCCGCTCCTGCTCAGTTCCAACGACAAGGACAACGCCATCCAGTACAACCCCCTCATGGACGACAACTACATAGAGAACAGCATCTACAAGGGGATCCCCTACGAGGCCTACGGCGGGATGAAACTGTTCGACATGGTCACCATCCGCGCCGGCAAGATGATACCGGCCTACGGCATCCTCGACAAATACCAGCACCTCGGCGTCGCGATCGGCACTCCGTTCGGCACCCGCTCGCTCCTCGCGATCGAAGGGTGGATACCGGAGACCGACGCGGGCTTCGCGCTCGGGTTCAACTACGACCTCGGCGACAATTCGGGCATCAACGCCGAATTCATGCTGGGCACCGGCGTCATCCCCAACATATCGCGGTTCTGGTCGACCCAGAAGACGATGGGCATGTACTTCAAGGGCGGCTACTACTCCGATATGTTCACCGCGATGCTCGGCTTCCAGTACCGGACCGACTACGAAGAAACCACTAAGAAGAGCGTTCCGTTCATCGGCTTCGGCCTCGGCACCATCTTCAGTTATGCCGGGTTCGAGACATGGCTCACCGTCGATTACACGATGGCGCAACTGCTCAAACCCAAGAACAGCGCCGACCCCACGCTCATCAACGGTTCGACCGGCGGCCTGTCGCTCTCGCTCATGCCGGCCTACAACCTCACGATAGACTACGAAATGATAGACAAGGTCCAGTTCGGCGTCCGGTTCGACCTCAACTACGGCATATACAGTCTCGACGCCGCGGGCGGCAACTACCTGACCTGGTACACCGGCGCGGGCGCCACCAAGGTCAACTACTTCAAGAACGATGTCGCGCAGATGCGTTTCGGCGTAGGGATCAACCTGTTCGCCAAGGAGTTCGAAGGGGTCCACTCGTTCGCCGGCTTCACCTTCATGATGCAGCCGCAGGTACAGATCGTGAATCTGACCGGCACGGCCAATGACCTGTACAACTACGGCTTCTACAGCATCGGTCTCAACGGCGGCGCCGAGTTCTGATAGCCCCTTTCCGATCTTTTTCACCCGATATCAGGACTTTTTTTGACATCGCCTCTCCGCTTCCCTATGATACGGGATGTTCGCTTGTGGTCTTTCACTGAGGAGGAGGAACGACATGAAACGGATGACCTTGGGTATCATGGCGATTACCATTGTGGCCTGCGCATGGCTTCTGTGCGCCTGTTCGGGCAAACAGGACACCGACCGGCGCGAGGAAGTGCAGAAGATGGTGGAGCAGGGACAGTATGCCCCGGCCAAACAACTCATCATCGCCCTGCGGAGCAATTATCCCAACGACCAGAAACTGCTCGACCTTGAGCACCTCTGTGACGCCAAGATCGCCGAACAGAAGTACAACGACATCTGGAAAGAGGCCGAGTCGAAGGACGACTATCAGGAGTGGATCAAGGCGATGATCCGCATCAAGGAGGTCGAGAACTTCAACCGAGACATGGTCAAGGAATGGATACAAAAAGCGACGACCAAGTCGATAGACGCCGGCGCACGCCAACTCAACGACGAGGAACTGCTCGGGCTCCTGAACAAACTCTATATGCGCTATCAGGTCATATCGGACAAGGACCGGCTCATGCACATCACGCTGTTCCATAACGACGGGCGCTTCCCCATCAAGGAATGGCAGGACACCTTCGTCTCCAAGTATCCGGAACTTCTCGATGAAAAAGGGAATTTCGTCGGGTATCCGCGTCCCGAGAAACCGGCCGATCCCAAAGCGGCGAAGACCCCCGCCAAGTAACCGCTCTCTTTTTCGGTAACGCCCTTGACCCTCGTCACCATCGGGAAGATCATCTCCTCGGGCGAAGGTATCGGATGGAGCGACGGCGTCACCTATTTCGTTCCCGGCGTCATCCCCGGCGAAACGGTCGAGATACTCGCGGCCCGACCGGTCCGCCGGGCCCGCCGGGCCGCGGAGTTCCGCGTGGTCGAGCCGAGCCCGCTTCGCCGCGAGCCCCCCTGCCCGCTCTTCGGCCGGTGCGGTGGGTGCGACCTCCTGCACATGCCATACGAACTCCAGCGCGAAACGAAACTTTTGATCCTGCGGGACCTCTTCGGCCAACAGAAGGCCACGCTTGCGGTCGAGCCGGCATTCATCCCTCTCCCCGAGTTCGGTCTGCGCACCCGGACGAAGGTGCGTATCCTCGACGGCCTGCCGACCTTCAGCCGGCGCGCCTCTCATGAACGGATCCCCTTCGACCGGTGCCCGCTCATCCACCCTGCTCTCAACGGCATCATCCGGGCCGACGCGGCGGAAAGAAAAAGCGGCGAGGTCTTCTACGAATACGCGCCGCTCTCCGGAGGATGGTCACCGCGTGACCCGGCGGTGGAAAAACGGGTGAAGGGGGAAACATTCCGCGTCTCGCGCGGCAGTTTCTTTCAGGCCTCCGAAGAAGGGGCCTCCGCGCTCGTCGATCTTTTGGAAAGCGCGCTTGATGAGGAACGGCCCGCCACGATGCTCGATCTGTTCTGCGGGGTAGGGCTCTTCTCGCGGTTCGCCGCCCGCCGCGGCGTCGCGGTGATCGGCATGGAACTTTCGGAAAGCGCCGCGGGCGATTTTACGGCCAACCTCGGCGGCGGGGCCCGCTTTGTCCGCGCCGATCTCGAACACGACACCGGACTCCCTGACGCCGATCTCGTGGTCGCCGATCCGCCGCGGACCGGCCTGCCGGAATGCCTCGCGGCGGCGATAGCCTCCTCCGGCGCCGGAACGGTGCTCCTCCTCTCCTGCGACGCGGCGACCTTCGTGCGCGACCTCGAACGGCTCCGGCGCGCTGGCCGCTTCGCCCCGCGGTCCCTCACGGTCGTCGACCAGTTCCCCGCCACGCGGCATCTCGAGGTCGCGGCGCTCCTCAAAAGAGAAACTTGACAACACCCCCGCCCCCATTATCATTCCATTAGTTTATGGAACACCTTGTGAGGGGATCGCATGAAACGGGTGCTCATCGTTGATGATGAGGTCGCTCTCGTTAAATCGATGAAGAATTTCTTCCAGTTCAAGGGGGTGGACGCGCTCATCGCCCTGACCGGCGAAGAGGCGCTCGAGGTGCTCAAGAAGGAGGAAGGGGTCGCGCTGGTCATCACCGATGTCATCATGCCCGGCATCAGCGGCATCGAACTGCTCAGGCGCATCAAGGAGATGAACCCGGCCATCCATGTCATCGTGATGACCGGCATGCTCTCGATCGAGAACACCGTCTCCTCGCTCCAGAACGGGGCGAGCGACTACCTGCTCAAGCCCTTTTCGAGTCTCGACTATGTGTGGGAGGTCGTCAAGGGCTATCTGTGACGGTCCGTACGGGCGACCGTCGCCGCCACCCGCCGCGCCAACTTGGGCTGAATGCCTTCATCAACATAGCGCGCCAGCGTCAGTATGCCGCTCTTGAACGCACCGACATTCGACCGGCCGTGCCCGATGCCGACCAGATGGTTTATGCCGAGAAGCATGGCGCTCCCGTAACGGCTGTAGTCGAACCGCTGGAAGGTCGATCCGAACAGCGCCTTGAACAGGAATCCCGGGACCTTCGTCCAGTAATGATGGGGCGCCAGTTTGGCGCGGAACAGGTCGTATATGGTCTCGGAAAGACCTTCGATGACCTTGAGCGAGACATTGCCGGTGAACCCGTCGGTGACGACGACATCGGCGTCGGGACTCTTGAACAGGCGGTTACCTTCGACGAAGCCGCCGTAGTTGAGTTTTTCCCCGATGCGGTCGGCCGCCTCGATGATGACCGGTCGCCCCTTGGTCTGTTCCTCGCCGACGCTCAGCAGTTTTATGCGCGGTGTGGCGGTGCCGGTGATGCAGTGCGAGAACGCCTCGCCGAGCACGGCGAAGTGCAGGAGCGTATCGGCCTTTATCTCCATCGTGGCGCCGAGGTCCAGCAGGACCACCTTGCGCTGGCTCAGCGTGGGGAACACGACAGCGAGCGCGGGCCGCGATATGCCGGGAAGTGCCCCCGATATGAAGTAGGCGACCGCCACCGCCGCGCCGGTGTTGCCGACCGTGAAGAAGGCATCGCCCTTTTTCTCGGCGACCAGTTTCATGCCGACATGGAACGACGACCGGCTTTTTTTGCGGACGATCGCCGAGGGGCTATCGTCCATCTCGATGCGGTCAGGGGCGTGGACTATCTCGAGGTTGCGCGGCAGGGAACCACCCGCCGGCAACGCCTGCCATATCTCCGGTTCCCGCCCGACGAGGATGATGTGTATCAGACGGTTCTGGCGGCAGACCTCAAGCGACGCGGTCACCGGGACCACCGGTCCCTGATCCCCCCCCATCGCGTCGACGACAATGGTGGCGTACATGCCGGGCGGTTACTTCCCGTCGTCGCCTTTGAAATCCTTGCCGCGGTAGTTGCCGCAGGAGGGGCAGATGCGGTGCGGCATCATCGTCTCACCGCACTTGGGGCAGGCGCGCGTCGCGGCCGCCGCCAGTTTCGGGTGTCCCGCGCGGCGCGTGCGGCCCCGGGCCCGTGAATGTTTCCGTTTTACCGTCGCCATAACAGACCTCCGTTGCTATCGGTCAACCGTTCTTCTCACAGCCGCACGCGGGACCGTTGAGGTCCTTTCCGCATGTCGGGCACAGCCCCCGGCACTCATCGGAACAGAGTATCTTCGGGGGAATATTAAGCACGATCGCCTCGTGTATGAAAGGGTCCAAATCTATCGCCTCCTCACCGTACACATAATCGGCCTCCTCGGCGCTAGCCGGGAAGAGGATGAACGGCTCCTCCAACTCGACCGCCAACTCGAGCGGCGCGCCGCACCGGTCGCATGATGCCTCCAGCGCCATGTCGCCCGCTATCTTGAGCGATATCGCGTCGCCAGCCCGGTAGTACGCCACCGTCAAATGGTACCCGCGCAGGGTCACCCCCGGCGCGAACGACTCGCCGAAGAACACCTCCTCGGCCGCGAGCCGCCGTTCGCTCTCCGTGATATCGGGCAGATACAGTAACACGCGACCCTCGCGGACACCGGCAAAAAACGAAGAGGGACTATATTCACAAACGAGGGGGTGTCAAGATATCTACTTCACGCGGCTGAGGCGACGGATCTTATCGTCGACCCGCGCGAAGACGCTGCCGGGGGTGAACCGGCCGTTCTTGAGTCGCCTGCCGCTCGGCACGCCGGTGAGTATCTCTATCCCCTCGCAGATGTTGGAGACCGCGTAGAGGTGGAATTTCCGCGCCTTTATCGCCGCGCAGACATCGTCGTTGAGGTTGAGGTGCTCGATGTTCTGCTTTGGGATGATGACCCCCTGTTTGCCGGTGAGCCCCTTCATCTTGCAGATCTCGAAGAAGCCCTCGATCTTTTCGTTGACCCCGCCGATCGGCTGTATGTCCCCCATCTGATTGACCGATCCGGTCACGGCGATCGACTGCGCGATGGGAAGATCGGCGAGCGCCGACAGAAGCGCATAAAGTTCGGTCGAACTCGCGCTGTCGCCCTCGATGCCGCCGTAGTTCTGTTCGAAGGTGATGGAGGCCGATATCGAGAGCGTCTTGTCCTGCGCGAACAGGTCGCCGATGAACCCGGCGAGGATGAGCGAGCCCTTGTCGTGGATGCGGCCCGACAGGCGCACCTCGCGATCGATATTGATGATCTCCTTGCGCCCCGCGAAGACGCGCGCCGTGATGCGCGAAGGCACGCCGAAACTGAAATCACCGACGCTGTAGACCGCCAGCCCGTTTATCATGCCGACCTTCTCGCCGCGCACATCGAGCAGGATGATGTCGCGGTCTATCGACTCGTAGTAGTGTTTCTTGATACTCGCATGGCGGCTCTCCTTTATCGCTATCGCCTTGCGGACCGCCGCCTCATTCACGAGCGGCCGTCCGTCCTTGCGCGCCCAGAAGTCGCTTTCGAGGATAATGTCCACCAGATCCGAGGCACCGACGCGATATTTCTTCTGGTCCTCCGCCTGCCGCGAGGAATAGTGCAGGATGCGCCGGAGCGCGGTCACATCGAAGTCGAGTGAACAGTCCTCCTGCACGACCCGCGCGATGAAGCGCAGCAACCCCTCGGTGTTGCGCGCCGTGATATCGGTGGTCGACTCGAAATCGGCCTTGACGCGGAAGATGCGGATGAAATCGTCATCGTAGGTGTAGAGCAGGTGATACAGGTAGTCGTCACCGATCATGATGAGTTTCACATTGAGCGGCACCGCCTCCGGTTTGGGGAAGATGTTGACGCGGTAGCGAAAATCGACATCGATGTCGTCCATCCGGAGCAGACGGTTGCGCATCGAGCGTTTGAGCGCCGTCCACGCATAGTAGTTCTTGAGTATGTCGTTGGCCTGCACGATGAGGAAACCGCCGTTCGCGTAGTGGAGCGCACCCGGCTTCATCTTGGTGAAATCGGTGAAGATCGAGTTGTGCACCTCCTCGTACTCGAAGTAGCCCATGATGTTCTGGAAGGTCGGGTTGGTCTCGTATATCACCGGCGCACCGGTCAGGTTCTTGTTGTTGACGAGCAGGTTGACCTTGTACTCGCGGAAATCGGGCATCTCGGCATTCTGCGCCTCGGCCTTGCCCTCGGTGATGTCGCGGTAGGTGAAGAAGTCGTCGAAATTCTCGAGCAGGTGCTTTTCCAACGACTCGATGTGGCTCTTGAGTTGGTCGTTCTTCTTGTATCTCTTGCGCAGTTCGCCGAGCGGCTCGGCGACGATGAGCCGCACCATGCTCTGGCGCAGTTGCGTCATCTTGTCCTTGTATTCCTTTTCCAGCACCCGCTCGCGGTGGAAGAACGCTATGAGTTTCTCCTGCAGTTTCTCCTCGTGGGTCCGGACGGTCTCCTTTTCCTTTTCGCTCAGTTTGTCGAATTCCTCCTTGCCGATCGGCTCGCCGCCCACGACCGGATTGATGACGAACCCGCCCTGCGTCGATTTGATGACGAAATTCAGTTTCGCCGCCTCCGCCTCGATGCCCCGGTAGTTGCGTTCGCTCTCCTCCTGATACCAGCGCATCACCTCGCTCTTTTTTATCTCGAAGGTCTCGCTCTCGAGTTGGCGCGGTATCTGGTATTGGAGGTAGTCGAGCAGGTCGGCCATATCCTTGACGAGCACCTCGCCCGACCCGGCGGGCAGGAGTATGAGCCGCGGCTCGTCGGGCATATCGAAATTGTGCACATAGCAGATGTCGTCAGGGACCGGCATCTTCTGCGCCATCTTCTCGAGATACTTCTTGACGCTCGAGGTCTTGCCGGTGCCGGGGTCGCCGGCAAGGTAGATGTTGAAGCCCTTTTTTGTTATCGAGACGCCGAAATCTATGGCCTCGAAGCCCTTTTCCTGACAGAACGACTGCGATCCCGGCCGGATCTTCTTGGCCGTGGTCTTCGCGTATTTCGCCAGTTCCGGATAGTAGCGGAGATTCTCGATCGGGACCTGAAGGCGGTCGGTTCTTCGCATGGTATCACCTTTCATGGCAGAGGTTCCTGAACGGGTCCGGGGCGGAGCACCCGGTATTCATCAGCGGATATGAGTCCGGTGCGCATCAGCCGTTCAACATCGACCTCCTCGCCCGTTTCGAAATGAGAAAAGGCCTGCAGGAGCGACGCTTTCTCCCGTGTCGCGTGCGCCGCGACCTTGGTGGCCGAGTTCTGGCCCCGCGGCGGGATCAGGAAGACGGCGGCCGCTACCCACGCCGCGAAGAGGAGGATGAGGAGCCGCAGGATAAGCGCGGCGGCGATGGCCTGCGGGCGGGACCGGAAGAATCCGCCGACAACAGCGATCGATCCCTTCGCCTGCAGGTCGGCCATCCGGACGAAAAAATCTATGAGATCGAAATCGGACGAGGCGTAGCTGTAGAACAGCGTCTTGCGCGGCAGGGGGAACCGGAGGTCATCCAGCACATCGACTGTGGAGAACAGCCCGCGCCGCAGGTTCTTCAGCAGTTTCGCGTCGCGATCGAACCGATCGAGAAAGGCCCGGAACCGGGGCATCTCGAGCGGCTTGGCGCCCGGCTCCTCGCGCAGGGTCTCCTTGACCGCGAACTGGTAGTGCCCCTTGCGCAGGTCCATGACATCCAGCAGATGCAGGCGGATGACCGCCGAGATGACCCGCGAATAGAGGAGCAGGGGCACCTGTCCCTCTTCCATGAGTATCTCGAGGCAGCTCTTCATCGTCTTCGCCTGTTTCTTGACCGCGTCGCGTACCGTTTCCTGCCGCAGGATGCCGCTTTCGAGCAGAAGTTCGACCACATGCGCGGCGCTGTCGACCCCCCGTTTGCGGGCGACGGTGAGCGCCCCTTCGCGGAACGAGAACTGCCAGAGATCCTTGCCCGATGTGACCTCGAGCACGCCGGTCATTTCGCCGGCGGCGATCTCTTCCCATACATCGCCGACCGCGCCGGGCTTCAGTTCTCCCGCCAACATTCAGCGCTCCTCCGTCCTACTCATTGTGCGCCACCCGCCAGGTCCGGTAAAAGGAAAGAAGCCAGAAAAAAGCGAGCACCGCATAGCCGATCAACGGCACCACCTCCGGTACCGGCAGGGTCAACGCCACGAAGGGAAAGAACCGCGGCAGAGAGAAGAGCACGAGCACCGAGCCGAACAGCGTCGTGTACAGCGTCCCTTCGATGACGCGGTCGTTGTACAGCAGACCGGCGCCCGGCGCCGGGACCGCGAGGAGCACCGCAAGCGCCCGCTGGAACGCCGCCCACCGTTCGCGACGGCGGGTATGGGTCTTTATCTCCTCGGAACTCACCAGTTTTTTCCCCGCCTTGACCACCCGGCAGGTGATGCAGACCTCGTCGTCGGTACCGCCGCATTCCTCGCAGATGATACCGCCGCACTCGATACAGTGGCGAAGCGAGATGCTCGGGACCCCGATGCCTCCCCAGAAGAACGCGATAAGCAGCAGAAGCAGGAGCCCGGCCGAACGGCGGACCAACGGGTCGCTCCGCCAATCGGGTGAGACCGGCGTGAAAAGCGCCTGCGCCTCGCGGTAAAAGGCGTGGGGCGTAGGAAGCACGACCACCGGATAGGTAAAACTGGCCCGGTCGGCCTGCGCGATGGCACGCATTTCTATCTGCTCCGCCTCCTTTATCTCGCCGAGCGCGAAGAAGGCTCGGCTCAGATTGAACAGGTATGCGGGACGCTCCTCCATTTTGACCGCCTCGGTGTACAGCTTGCGCGCGCCGGCATGGTCGCCCCGTTCCGACGCGCAGACCCCGCGCAGGTTGAAGAGGAGCGCAAGGCGCTCGATCGATCGCTCCTGTTCCTGCGCACTGCCGAACAGCGCGTCGGCCGCACCGAAACGGCCGCGATAGAATTCCCGCATGCCGCGGGTGAACAGGGCGGCGGAGGCGGACGAATTCTCCCCCGCCGTCCGTGAGGCGAAGGCGGGGTTGTACACCGCGCCGTACAGGTCGGCCGCCGCGGTCCGGTCGGACGGCGTCGCGTGGGCTATCTGATCCAGCCAGATGTCGGCGGTGAGATACAGCACGAGCGAGAAGATCAGTATGGTAAGTTCGCGGTAACGCATGATGCGGTAGCAGAGGAACAGCCAGAGGATGAAGAAGAGCTCCAGCCCGATGACCCCCTTCACGGCGAGCACGACGCCGGCAAGGAGGATGACGGCGGCAATGACCATGTGGAATAGCGAGAACGACCCGATATGGGCGTACAGATGGGCGAGCAGGCGACCGTATTTACCGATCATCACCGCCATGAACAGCAGGAACAGCACCGAGGAAAAGAGTTTCACGACCGAGCAGACCGCGGCGATGAAGGGATCCCGCGCGGCGGTGTCGATCGTCGTCTTCAGGTATCTGCCGAGGGAATGGACCATGAGTCCGATATCGCCGGGCCGCAGGGTAAGCACGGCGAGAAAGCGGTTCAGGTGCGATTCAGGCAGATCGGGGGCGAAGAGCGTCGCGTATTCGGCGAGTATCAGCCGTTTCGAGGAAGAGGTATCGACTATGCCGTTCACGAGCCACAGTGAGCACTCGAAACAGTTCGGATAGTTGAGCGTGCGGAACTTCCCGTACAGGTCGGTCAGGTTGCGGACGAGTCGCGTGTCATCCTCCTCGCCTAGGCCCGCCTCGACCTGTTTTTTGAAGAGTTCGGCGGTAAAAGAAGGCATCGTGCGATCGGCACCGAAAAGGGCGATGGGCGTCAGTGCGATGAGAAGAAGGAGCATGAGCGGCATCGCGCGGAGCGTCATGTCATCCCTCTCCGCGGGATACCGGGTTATCGGGATAACTGATCCAGTCGCTCCAACTGCCGGCGTAGAGCCGCGCCGTCACCCCGATCTCGCGCAGGGCGAGCAGGGAGTTGCAGGAGGTGACGCCCGAACCGCAGTAGAGCACCGGTACGCGGCCCGTATCGGCAAGATGCGGGGCGTACAGCACCCGCAAAGCGTCGGTGGTGAGCAGGCGACCCGTCGCGTCGAAGTTCCGTTCCCACGGCACATTGACGGCGCCGGGTATATGGCCCGCGACCTTGTCTATCGGTTCAACCTCGCCACGGAACCGTTCCGGCGCGCGGACATCGATGAGCGTCGCCTTCCCCGCGTCGATCAGGCGCCGCAGTTCGGGCGCCTCGACGAGCAGCGCGGCATCGGGGCGCGCCATGAAACGGAGCGGCCGCCGGTTCGCGAGTTTGCGCACGGTCGGATGCCCGGCCTCGACCCAGCCATCGAGATGGCCGTCGAGCACGAACGCCTCTTTATGCCCCATCAGGTTCAGCAGGAACACGAACCGCGCCGCGTACATGCCGTAGGCGACCACCGTCGTGTCGCGCGCTATGCCATTCGTGCCGAGGACTTGCGCCAACTGGTCGAGGTCGGGGAGCGGATGCCGCCCGCCGTGCTTTCCCTTGGGGCCGGTAAGCACCTCCTCGCCATCGATAAAGACCGCGCCGGGGATGTGCGCTTCAAGGTACTGCCGCAGGCCGAGCCCGAGGTCGAACAGATCACCGCGGCAGTCGGCGATAGCGGTATCCTCGCGGAACAGGCGGGGATACAGGTCGTGCGGCGACATGAACGCGGGCATGCGGTCCTCTTCGGTTTTCGCTTCGGGGACTCTACCCCGCGTGACCTACCAAATCAATTTTTTCGGCGATGGACCTGCAAATTAGGGAGAGGGACACCCTCCGACTTGACAAGCGGAACGGCGATGCTACACTGCGCCTATTGAACGGCATATCATCGAAGGAGGTTCGCGATGAGATCGCTTTTCCTGTTCGCCGGCCTGCTGGCCGCGCTTCTTTTCCTTTCCTGCGAGAACAACATCAAACGATCGCCGCTCGACGCACTCGTGGCCGACGATGCGGCGCAGAACGACGAGAACACCGGCGATGACGGCGATACCACGCAGAACGACACGACCGGGCCGACCGATCACGAGGCGGTGCCGACCGACGGCACCATACCGACCGACGAGGACAACGCCGAGCCGGACAATGCCGGCGCCGACGACCTGAACGACGACATCATGAACGACGATGATGAGATACTCGTACCCGACGACGAGCCGGTGAATGTCTGCGCGATGAACGGCGGCGTCTGCGTGAGCGGGAGCGAGTGCCCGGGCGGCTACACCGCCTCAGAGCAGTTCACCTGCGACAACGCGATCTGCTGTATGAACACCGGCGCGACCGGTCTGCGGGTCGATGTGACCGGCCCCCAACCGATACCGGCGAACCTTCTGGCTATCCCGGCGACCCAACCGGTACCCACCGAAGGCGGCACCGGCACCCCGGCGATAACCGAGGAGATCCCCGGACCGCTTCTCGCGATAGGACTCATCGAGGAGAACATCGACGGATGCAAGGAGTACGAGACCCCGGCGACCGGGTTCATCGTGATCGTTCAGCGTGGTAACTGCACATTCTCCCAGAAGATACAGAACGCCGCCAATGCCGGCGCTACCGCGCTCATCATCTACAACAATGCGCCGGGGGAGATCGGCATGAACGCCGACGGCGCGATCCCGACCGTCGGCATCGTACAGGAAGCGGGACAGGCGGCGCTCACCTTCACCGGAGAACACCCCGACATCACGGTCGCGATCAGGCCGTAAGGGTCACAGCCCCGAGACGATCTTCCACTTGTCGCCTTCCTTTTTGAGAAGCATCTGGTTGACCTCGGTCTCCTTCAGCCACTTCTGCGTATCGGAGTTTATCGAAGAACCCTCTTCGGGCGGCGCCAGCCGGTCGGTCTTGATGCGCACCTCGTAGTAGTAGAGTATCTTCGCCGTCTGCTCGTCTGGCGACACGCTCATGTCCTTGACGATGAAAAAGGTACTCACCGCGCGGATGTTCCGGTAGGCGTCTGAATTGACGAATTTCTTGACCCCCTCGTAATCCACATCGTCGGTCGCGTCGTCGGTGCCGTTGGCATCAAGGTAGTGCTCGGAAACGAGCGCAAGCAGTTTGTCGGCGTTCTGCGCCTTGACCGCCTCGACATATTCAAAGAACACCTGTATGACCGCACGGTTCTGCGGGGTGTCGGGGATGTCGGTCCCTTGAATGTTCGCGGTGGCACAGGAAATAAGCAGGCTTCCGCTCGCCAGCAGACACAACAGGGTCGCTTTCATGGTTTTTCCTCCATATCTGGTCTTTCCTCTTTTTCCGGTTCTTTCTTCTCCTGCTCCGGCTCTTTCTTCTCAATTTCCGGCCCTTTTCTCTCAGGTTCGTCTTCCTTTTTCTCCGACTCTGCCGGCGGCTCCTTTTCTTTTTTCTCTTCCGCCAGCTCTTTTCCCCGGTCCCGTGTTCTTTCTTTCCCTTTTTTGACGGCACTGTCACCGCCGAAATCGGGTGAAGAGAGTTTTGCGGACCGAGGGGTCTTCGACCGGCTTCCCTGTCGCACGCTCGGACTCGAAAGCGGCCCGGTCATCTTGACCGCATACCCGCCCCCGGTCCCGAAACGGGACAGGGCCAATTCGACGATCGGCAGACTTTTCAGGAACCCTTCCTTCTTCTCGGTCAGGGTGGCGTTGAGGTCCAGCCGGGAGTTCTTGTAGTTCGACGGATTCACCGTCACCTTACCGGTCACCTCTATCTCCACCGCGCCGTCGCTCTGCATCTTGCGGAGATCCAACTTGTTATCCTTGATGATCGCGTCGATATCGATGGCGCCCAGTTCTATGTCCTTTTCAAGTTCCAGCCCGTAGACCTTCCCGCCGAGCAGAGCCTCCCGCATCGCGATCGACAACTCGCCCGACATCTTCTTCCCTTTGCAGAGATCGACCTGTCCGTTCATGACGCCGCCCATGCGGACATCGGGCCACAGCAGGCGCGTCATCGAGAGCGGCATCTCCTCGGCCTCCAGTCGGTAACAGGCCTCTTCGCCGGTACCGAAGGCTACCGTCAATTCACCGCCCTTGCCGTCGATGTCCTCTATCGTCACGGTCGCCGACGGCGTATCGGTCAACAACGAGAAGAGGTCGGGAGACACGGTAAGCCGGTCGAAGGTCATGAGCGTTTCACCGGTCGCTCCAACCACCGCACCATCTTTCAGGGTGGCGGCAATGAAGACCGAATAGCCGACACTTTCCGCCTCTATCTTCAGGTCAAATCCCGCCGCCGCCTGATCGATCCTGCCAAGCACCAGATCCTTGGGAAGGAACAGCGTGAGCGCGAGATACCAGCCGATCATTGACGCGGCGCCGATGAACAGCGCGCCTCGTACGGCCGCGGCGAGCCGACCACCGCTGAACAATCGGTCCCCTGCCGTTCGCAACAGGGGCCACAGGTCTCGCGGGATCGATAGTATCCGTTCCTTCATTTTTCAGCGGCCTCCTTCAGCGTCGCGACGATCATGGTCACTTCGTAGTTCTTGCCGTCGAATCTTTTCTTGATGGAGATCGATGGGACGAACACGAACCGCGCCTTGTCCTCAAGGGCATAAAGGAAACTCATCAACACATCCATCTCAATGCTACGGATACCCACTTCGATCATCTCCTTCTGAAACTCGCCTTTTTTCTCCGCCTTGAGTTCTTTGATGGTCGATATCTCCACGCCGTAGGTCTCGCGGACGCCATTGAGATAACTGTTGAGATTGGTCTCGTTGTTCTGTATCGCCAGCAGGGTCGCCGCCTCGCGGTCCCTCGCGCGCCGGAAGGCCTCCCGGTGCACGGTCACCTTCTCCATGAGCGACCGCCGCTCCGCTATCTCCTCGCGACGCGTATCGACGGCGTCATCGAAGAAAAGGAACACCGCGCCCACCGCGAAAAGTACGAGCACGGCACCGAAGACAACCAGTATGTTCTTTTCCCGCGAACTGAGCGCGGCGAAAGATGCGATCAGCCGTTCTTTCATAGTTCTTCCTCCCACGGCACCGTTTCCTTCCCGGCCGGCTCCGGCCCGCGGGCCGGCGAACGGGAGGGTTCCGCCCGCTCCACCGGCGGTGGCGCGTTCTTCGGCGCATCAGCCTCCGCTTGTTCTGTCGGGCTCACCTTTTCTTTTTCCTTTTCTTTTCCCTTGTCCTTGTCTTTGTCCTTCTCTTTCTTTGCATGCTCTTTAGCCGACCGCTTCTGGAAGGTGAAACCGATGTTGAACGAATTCTTCTCGCCGCGACTGGTGATCTGTCCCTTGTTCAGTTCGGTCGCATACTCCATCTTTTCCAACTGCTCCAGCAAGGTGTTGATATGGTCGAGCGATTCCGCCTCGCCGGTCAATTTGACCTTGCCGTCCTTTATCGAGAGATCCTTCAGTTCTATGGTGCTTCCCTCGAATGAGGCAAGAGGGAACACCTGTTCCATGATGAACAGCGAGGAATAGGGGTACAGCCGCTTGTCGCCTTTCGTGTCCTTCCCGTCCCTGCTCCCGCCTCCTATCGTCTTTTGCATGACCGAGAGCGCCTGCCGGAGCGAGGGGTACTCCTTCCCCAGTATCTCCTTGGTCACGGTCCGCGCCTGTTCGTCCAGCGCGTCAAGGGCCCGACCGAGATACCAAAGGCGCAGTTCGAACGCCGTTATCATGAGCACGAACGCCAGCGCGAAAAGCGCGGCGGCGAGCAGGATTCGTTTTTTGAGGAAGTTGAACCCGCCGCGATAGACGAACTCGCCGCGCGAGAAACTGGGGCTTTCGCCCTGTTCGGCGCGAAGGAATATCCGCGTCAGGGCATCTTCGGCAGAGATCACCATCGCGCCGGGGATCGCTGAGACGATCAACTTCTCGGCGTTGCCCGGCAGTCGGTCGGCGAAGCAGACGACGGTGCGCCGGTCGCGCCGCATGAACCTGCCGAATTCGGCCACCAGCTCCTGAAAGAACTGTTCCGCCGCCTTGCGCATGAGGAGTTCGTCCTCGGAAAGCGCGGGGCCGTCGGACAGGTCCATCGCGGCGGCGAGCGTCTGCAACACCTCATCTTCCGTTTTTGCACCGCCGAGCGACGAACGCATCATCGCTATGAGACGCGAAAGACCCGTGGTGCGAACGACCTGCCCGCGCTCGCCGAACAGAACGCTCTGATCGTCATCGATGAACAGCCCCTGCATCCCCTCTCCTTCGCCGATCACCAGCGCCGTCTCGGGGATGAGACTCCTCACCCGGTCCCGAAGCGGCGCGCCACTCCGGTCGATGATGGCGCGCAGATCTTTTTTCTGCGCCACGAAGACCGGCACGGCGCCGTCGGAACGGAGAGGTGAGAGGTCGAACACCACCTCGCTTTCCTTGAAGGGGGTGGTCGCCTCGATATCCTGCGCGATGATCCTCTCGAGCGCCGGACGAGGCACCGCCGGGTAGGCGCCGGCAAGATACAGCGTGGCGGCGGCGGGCACCACGATGTCGATATGGTCGTACTGCGCGAGCGCCGCCGACGCCTCTTCGAACGAGAATACCGTGAAGCGTTGCGCGGCCAGACGGTTGTATTCCCTTTCGAACTCCAGTGCGACCACCCGGTCCTGCTGTATCCTGCACACGGCGCATTTCATAGCGTCTCTCCGTTATCCTTCCCGATAGAAGTATATGTTGAAGTTCTTGTCGCTCACCACCTCGATGTACGATTCGATGCCGTCGCGGATGCCGCGCACCCGGATACGGTAGAAACTCCCTTCGGCGCTCAACTGGCTCGCGACCGCCGGCTCCAGTTCGACACCTTCCTCGCGCACCGCGGCGATGAAATCATCCACTTTGTAGAATCCGTCACGGGCCCGGCGCGCCAATACCTTGCCCATGAATTCCCGCATGATGTCCTCGTTGTAGAACATCGACTGGTTCTTGTCTTTCGCGTAACTCCGGATGATCGATTCCAGAATGATGGGATGCGCCTTGTTGATATTGATGCGACCGCTTGAATAGACGGTAACGAACGGAGAGAGAAGGCGGAACACCACCTCGTCCACGCCGTACACCATCCGCAGTTCGTCGATGGTATCGAACCGGGCGTTCTTCACCTCATAGCGCGGCGAGAACTCCTCGTACATCGAACGCTCGTCGCCGCCGATCAGGTAGCGCTCATCGTCGCCATCCACCCAGTCGGCGATGTTCGCGATGAGCTCTTCGCGGGTGACGAACTCGCGCCGGGAGGTGTTCTCGAGGAACAGGAAATCGTACACCTGCGGTTCAACAAGCCCCCAGAGCGTACGGGCGACCGCCTCCTTGGCGGCGCTGTCAAGCAGATTGATGTTTATCTTGGTATCCTCGTTCTCGAACTCAAGTTTGAAGTCGCCGGGAAAATCGAACAGCGGGTCGCCCTCGTCGACCATGGGGGCGGACGCCCCCTCTTCCGTCCCGGTCACCGGCGCATCCTCTTCCGCGCTCAATATCGAACCGGTGTCGGCAAAGGTATCGGAGCCGCTGAAGGCCCGCAGGATGCTTGTGTCGAACGGCACGATATCCCAGATCTCGAAACTCTGCAGGCCGAGTTCCTTGAGTGCGGAGGACTTCAGCAGACCTTCTATCTGTTTCTGCAGGTCGAACACTATGGCGGCGAAGGTAAGCCCCGATTGCGCGAGTATCTGCGATTCGGCCTTTTTCTTGTAGTTCATCGCAAGGTCGAACTCCGTGCGCGCCTCGTAGTTCATGTCGGTGACGATCGGCAGCATCACGGCGGTCATCACGACGACCAGCAGGAGCGCCACCCCGCGGGGCCGACGGAACAGATCAACGATGTTTCTCCCGCACTGTCGCATGTCTTAGAAAGTAAATGGTTTCTGCATCTTTATCGACACCACCGATTCGACGAGGAACTCCGGTCTGTCACCGTCGGCATCGCGGACCCGCGCCGTGATCTTCACCTTGGGCGGCAGCGTATCGGCGCGGTCGGTCCCCTCGCTGTTCCACGAGGATATCCAGGTGCGATCCTCGGCGTCCCAGAACTCTAGGGCGATCGACCGGAAATCGCTCAGTATCGGAAAGGCGTTGCCTCCCTTCTCGGGGAGACCGTCCACCCACGCGCTCTCTCGACGCATGAGCGTCGGCACGCCATCCACCGTCTCGCCATAATACTCTATCTCGGTCTGGTCGCTTTCCTTCCCCCCCGCCCGCATCTTGACATGGTTGAGCGACGCGAAGGTCAGGTGGGTGACCGGGCTGTCCTCTTTGCCCTCGAAGATGGTGATGTGCGTCTCCTCCGGCGTCCCGCGGTTGCGCGTCAGGTAGGCGTTCTGTATGTCGCGACGCATGAGATCTATCGCAAAGTAGACGCGGCGAAGCGACTCGGCGCGTTCACGGATGCGGGTGCGGCCTTCGATGAGGTTGGCAAAAGAGAAATAGACCGACGACACGATGAGTGCGAGGATGGCGGTCGCGACCAGCACCTCTATGAGCGTGAAGCCCCGGCGTCTCATCTCGGTCCCCCCGCCGGCAACGGCGTTGTTCCCGGACGAAAGGCCGGGCCGCGCGTCGCGGGGTTGAGCCCGCCCTCGCCCGCCGGGCTGTTGAACCATTTCTGCGGACCGCCGCCCGGACGCTGCTGCGCGCCCGGCACGGCTGGGCCACCCTGCTGGAACTCCTGGGCGCTCGTGTCAGCGGGAATGAACATGACGAAGGTCACCTTCTCCGATTCTTTCTTCCCTTCGCCCCAGAACACTTCGAGCGTCAGTTTCCGTATCTTCTCCTTGATGAAATCCTCTATCATCGACTTGGCGCCGCCCACCAGATCGGCCGCCTGCGCCTGCCCGCTCTCCACCCCCGACAGGTCCGATCCCGAAACATCGGGGAGCGGGATATGGACCCGTTTTATGCTGTAGCGCCACTTGAACCCTTCGTATGCCTGCTCGTCGAAATCACCCTCGTCCTCCTTGTCGGCGGTCGGGATGCCGTCCTTTTTTATCTCCTCCTCTATCTCGTGCATTTTGAGCCGCGCGAGTTCAGTGCCGAGGTAGATGTCGGCGACCCGTTCGGTGTAGTAGTAACTGTGCGAAACGATGCGCGCCATCGATATGAGCAGTCCCGCGAGTATCGCGATGGCAACGGTGACCTCCAGCAGGGAAAAGCCTCCGCCTATGCGAGGGGTCATAGATAGAGCCATGGTCATTTGCCTTCCTCGTCCGCGTCTTCCTCTATGCTTTTCTGCACGAGACCCTTGACCTCCTCGTCGAGATCGCCCTTCCCGATCTTCACACCGAGATACATATCCACCACGATATGCAGGAGCGGCTCTTGCTCCTTCTCGCCGATGGAAAGGAAAAAGGGTGATATCCGTCCCTGTGGAAAGAAATAGATGTAGGCGGTCGCCTTGCGTTCCTTTTCCTCCGCATCTTCCGGCGTGAGTATCTCGGGTGTATGGTAAGAGAAGAACTGCCGCCACTGAAGACCCGACGGCACCCGGCGCCGCTCCGAGACCGGCTGGTACTCCGGTTTCAGGAGTTCTCTGATGTTGCGTCGTTCGGGTACGAAGTTCTCCCAGTTGTACAGGTCATCGGCGTCGTAGGTGGTATCGTCACCCTGCGCGCCCAGCAGGTCGAACAGGCTCCGGCTCGTCGCCGCGTTGCCCGTCTTCAGGGAACCGAACGATCGTTCGCTCTCGTCATATTCCTCGAGCAGGCGCGCGTTCTGTTTGTCGTAGGATTCCTGTTCCTGCCCCGTCATGAGGAAAAAAGGTGTTTCGGTCTTTTCCACCCAATAGTCGCCGCTCTGCATGTCCACCACAAGACGGAGATACTCGTTACGGCGTACCGACTGCATAAAGGTCTTTTTGACAAAAGATTGGAACATACCGAGTTCGGAAGCCGCCTCCGAACGGGCGATGTTGGTGACCGCCGGGATGGAAACGCCCATGATGATGACCATGAAGGCCAGCACCGCGAGCATTTCTATCATCGTGAATCCGCGCCAGGTCATCGTCGTGGCTCCGCGATCCTTCCGTTCCTCATGTATTGCCCGCTATTCTTCTTCCCAGTTCGTGATATCGTCGCCACCGCCTTCGCGGCCATCCTTGCCGAACGAGTAAAGATCGAACCCATCGGAGTTGTTCGATCCGGGGTTGATGTAGACATACTCGTTGCTCCACGGATCCTTGGGAACCTTCTTTTCCTTGAGTATCTTCTCCTGCACTAACGCATCAAGCCCATCGGGATACTTGCCGAACTCGCTCTTGTACAGGTCGAGCGCATTCGAGACGGTCTTGATGTCCATCGCCGCCTGTTTCACCTTCGCCTTGTCGAGATAGTTCATGAACCCGACCCCGACGGCGCCCATGATCATCGCCATGATCGCCATGACGACCATGATCTCCAAAAGCGAGAACCCCGTGCTGGCGGCGCGTGACCGGAACAGCGCGTTCATGATGTTGCGTAGCATGTCTTTCCTCCTCACAGGTTATACCTCTAACCGACCGCTTCGTTTATCTTGAGTATCGGCATGACCACCGCGAATATGATGAATCCGATCACCAGCGCAAGGAACACTATCATGATGGGATTAATGGTCGCGGTAAGCCGTTCGAGAGAATATCTGACCTCTTTTTCGTACGAACCGGCCAGCGTCTCAAGCATCTCCTCGAGTTCGCCCGACTTTTCGCCTATGGCTATCATCTGTATCACGATCGGCGGGAATTCCCCGCTCCGTTTCAACGGCACCGCGATGGATTCGCCCTCCTTTATGTTCTCGCGCGCCGCGGCGACCGCATTCTCAATGACGCGATTCTCTATGACCTTGCGGACGATATCGAGCGCCGCGAGTATCGGGACGCCCGAGGTAAGCAGGGTGGAAAGGGTCTTCGCAAAGCGCGATATGGCGACCATCCGGTTGATGCGCCCGAAGATGGGCGCGGTGATGAGAAGGCGGTTCCATTTCTCTTCACCCGACGGGGTTTTCTTCCAGCGGAGGAACCCGACATATCCGGCGACGGCCGTCAGGAGCATCAACCACCAGTAAGAACTGACCGTGCCGCTTATCCAGATGAGGATGCGCGTCTGAAGCGGCAGGAGCATGTTGACATCCTCGAACATCTTGGAGATCTTGGGGATGACCACCGTGAAGAGCAGCGCGACGACCATGATCGCGACGACGAACAAGATGATGGGATAGGTCATCGCGGAACGGACCTTGTTACGCAGGTCCATCTGTGATTCGAGGAAATCGGCAAGCCGTAACAGGACCGCTTCGGTGGCCCCGCTTTCTTCTCCCGCCGCTATCATGTTGCAATACAGCGGACTGAACACTTCGGGAAAATCGCGGGCGGCACGCGAAAAACTGTAGCCCTCCTGCATCTTTGTCTTGACGAGCATGAGCACCTCGCCGAGCCGCGGATTATCCTGCTGCTGGGCGACCGCGGCGATAGACTCGACAAGCGGGATGCGCGCCTTCTGGAGCGTGGCGAGAAGCCGCGTCATCGAGGCGACCTCCTCTATCGCGACCTTCTTGCGGCGCATGGAAAAAATGGTCCTGAAAAGGGAAAGTCCCTCTCGCGAGGCCTTTTCCCTTATATCGACGACGAACCATCCGTCAGCTTGGAATTTGGCCTTGACCGCGTTACGCGATGATCCCTCTATCGCCCCTTTGCGCTCATGACCATCACGATCCATGATCCTGTAGGCGTATAGGGCCATCTAGGTATCCTCCTGCGTCCTGAGCAGGATCTCTTCGGGCGAGGTGATCCCCTTCACCGCCTTCATCGCACCGTCTTCGCGGAGGGTCAACATGCCGGCCGCCGCCGCGGTCTTCTTGATGACCGAGGCATCCTGTCGGTTGACGACCGCACGCCGGATGTCATCATCGATGACGAGCAGCTCAAAGATGCCCATACGGCCCTGATAGCCGGTATGCGAACATTTCTCGCATCCGACGGCCCGGTAAAAGGTGTGATGCCGGTATTCCTCGGGGTCGAGTCCGAGTTCCCTGAGTATCGCCGCCTCCGGCTGGTAGGCCTCGCGGCAATGCAGGCAGAGTTTGCGGATGAGCCGTTGGGCCAGCACACCTATGACCGTGGAAGAAATGAGGAACGGTTCGACCTCCATGTCAAGGAGCCGAGTGAAGGCGCTCGGCGCATCGTTGGTGTGGAGCGTCGAAAAGACGAGGTGGCCGGTGAGCGACGCCTGTATCGCGATGTCGGCCGTCTCCTTGTCGCGTATCTCACCGACCATGATGATATCGGGATCCTGCCGCAGGATGTGGCGCAGACCCGTCGCAAAGGTGAGCCCGATCTTGGGGTTTATGTGTATCTGGTTGATCCCTTTGAGTTGATACTCTACCGGATCCTCCTCGGTGATGATCTTCACATCGGGCGAGTTGATCTCGGTAAGCGCTGAGTAGAGCGTGGTCGTCTTCCCTGAACCGGTCGGACCGGTGACGAGAAAGATGCCGTGCTTTTTCTGTATCATCTGGCGCATCGTTTTAAGATCACGCTGGTTGAACCCGCAGTTGTCGAGCGATAACTGGAGCGTCGTCTTGTCGAGGATACGCAGGACCACCGACTCGCCATGGACCGACGGAAGCGTCGAGACACGAAAATCGATATCGTTGCCGGCGACCCGTATCTTGATATTGCCGTCCTGCGGTAACCGTTTCTCGGCGATATTGAGCCGAGCCATGATCTTGACGCGGGTGATGAGTCCCGCCTGCGCCGCTTTGGGCACCTTCTGGATGACATACAGTTTGCCGTCGCGACGGAACCGGACGAGCATCTCGTCCTCGAACGATTCGAAGTGGATATCGCTCGACCGCTCCTTGACCGCTTTCGCGACCATGCTGTTAACGAACCGGATGATCGGTGCTTCGTCGTTCGAGTCGATGAGGTCGGGTAGCGCCGCATCCTCGTCGGCGCCCATATCCCGGAACTCTTCGGCGTTCAACGATCCTTCCGTCGTATCGAGGCGGCTGTAGGCACTGTTGATGAGTTCGGTCACTTTCTTCTCTTCGATCGGCAACAGGACCACATTCTTCCCGTAGATGAGGTAAAATTGGTTATAAAGCACATGGTCCTCGGGATCAACCGCTACGGCCAGAAGGCGATCCTCTTCCGCAAAGAGCGGCACCGCTCGATACCTGCGAGCGAGATAGATCGGGAACGCCTGCAACAGCACGGGATCCTGCCGGGATAGGAGATCCTGTTCCCCCAACATAAGCCCTGCCTGCTCCGCGAGGGCAAGATGTATCTGCTCCACGGATGCCTTGCCCATATCGACCAGTATCTCCCCCACCTTGCGGGCATCACCCACCTGTTGGCGTTGGAGCGCCTCTTCGACAAAAGCGACTGTCGCGTATCCCCGTTCGACAACTATCGCGCCGATCTGCTTTCTCATCTCATCTGCTCTCCTCGATGGATGGGACCTCTTCGACGGGAGCGGGTCCCGGCACGAGCGCGTCCTCTGACGCACTCGGCATTTCTGCCGGAATCGCGGGCGCCATCGTCGGATCATCATCCGCAATGCCGCTCGGTTTGCGGCCGAGATCTATCTCCTTCTGTGCTCCGTCAGGGGTGATCATCAGCCCGCGCCGGCGATTCATGCGATCTATCCGTTCCTTTTCCTCTTCTTCACGCAATTTGTCCTTGTCCAGCAGGCGCGCCATGGCAAGAAGCGCTCCCCTTTTCTTTTCGAGGGTCAACGTGCGTTCGTAGTCTTTTATTGATCCATAGAACTTCTTGGCGAATTCCTCTCGTTCACGCATCTTGCGCTTGTAGATGCGCTCGAAATCCTCTTTTCCTTCGACGATATGGGGCGTGAGGATGATCAGAAGATTGACCTTTTCCTTCTTGTTCTTGGTGTACTTGAACAGGGCGCCGAGAAGCGGGATATCGCCCAGTATCGGCACCTTTGACTCGCTTTCGGTCACGATATCCTTCATCAGCCCGCCGATGACCACCGTCTGCTGGTCCTCTGCATTGATGATCGTTTTGGCGGCTCGTTTCGATGTGGTGAATCCGTAGTCGGTCATGGGACCGAGTTCAGTGACCTCCTGCTCCACCTGTAGGGTCATGTAACCGCTCTCGTTGATCTGCGGCTTGATCTTGAGTTTAAGCGCGACATCCTCCCGCTTGTAGGTGATCTGGCTACCGGCGGTCCCCGATATGATGTTGCCGGAAGGGAACGGGATGGTGTCGCCCACCACGATCTCCGCCTCCTCGTTGTCGGTCGTAAGGATATGCGGCGTTGACATGACATTGACATTCGCGTCGTTCTTCATGGCGTTCCACAGGATCCCCAGCGACGGGATGCCCGCCACCGGACTGAGACCGCCGCCCATCGTTTCGGTCCCCGACAGGACCGGACCGAGTAACCCTGCAACAAGACCGGGCGTCGGCGTCGTGAAAGCCTTGCCGAAGAATATCGGCACCTTTTCTCCCCCGATGGTCGTCTCAAAACCACCCGCAGCGAACGAGGTGCCATATTCAAGTCCCTCGGAGACCTTTACCTCCATGATGACCGCCTCGACAAATACCTGTTTCCGGCGTATATCGAGTTGCTCGACCACCTTCCTCAGGTTACGAAAATCTCTCAGAGAACTCACCACCACGAGCGAATTGGTCGCCTCGTTGGCCGAGATATTGACCTCTCCCTCGAAGACCTCGGTCCCCTTCGCCTGCCCCTTTGCTTGCGTTTTTCCGGCACCTTTCGTCAGAGTGTTCAGTGTGGTGACCAGATCCTTCGCCTTGGCGTTCTGCAACTTCAGAACATGTATCTCCCCTTCCCCCTCTATCTCGCGGTCGATCTTCTTGACCACCTGCAGGACCAGTTCGAAGGTCGCTTTGTTCGCGAGGATTATTATCTGTTCATTTCGGTCATCGGCGACTATTTGCACATACATCGAGGAGATGGCGTTCGCGGCATCATCTCCGCTCGACGGCGCCGACGGTTGCCCCTCCACGGGAGAAGGCGGCTGTTGTTTTTCATCGGTAGCCACGCCGCCCAACACCGGCGTCGCTGTGTCCTTCTTCTGTTGTTTCCCTCCCTTAGCAACGAAATCCTTGAATATCTCGTCCAGGAGTTTCTTAGCATCGCTTGCGGCTATATGATTCAAATGGATAAAATGGAGCCGGGCGGTGTCGGCCTCGGCAGGCGTGTCAAGATCACGGGTGAGGTCCCGTATCTTTCGTATGTTAGCGGCATAATCGACCATAATGATGGTCTTCTCGTCGAAAATGAGTGTCGCGCCCGACGGATCACGGAATATCTTGATGACCTTTTCCATCTCCACGGCCGGAACATATTTGAATTTAAGGATGGTCGCGACCATCTTGAACACATCGGGTATCTTATCCTCCTTGACCACGGCGATGCCCTGCGTAACGGTGTCTTTTTCATTCATGATGATGAGGAACTTCCCGTCCTGCACTACCGAGATGTTGTTGACCGACAGAAGGGTGAGGAAGGTGCGCCATGCCTCGTCTATCGTCACCGGGACCGGCGACATGATGGTGATCTTCGCCTTTGCGAGCCGCTCCTGCACGATGAAGTTGCGTCCCGTTTTCTCGCTGAAGAACTTGATGACGGCAAGCAGGTCGGTATCCGGGAAATCGAGGTAGATCTTGGTATTCTTGCTCATGGGCGTAATGTGCTTGCTTTCTATCTTGATGGTCTCGCCCGCTTCAGCGCTCCTACCTGTTCCCGAGGCCTGCGTTGAAGAAGAGGTCCCCCCTTCGTTCGGTGACGGCGGTGTACCAGCGGCAGGGTTATCCGCCGTCTCTTCCTCTTTCTTGCGATCATCTTTCTTTTTGACCTTGTCCTTCTTGATGCTGCCTTTCAACGCATTCTTCAACGGCTGTTGCTGGATCGGGTTGAGTTTTATCGGTACCTGCATCTCGTTCGGTTGTTGGGCCACCGCCATGCTCAACCACGCGACCAACAGTATCAACAACATTCCTCTACGCATGACAACTCCTATCTAATCCACAGTGTATTCCAGCGTTTCTTTCTTGCCGCGCCTGACGACATCCATGCTTAACTTGTTGGCGTTCCTGAGTCGAGAGTATGCCTCAAGCGCCTTATCAGGGCTTGAAAGATCGATGCCGTTTATGCTCTTGACCACATCACCGTTCTGGACCCCGATCTTCTGCCAGATGCTTCCGGGGCGAATGGAGAATATCTTGAACCCGCTTTCCTTCTTGTCCGGAACGATACGCGCCTCGGAGGCCAGATTGTTGAGATTCGCCGTTGCACGATTAAGGTCGTCACGACTGATGCGATACGAATTGGGACCCGTCTGTTGCACATTGAATTGATCCCCGGCTGCTTCCCCTGTCTTGTTGGAGGGTTTTTCGGCTTCGGCAAGCGAGGCGCTCTTTCCCACATTCTCGCCAAGACACCGGATACCGGCCGAGGTCTTGAAGGCCACAAGGTTCCTCCGGACCGCCGCAAGCAGGGCACCGTCATCAGTGCTATCATCGATACGCATCACCATAATGAGCGGCGCGCCCCCTTTTTCTCCGGTACCGCTTTTTGAAGACGCGACCGTGATGAGCGATTCCGACTCGGGGATAGCGAGGGCGGTGCCGAGCAGGGTGAATCCGGGAAGAGCGATGCAACGCTCCGGGGCGTCGAGAAGAGCATTTATCTCCTCGATGGTAACTTCGTGCGGTTGGGAGAATGCCTCGCTATTCTCCGCCGAGGCCAGCGCTATTTGGCGCATACTCAGATCAAAGGCGTTAGGAAGAGATACCGTTCCTTTAGGAGAACCGAAATAGATCATTTCTTCCTGCGGGACGATCTCCGGCGGTCTTTTATTTCCCGTTTTGCGGGAAGAAGCGTCGGCACGCGCATCACCTTCCCCCTCCTTGAGGACGAACGATATCGCCAGAGCGTACACCGAGAAGAATAGAAAAGCGGTCGATACGAACAAAAGCGCTGCGAGGCCGGCTCGATTTCTCACGCGAGACTCCGAAAATAAAAAACGGCCCGCTTTTATGCAATCATCGTGCCTTCAAATAAGTCGAATAATAACAAGACAGTAGTTTGACAAAAAGGAGAAACCCCTCCTGCTTTGTCAAAATGTCAACCGCAGTTTGACAGGGAGAGTCGCCTCTAGCTCTCGGCGAGGTCAGTCGGGAAGAAGTTGGTCGTGGTCGGTCTCGTCGGAAGACAGGGTGTCGGCATCATCGACCTCCTCTGTCCCGTACGAAACGAAAAAGGAGACGGCATCGATACCACCATTGAACACTTTGGACATCGATCCCTCGGATCGATCATCTACCACCAGATACACGATGGTCGCCCCCAATTGAGGCATCTTCATTTTCATAGTGCGATCGACCCCGCCGCTCAATATCTCGGCATCCCCGTCCGATAGGGTGTTTTCAATATACCAACGATACCCGTAGGGCGTCGTGTTGTCGGCAAGAGTGGCCTCGATTGCAATGGTATCGGATGATCCAGCGGGCAGACGAACGGTCTCCCCTGCGGGAAGCGACAATCCACTATGGCCCGGGACCGCGACCAAGATACGGTCTATTCGGGGAGCCTCATACTGAAGCACTACCGATCTTTTTGCCAACAGCAGACTTTTGCGTGCCGGCAAGGTCGTGCCATCATCCATGCGCACGGTCGCCTGCAATTCGACCACCACCTGTCCGGCGGTCCGGTACGCGGACCATGCGGCCGTTCCGAAAATATCGACATCGGCGGCGGCATTCTCGTCCGGTATCTCATAGCGGGCGACGCGGTCTGCCGCAAGTTCTCTGATCTCGTTCCCGAGTCGCCAAAGCACAGATATGCGGGCCCGTTCGGTCGCACTGACACCGGCGAGAAGCACCGAGAAGGTAACGGTGTCGCCCGGAGAGAAGACCTGTTTGTCGGCCTGCAGGGCGATGATCCGCGGCCCCGTTATGTTCCACGCGGGGTCAAGAGCTTTGTTCTCGCAACCGAGCCCCGCAACGAGGAACACCAACAACCCAAGTGTCGGCAGGTAGGTTCTCATGACGCGCCCCCTAAAATTCCCCTCGTACCCCGACCGTCGCCAAGAACGGCGTGGAGGAAAGAGGGATGTCCTTCGTAAAGTCGGTATTGTAGAGGCTGCCGACCGTATTCTGGTCGAACAAACCGCTTATCCCGCGCATCTCGGCGAACAACACCAGTATCGTGTGATCGAGGAAGAAAGTATATTCACCGCGCAGGTCAAGTTCATGGAGGACCGGATACCGCGCATCGTTGCGTATGGCGCGACCGTCCCCATCGAGGACCGGTAGCGGTTCGAAACGGGCGACGATACCGTCGTCGATGAATTCCGCGCCTGAAAAACGGGAATACGGTGCGCCCGAGAACAGGGAGAACCGGCCCGACAGTGCCCATTCCTTCGCCGGCGTCCAGCGTCCCGAAAGGGTTACGGAATGAGGGACCTCCGCATCGCTCGGACGATACTCCCCGGCGGGACTTTCCTTTCGTTGGCTGGCGGTATAGGCATAGCCGACCGTCCCCCGGAAGGTGTCGGTGATATCGATCTTGAGCGCAAGCACGCCGCCGCCGGCGTAACCCTCTCCCAGATTGTTGAATTCAAGCGGATCGGCGGTCGAGCGGCGGATCAGGTTGTAAAGATACTTGTAAAAACCCTTCGCCGTTATGGTGTACGAACCGAGAAAGGTCTTTTCGAAAGAAAGTACCGCGTGGACCGCGTGTTCGGCGAGCAGATCCTCGGTGCCCCACCGGTCACTCGCTATCTCATGGTCGGGGCGGCGCGAATAGAGACCGCCGGACAACCGGATCTCCATGGTGTCGTCGAACCGATAGGCGGTCGTGAGCCGGGGATCCGCTGATAGTTCGTAGTGCTTCTTGTTGTGGAAATCGCCGTAGAACAGGAGCCCCGGCTCCACGGTGAACCCGGCATACGAGAACAGGTACGAGGCCCACAACGATGGGTGCAGATATGGCTGATAGCCCGGGTCATCTATCTTTCGGGCGACCCGTACGGCGAACGATTCGCCTTCCAGCGGCAGGGAGACATAATCGGTCGCGGGAGAGAAGAATCCTAGTCGCATCGTGCCACCGAGAGAAAGCTTGTGCTGCGGGTCGAACCGCCAGTGGAAGACATCCTGACCTTCGATCACATGGGAAGTGAGACCGAAATCATCGCCGGTCGCAAAGCCATACTGCCAATGGCGATTCTCGTAGGACAGAAGGACCCGGTTGTCTATCTCGACATCAAGTTCCTTCCACGAATAGGCGTGATCGGCCGCAAGACGGGTGAAGAACTGTGAAGGCGTGACGAGATCGACATGCTCCGGCACCCCGTTCATAAGCTCGTTCGATCGGAACCCGAGGCTGTCCATGCTACCGAAGGCATAGACCCGCAACCGGTGACCACCGGAGAATTTGCGCAGATAGAGCATCGTGAAATCGAAGTTGTCATTATACAGAAGGTCGCTCCCTTCACCGTAGAAAAAGCGCGGGAACAGATCGGTCAATCCCTTGCTGACCGCCGCCGCAAAGAGATCTTGCTCGGTCACCGGGCCTTCGGCAAGCACCGAAACGCCGAACAGACTGAGGTCGAACATGCCGCCGAGCCGATCCTCACGCGGGTCACGGAGCGTCAGCGACACCATGCCGCCGGTCGCATCGCCGTATTCGGGCGAGAACCCTCCATAGGATAATTCCGCCGTCCCGATGAGCGCGGGGTGTATCACCGTGTCGCGGCCGAGCAGGTGAAAGGCTGAGGGTGACGGCAGGCCTTCGATGTAGTATCCGTTCTCGGGCGAGGGCGATCCGGCGATACCGAACCCTGTGTCATATCGGCGCCGCGGCGCCGTGATCGTCACACCGGGGAGATCGGGGATGCCTGCCACGGTCTTTTTGCTTATGTTCTGGTGATACCCGTAAAAATGACGGTCTCGCTCGACCGGTATAAGTTCCCATATCACATCGCTGTTGCCGGACACCTCTATGTTCCTTTCCTCCGGCACGAACCCGACGATAGCCAGTTCGACGGTGTACACGCCCGGTTGCAGAGAGAGCACGAACCGACCGGCGGCGTCGACCGGCACCTGCAGTTTCTGCTCCTTCAGCATGATCGTCCCGCTGATGGGTTCTCCGCTCTTCGCGTCCTTCAGGAGACCGGTGATCAGGTGTATGCCCGGCTTCGGAACCTCACCCTCCCTCGAAGGATCGGCGACGGTGGATCGGGCGGCGAGCGCCTTTTCGGCACCACGCACCCCCACCGGCTCGAACGGCTTACCATCGGGATGTTCCGCGAGAGAGCGGTACGGAGAGGAATCGAGCGCCAGCCATATCGTCATGGGCAATTCCTTCATCCCGGTCACGACCGCGAGAGGAAGTGAAAGCGTTTTATATCCGGGCGCCGAAACCTCCAGCGTATAGGCGCCCACCTTAAGTTTCATGGGGTACTTGAATGCCCCCTCTTTCGTCGTCAGCGCCGGATAAGGGAAAGCGTTGGTCGTTATTTTCGCGCCGATGATCGCCTTTTTGGTGTCGGCATCGAGAACGACACCCGAAAGGACGACCGGGTCACCCTTCGTTACCATATCAGGCTTGGCGACCGGAGCCGGGGCTGGAGCCGAGGTTGGAGCCGGGGCTGGAGCCGCGACCGGAGCCGGGGCTGGAGCCGGGGCTGGAGCGGGAGCTGGAGCGGGAGCCGGCGTTGGCTCGGCCGCGGGCGCTTTTTTCTCCGCAGGCGGCAACATGACCGGTTTCAGTTCCGGTTCCGGAGCGGCCGGTTGCGCCTCAGGGGCGGGCTTCTTCTTTTTCTTTACGGCCTTCCCCTTTTTGTCGGCGGCCGGTTCTTTCGTCTCTGTGGTTTCCTTGGTTTCTTTCGCCTCTTCCTGCTTGATCTCGCTTCCCTCGTCGGGCGTGAACTTTTTCTTGGCGGCCAAGAGAGAGCCGCCGGCGAACATCAAGGCAATGAGAAGAAAAAACACTAATGAGCGCGGCATCCTATCCTCCGTACCCGATATTACGATACCCGATTGTCCCTTATGCGCGCGGTACCATAATCGACAGACAGGGGCAGGTATAACACCTCTCGCGACGCATGTCAAAAAAATAAGAGAACATGAGGCGTTGTCGCCGCGGGGGATTTTTCTTGCTTTGAGGTGTACCGCCCCGTATCATACTCGCTAGTTCAACCTTTGGGAGAGAGGAGGTTCTTCATGTCTCACAATTATCTATGTCCCCGGTGTCGCGTGGCGCTGTATGACCAAACATCGAACAAGATCGTGCTGACCGGTAAATTGCGGGGGATCCACTTCGAGGTGACCGGCACCTTCGAATTGAACCACCAGAAGGATGAGTTCGGAGGGGCGATCCGCGATTGTCCGCAGGTCTCGGTCGAAAAAGGAGCCCGCGTCGATTTCTTCTGTCCCCATTGTGGTTTCGATCTTTCCCCCGCCTACGATCAGGAACTGACCGAACTCATCCATGTGGATGAGGACGGCGGGGAAAAGGCCTTTTTCATCAGCAAGATATCGGGAAAGGAGATGTCCTTTCTCATCTCGAAAGAGAACAAGGAAGTGATCAGTTCATACGGGAAGGACAAGGGCGACTACATGAATCGATTCGTGGAGTATTTCCACCTGTGGAATAAATTCTGACCCGGCGCAGCGGTCGTTATTCCGGTCGCTTTTCTCCCTGCAACATGCTTTTCAGGTAGGTGATCATATCCTTCTTATATAGTTTCAATTTACGAAGCCGCTTCAATTCCATCTCGTCCTCCGGAGTGATGACCTCCTTGCGGGAGAGTTCGTCCACCTGTTCGCCGAGCGTCTCATGCTCCTTCACCGTCCGATGAAGCCGCTTTTCGATCTCCTGCGCGGGGACGACCTTGTACTGCTGCATGGCACACCTCCTTGCGTCAGTTGCTTGCGACATAGTATTCCTCACGATCACCCGACGGCAGATCGGCCGGGGCGACCATGTACCGAAGCATGAGCGGCTCGGAAGCGATCTCGACGGTGCCGAGGCAGGGCACCCCATCGAGCCGTTCCAAGGAAATTTCCGACACAGGGTAGTGACGGGGCAAGATACTGGATCGCGCGGAAAGGGCTCTCTCGACGGCGATGGGCAGGTCATCTCCGGCGACCACGGCCCCTCCCGTACCCGCAAAACGGTCGAGCACGGCACCCAGTTCGGCGAGCGACACCGTCCGGGGAGGTATCGGGTAAACCCGCTCTCCGGTAGCGCCTTCTACGACGACGGAAAGGAACACTTCGTCGCCACGGTACGGAATGACCGCCACGCAGGGCGCGCCGCGCGGAACGGTCGTTCGAAGTGAAAGGATGTCAAGCGAAGAGAGCAGGCGCACGCTCGTCACGCCCCGGGCATAGAGGAACCCGCCCAGCATCGCCACCCCGGTCTTGAGCGCAGTGAACGAGCCGGGACCGGCGCCAAAAAAAACCGCGGTATCAGCATCGACCGGGGTCGTCGCGGCGAGCTGTTCGAGCACGAGCGGGAAATCGGTCAGGAACCTGCGCCGCTCATACCGTTCGACCCGTGCGACCGACCGATCACCCGAGCGCCACTGAAAAAAGGATCCTCCCGACGAGTTGTCCCAGACCAGCACCGATCCCCGCATCCCTAGCCGCCGCTGAATATGGATATATAGCGCGAGATATCGTTGAACATGGCGAAGACCATGAGCGCCATGAGAAGGGCGACCCCCGCGCGGAGCGACCACTCTTTCACGCGGAGCGGTATCTTCCGCCGCGTCAGACCTTCCCAGGTGTACATGACGGCGTGACCGCCATCCAGGACCGGTACCGGCAGTAGGTTGAGGATGCCGAGGTTGACGCTTATCATCGCCATGACCGACAGGAAGACCTTCTTGCCCCGTGCCGCCGCCTTCTGTGATATGTCGAACACCAGTATCGGCCCGCCGATCGCCTTGGCGGGAAGTTTATTGGTCAGGAGATAGTACATCCCTTTAACGGTCATCACCGCGATGTTGCCGGTCTCTTCCACGGCATAGCGCGCCGAATAGAGAAGCGGCGCATCCCTCCGGGCCTGCGTCGGCTCAAGGTCATATGAGAAAAGGAAACGGGCACCCCACCGGATGTTGCTTTCGGTCATGCCGGTATACTGGTTCTCCTTTGAGTCGAAGGAAAGGACGAACTCCTTTTCCATGCTTTCCCCGCCGCGGTAGAGCGACAATCTTACCGTACCGCCCTCTTTGACCTTCTTCACCTCGCTGACGAACTCGTGGGGAGCGGCAAGCGTCACCCCGTTCACGGCGACGATGAGATCGCCGATCTCAATGCCCGCCTTCCGGGCGACCGAATCGGGCTCGACCTCGCCGACAAGCATCCCGCCGTGCCGTATCATACCGACCGCCTGCGCCGCCGCCTCGGCGGTCAAGGAGACCGATTCCTCCTTCCCGTCGCGATCAACGATCAGGCGATGACCGCTGTCGGCGGTCAGAAGCGTGGCCATCTCATACCAGCGGGTCACCGGTCTCCCGTCGACCGACCGCACGATATCGCCGGTCATCAAGCCGTCGACCGACCCGGCGAACGCCACGCGGGTATCGCGCGGCAGGGCCGCTATCCCCATCACGCACCGATCGGTCTCCTCGCCGAACACATCGGCATATCGCCGTTTTTCGGGCGAGACCGGCACCGTCTCCGTATCCCCCGACGGCCAGCGGGCGACCAGCACCTCGACCGGCAGGCATGCGCCGGCGACCGGTAGAGGAAGCGCGTTCTGCAGATCCTCCCATACCGTCGTACGCCGCCCGTTGATGGCGAGGACACGGTCCCCTTCCCGCAATGCGGTCTGAGCGGCGGGCCCGCCGGGGGAGATGAACTCGACCACGGTCGCGTCGCTGGTGTGATTGAAAAAGGAGACGACGAAGTAGATGAGCACGGCGAAGACGATGTTCGTCAACGGGCCGGCGAAGACGATGATCACCTTCTGCCACCAATCTTTCGCCGAGAAACTGCGCGGCAGGTCCTCGGGAGGGATCTCCTCCTCGGCGGTATTCTCGCCGAGCATCTTGACATAGCCGCCGAGCGGGACCGTCGAGAGCCGGTATTCGGTCTCACCGCGACGCCAGCTGACCAGCGCCGAGCCGAAACCGAGCGAAAAAACGAATATCTTGACCCTGAAGAACCGCGCCGCAAGGAAGTGTCCCAGTTCATGGACGAAGATGACGAGTCCGAACAGAACGAGCGCCAGAAGGAACTTGAGCATAACTCTCCGATACCTGATCACCTGAGGTATAGTATAGCGACAACCGGAGGGAAGGAAAGATTACCGGCCAAAAAAGTTATCGAAAGAGTTTGCAAAACCGCTCGTTTGTGGATAATGACCTGATGAAACTGGAAAGAAAGGGGAACTATCCATGAGTTATCAGGTCATCGCGCGGAAATGGCGTCCCGCCCGGTTCGACGAGGTGGTAGGGCAGGATCAGGTGACCGGCACCCTGCGGTACGCCATCAAGGAGGGGCGCGTCGCACCGGTCGTCCTGTTCACCGGTATCCGCGGCACCGGCAAGACGACGCTCGCCCGCATCCTCGTCAAAGCGCTCAACTGCGCCGATCCCCAAGCCGACGGAGAACCGTGCAATCGCTGCGAGAGTTGCCGTGAGATAACGGCGGGCCGCAGCCCCGATGTGCTCGAGATAGACGGCGCGTCGAACAACTCGGTGGACGATGTTCGCACCATCCGCGAGAACATCTCCTACGGCCCGGTCAAATCGAAGCGCAAGGCCTACATCATCGACGAGGTGCACATGCTCTCGAAGTCGGCCTTCAATGCGTTGCTCAAAACGCTTGAGGAGCCGCCGGCCCACACCGTGTTCATACTCGCGACCACCGACCCGCAGAAGATACCGATGACGGTGCTCAGCCGTTGCCAGCGTTACGATCTGCGCCGGCTCGGGACCGCCGACATCGTGCGGCAACTCGAGAAGATACTGACGGCGGAAAAGGTATCGTTCGACCGCGAGGCGCTGTTCCTCATCGCGCGGGAAGGCGACGGCAGCATGCGCGACGCCCAGACGCTCGTCGAACAGATGCTCGCCTTCGGAGAGCGGACCATCACCGACACGGTGGTGACGACCATCCTCGGCATCAGCGACCGCACGCTCATCCGCGGGATCGTCGAGGCGATCGCGCGCCGGGATGCCGACGCGGCGGTCACGAAGGTGCGCGAGATCTATGCGAGCGGCAAGGCGCTCGAGAAGGCGGCACGCGATGTCCTCTTCACCCTGCACCAACTCGTGCTCGCCTCCTCGCTTTCGGACGACCGGTTCCTTGAGGCCTCCGACGAGGAGCGGCGCTGGGTCCGTGAGAGTGCACGACTCCTTGCCCCCGCCGACTGGCTCCGCCTGTTCGACCTCTGGTCCAAGGAGAGCGATCGTATCCTGCGGAGCGAATACCCCCTGCTTCTGTTCGAGATATCGGTCGTGCTCGCCGCGTCGCTCCCGGCAATGACCGACCTGCGCTCCCTGCTCGACACACTCCGTGACGCACCGGCGACGCTCCCCCGTTCGCCCGAACCGCCTTCCGCGATAAAAAGCGAACCGCCGAAGACCGCACCCAAGGTCACGCGCCCGACCGTGAGAACGGCGGAGCCGGCGCCGGCCCCCGTACCGACGCCCCCGCCGCCGAAGGACGAGCCGACCGCGCCACCCGCCGTCACCGGCTGGCGCGATTTCGTGGAACGGCTCGCACAGGAGGAACCGATGACCGGCGGCGCCCTGAAAACGGTGACGGCGCTCGAGAGGGCCGGCACGGTCACGGTGCAGATCCCGCAGGCGACCAAGGCGTTGCTCGACCCCAAGAAAGAGATGCTCGCCGCTCGCTTCGCCGAACTCACCGGCGGCAGGAAACTGCGATTCGCCGACGAGGTGTCGGAGGGGACCTCGGTCGCCCAACAGGAAACAAAAGAGGGGAAGGAGAAGAACGCGAAGATACGCGAAGAGGTACGGAACGACCCTGTGGTCAAGAGGACCGAGCAGACCGGTCTCGATTTCAAAAAAGCATCTCCGACATGATCCGCCGGATACCGCACGCGATCGTCGCGGTCGCTCTGTTCGGTCTCTTTTTCCTTTGGGGGACCCGCGGCAAGCCGTGGCTGTTCTTCACCGCCTTCTGGCCGACGATCCACCTGCTATACGGCGTCGTAGCCGCCGCGATAGCCCTCTGCCTGACGCTCCGCCCCGACCTGGTCCGCCTCCTGCGCGACCTGCTGGTCAGGCGCCGCTACTTTATTTTCCCCCCGATCACCGCGCTTGCCACGGCGCTCATCTCGTGGCTCGTTTTCGATAACATCCCCCATGTCATAGACGCCGCCCATTTCCTCTGGTCCGCGCGGCTCATGCTTGACGGGTCGCTCTCGCTCCCGGCGGGCGACCTGTATGAATTCTCCGATGTCACCTTCATGGTCCGTGACGGCGGGCGCCACTACTCCCTCTTTCTCCCCGGGTTCTCGCTCGCGCTCGCCCCCTTCGCGGCGCTGGGCATCCCGTGGCTCCTCGTACCGCTCGCGAGCGGCCTGTCGGTCTGGCTGACCGGCCGCATCGCCGATCGCTTCTTCAACGGGCGGGTGAGTTGCCTCGCGATGGCGCTCTGCACTTTCTCCTCCTTCTATCTCTTCATGGGCGCCAGTTTCATGACCCACAATTTCAATCTGCTCCTCCTCCTCACCGCCGTCTGGCTCGTGACGCGGGACCATCAGGACGGTCGCGCGCTTTTTGCCGCCTCGGCCGCCATAGCCCTGTCGCTTTTCATGCGACCGCAGAACGCCCTGTTCACCTACCTGCCGCTCGGTATCTATCTTCTTCTCAAGCGGGCGACGGTCTTCCGTCTTACCCTCTTCGCGATACCGGCGCTACTCGGCGGCGCGGCGCTCCTCGGCTACAACCACCTCATGACGGGGCACCTCCTTACTTTCCCGCAGGACCTCTATTTCTCGGTCATCGAGCCGATCCCGTTCTGTCACCGCATCGGACTCGGCACCGGCTGTCCCAACACCGAGGGCGAGTTCCTCCCGGCGGGCGGGCTCACTCTCGATTACGCCTACTGGGTCGCCTACACGCGGCTCACCCTCATGCTGTTCAATGTGGCGGGACACCCCTACCCGTTCCTCTTCCTCATCGTCGCCTTCTTCTTCGGACTCCGGCGCAACCTGTTCCTCTCCTCGTTCTTCCTGACCTTCTTCATCGGCTATTTTTTCTTTTACCTGTCGGGTAACCTGTTCGGGCCGCGCTATTTCACCGAGGTGACGACGCTCCTGCTGATTCCGGCCGCCGCCGGGGTCGTGTACGCCGCCCGTTTTTCGCCGCGACCCCTGCGCCCCTTCATCGCGGCCTTTCCGCTGGCCGGCATACTGTTCGTGAGCGCCGTTATCATGCCCGAACTGCTGTCACGCTACAGCGACCGGTTCTGGGTCACCGACCGCTCGTTCGAGAAGGCGATCGAAGAGCGGGACATCCGCGACAGCGTGGTGTTCGTTCCCGCCCCCTACCACTCGATGTTCCTCACGCTACAGGAACGGCCTCCCTTCGACCGGCGCGGCAACCTCATCCTCAAAGACCTCGGCCGCGAGAACCTCTACGGCGCCGCCTACTACATGGAGACGCTCGGGCTCAAGAACGCGTGGGCCATTGATTATTACCCCAAACTGCGCAACCTCGCCATCGTCGAGGAACTGCCCGATTTCCGCGTGAACGACATCTGGATAGAGTTCGAGCACAAGGGGCGACCCGCGACCGGCCGGCCGGCCTACGCGACGCCGGTGGCGGCGGGGGTCAAACTGACCTACCTTCCCTTCACGACGCTCGACGAGGATCTCAACTTCAGCAAGGATCAGGGCTACGCGGTGCTGTTCGGCGCACCCGCTCCCGACAGTTATTACGATATCACCCACCCCATCCTCGACCCGGGCGACTACGAACTGACCATCGAGATGCTCGCGGCCCCGTGCGGCGGCGAATGCTCCTTCACGGTGAACGACGCGCCGGTCGCGACCTTCTCGGCCTACGACGACGGCTACCGCTTCAAAACCCTGCGGCTTTCTGCGCCGCTCCGGGCCGGGACCAACCGGTTCGCCTTCATCCCGCAGGCCGGTCAGTCGTGCCTCATACTCGATTATATCCGGCTCAAGAAAAAAGATGCGGCGCCGGCGCCGGAACAGTATCCCGACTACACGCCGCCCGAATGGAAGGAACTCAATAAGTAAGACCTAGCGGCGTACCTTTTCGTACCACGCGGCGACATCCTCGACGAACTTGTCGGGCTGGCTGACCGTCACCGAATGACCCGCCGTCTCGTACGGAGGCCACGCCACGGTACGGGTCGTCCCTTCCGTCACCCCCTCGAACGAACCGGCGGCGTAGGTCACCGTGAACGAATCGGCCGCGACGGCGACATCGGTCACCTGTGCGAACATCCGCGCCGCCGCCGGGATGGCGGGGGAGAAGATGACGAGGTCGAGCGCCGCCTGCGTCATAAGGGTCTTCACCACCAGCAGATTCTCGAGGAACAGTTCGCCGAACAGCGGATTGAACGGGTGGAGCGTGTGGCGGTAGAAGGCGTCGGTCACCTTCTCGTTGAGCGACAGGTAGTAGGTGTCGTAATCGGAGAGCGTGCCGAAGGTCTTCCGGAACTCCGCCTCCGGATCGTCGGGATCGGCGTACAGCAGGCGCAGGAGATACACCTGCATCTCGGCCCGCCCCGACCACGCCGTCGGCAGAGCATACGCGTCGCTTGGCGGCGCCGCTATCTTGTAGGCATCCTTCCGTTCCGATGCGTACATGTCCTCGATGAACACCGGATCGTGCCCCAACAGGGAGACATAATTGTCGCGCACGAGCAGTTCGGGCACCACCGGGTCCATGAGCCCGTTCATCCAACCGCTCTGTTCATCGTATTTGTAGAGATCGCGACCGAGTGAATCGACGAAGAGTATCGCGTTGTAATACTTGTCGCAGTCGGCGTCGTCCTCGGGACAGGGCTGGAAGGTCGCCCCCTGCTCCTCCGCTATCTGGTAGACGACCGAGCCGGGCTCTTCGAGTATCTCACCCGACGCGAGGTTCTGCGGCTCGCCGAAGATGAGCGGCTGTATCAGCGCGGTATAGCCGAACTGTTCGGACGCCTTCGCCGGCGTCACCTCCTCCCCGGGGAAAACCGCCGCGTAATGCGCCGCGATCTCGTCGGCAAGCGTGGTGTCGGTGAAATAGCCCTCGTTCCCGGCATAGCGCGCGTGGTTCAGCAGGAGATTCTGCATCACGATGGTGCGGGTGCCGCCGTACGACTCGCCCGCGAAGATGACCGGGTTGCCCCGCAGCGCGGGATGGGCCGCGAGGAAACGCAGAAGGAGACGGACGAAGTCGGCGCCGTCGATGAACGGATTGAAATTACGGGTCGTGAACCCGGGCCGGTCGCCGACGAGACTGTAGGAGAACCCGGTGTTGCGGGCATCGATGTAGAGTATGTTGGCGAAGGAACTCCAGCGATGCGGATTGTCACCGACGATATCGCCGCCATTGAAGACGGGGTCCATGCTCCGGCGACCGGTATTGAAGGCGAGCAGGAGCCCCGACGCGGAGCCGGGACCGCCGTTGAAAAAGAGCGCGATCGGTTTTTTCTCCCACTCCTCGTCGGCCGGCTGGAACGAATACCACAGCCGCGTTTCGTCGCTCAGGTATTTGACGCCGGCGGTGCCGCGTTCGGTCCGCAGATAGTAGGTCACCGGCTCGATGGCGATGAACCCGGTCTCGCCGGCATAGTCGGTCGCTATCGCCTCGACATCGGGGACGAATCCCGCGTCGGACGGCTCACTTTCGTCGGCAAGCAGTTCGTCGCCGGACAGGCCGTCCTCGTCAACGGTCACGACCGCATCGTGGTCCGCGGTCGGCGTTACGGAACCGCCATCACACGACAGCAGACACAGCGCAGACAGCATGAAAAAGAAAGGTCTTTGCACCATCCGGAGCCTCCAGTATCGTCCCGTAGAAGGACAATGTAGCCGAACCGGAAGCCAAAGCAAAAGAAATGGGAAAAAACTTTGCTTGCTATACTCTCTTGGGCTATAGTCGATGTACCGTATGTTTAAGCGGGGCGACCGGTGCTCCATATCGCGAAAAAAAGGGAGTTGACCGAATTCTTCCGGTCGATACCTCTGGAAAAGAAACAGCAGGTCTATCGCGGCGTCCGCGCAGTGATCGCCATGCTCGTGAAGATATCGAAAATGACCGAACTGTACGCCATCCGCGACAAGATCTTCACCGAATTCACCGAAACGCTGATGCAGAATCTCGATGTGATCCACAACAACATCCCCTATGTGTCGGTCACCACCAAAAAGATCGGGTTCTACTATCAGGAGCGGCGCATCAACCTCTTCGACGCGGGGGAACGGAAGTTCCGGAACATCTTCCTTGTCAACGAGATACGCGAACTCTACTTCGTCAAAGGGATCACGCCCGAGGAATTGCTGAACTTCTTCTCGGTCATACAGGAGACGATAAATTACACTTTGATAGACTACGATTTCAACACCCGCCTGTGGGACCGCGGCGTGACCCATATCGGCACGCTGTCGGACCCCGACATGGGGGACCCCGAGCCGTGGGGCGCCGAGGAGTTCAAGGGCGAGTTCGATCCCGTGGCGCCCGCCGCGCTGTACGCCCTGCCGCCCCGGAGTTTCCACGACCTCGCCGCCATCGTCAAGGAATTCGAGTCGGTCGGCGCGACGGGCCGCGGCGAATTCGATGCGTGGCGCAGGGAGCGCGGGAAGGCCTTCACCATCCAGCGATACCTTGAAAAGGCGCGGCTCCTCATCCTGCGCGACGGCGTCGAGGCGAACCGGTCGATCATCGGCAAGATGTGCGAATACGCCCTGACCAACCTGCAGGAGGGTGACTTCATATCGGGGATGGTCTACCTGACCAACCTGCAACAGTTGCGACAGTCGATGGAGGGAGCCGACGAGGCGCTCCTCGGGTCGGTCGCCTCCGTGTTCGAGAAGATACGATCGGAACAGTTCATCAACAAGGTCTTCGAGGTCGCGGCGACCATCGGGCCGGAACATCTTCCCGCCTTCGGGGAATATCTGAAACTCGTCAGCGCCGAGGAACTCGAACCGGTCTTCCTCAAACTGGTCGAACTCGGCCAGAAAGAGGCGCGCCTCCACGGACTCGAGGCGATCGCGGGCAACCTCACCGACGAGGAACTCGTCAAGCGGCTCGCGACGAATCCCGACTGGCATGTTGTCCGCAACCTCCTGTATATGCTCCGGTTCTCTTATCGCCCCTCTTTCCTGCCGACCGTTCGGGAGGCGATGCACCACCCAACCAAACAGGTGCGGATCGAGGCGGCGCATGTGCTCTCGAGATACGACGCCGACGAGAATGTCGAGTTCTGGCACAAGGCGGTCCTCTCCCCCGACGAGGAGGTGCGGGTGCTCGCGGTCGAGAACCTGCTCCGCATCAAGGGGTTGGTGGCCAAACAGATACTCAACGAGATGTTCAAGCCGGCCCAACTCGCCCGGTTCAGCACACTCGATCTCGAACAGTATGTCTGCCGGATACTCGCCTCGAAACGGGAGGAGTTCTTCGACCTGCCGGGCAACCTCATCTTCAACGACAACGCTCAGGTGCGGATCATGGCGCTCAAGTGCCTCAACACGATCGGGGATCCCTCCGCGATATCGAGCCAGGTCATCCGGCGGATAAAAAGTCCCGAGTTCGAAACGATCGAGCAGAACGAGATGGAACTGCTCCTCGCTCTCCTCAAGGGTACGCAGTTGCCGAGCATGCTCGACGCCCTGACGCCACTTTGGACCATGCAGGGGGGTCTGCTCAACCGCAAGAGGTACGCGCCGCTCAAGAAACGGGTGTTCGGCTTCCTGCGCCGGCGCGCCGCCAAGTCGGGCACCATAACGAAATGGCTCGAGAAGGCGAAAAAGGACGGCGATGCCGAGACCAAAGAGATACTGGCGGGACGGTAGGTGACGGATGGAAGAACGACGCAATCTGCCTGAGTTCGAGAATTCTCCGAAGAAGTGGCGGTACAACTTCACCAAATCACTCTTCACCTTTTGGAAGAATGTCAAGATGTACGGCGTCGAGAACCAGCGTATCGACGAGGAGATCGCCTATTTCAAAAAGACGCTGGCCTTCTTTTTCGCCGAGAAGGACGAGTTCTCGATACTGTTCGACGGTATCGATGTGAAGGTCGACAAGGTCCGCATCCGGGGTCAGCGGCAGGACGACAAATATTTCGACGACATCTACGACCTGTTCCTCTCGCTGTGCCTTTCCGGCTTCGTGTTCAAAAAGGGGGTGGACGACAAGCAGATCCTCGGCTTCTTCGCGGTGCTCGCCAAATATCCGGTCGGCCGCGAGCCCAAGATACAGGCCTACGAACGGGTACGGGCCGACCTGCCGCCGCTCACCCATATCGAGGTGTTCCCCTACGACCCCGAGGAGTCGGGCAATCTCCCGATATACACCGTCCCGCAGGCGATACGGCGGGCGCACCGGAAACTGGCCGCCGAGTATCCCGATCACGCGAAGATGGTGAAGGCGGCGGAGAACATACCGCTCCGGACGGTCGAACGGAGCGTGCAGGACCTCATATCGATAGCGCAGAACCTCTCCGACCCGGGCAACTACGCGCTTTTGATGCTGCTGGCCGCCCTTCCCGCCTACCGGGGAAGCGTCGCGGGGGCAGCCGCCGCCGGGCGCACCATCTTTTCCATCCTCATCGCCCTGCGGCTCGGGCTCGAACCGGCCGAGGTCAAACGGACCGCCATTGCCGCCTATTTCCAGTACCTTTCCGACGATCCCGATACGGGCTATACGGTCCTTTCACGCATGGACGAATTCAGTTACACCCGGATAGAGGCGGCGCTGAACGCCTCCGCGCGGCTCACCGACTTCTCGGAGGTGGGGACCATGATGGAGGGGACCGCCTGCGGCACCGTACCGAGCGAGATACTCAAGGTCGCCGCCTACTACGACCGGGTGACCCGGCGATGGCACGACGGCCCGACCCTGTCGCGGCCCGAGGCGCTTCGATCCCTGCTGAAGAACACCGGGGCGGGGGCGTTCCGCCGCGACATCGTCGATACCTTCGTGACGATCGCGGGGGTCTACCCCTGCGGTAGCGTGCTCCGGACGATATCATCGAACGAACTCGTCGTTTCGTGCGGCAGATTCAAGGATTTCGTCTCCGAAGGCCCGGTGTTTGTGCTCAACCCCGACCTCTCGGTGCAGGAACGGCGCATGGTCAGGGCGGAGAATCTTGTCGATGTCCCCGACGCCGCCGGCGCGGTCCTGCCTCCCGCCACGCTGATACAGATGCTCGAGGCGTTCCTGAAGGAACAGTGATCCGGGCCGAAAAATAACCGCTTGACTTTTTTTCTAAAAAGCGTACAAAGGTGACCGCTTAATCCCGCCACTGGCGGGAACGGGGGACCCGTTTCCCGGGGCGCATCGCCGTTATGGCGTAGGGCACTCTTCCGCCCGAGCCCGTCAGCTAACCTCGTAAGCGTAGGAAGAGGAAACCCCCCCGACAGACGCCGGCCGGCTTCCTCTCGTTGACAACATTTTTTTGTGAGGCACTGCCATGTCTGCGGTCCGTCAACCACTGCTCAAAAGAGGACGATTCCTCCTCTCGCGCCTCTTCCGGCGCATCACCTTCTTTTCCGGTCGGGTCGCCCCGGCGCGCGCCGTCTTCTGGGGCTATCTGTCCTATGTCGTTATCGGCTGGGCTCTGCTTTCGCTCCCGATCGCGCAGGCCGTTCCGCAGATCGCCCCTATAGACAATCTTTTCATTGCCGCCTCGGCAATGTCCACCACCGGGCTCGTCACCATCAGCATCGCTGACAACTACAGTCTTTTCGGTCAGTTGGTAATCCTCGCGCTCATTCAGATATGCGGCGTCGGGTTCATGACCTTCGGGTCGTTCATCATTCTGTCGCGCCGTCCCGATCTACCCCCGGCGCGCACCGAGGTGACGCGTGCCGTTTTTTCCCTGCCCGGATCGTTCAATGTGTTCCGGTTCATCAAAGGCGTCGTTCTGTTCACGCTCGTCATCGAGTCGATCGGGACGCTTCTTTTGTGGTGGGCCTTTACGGCGGCCGGATCACCGCGCCCGCTTTACAACGCCTTTTTTCACAGTATTTCGGCCTTCTGCACCGCCGGGTTCAGCACCTTCAATGATAGTTTCTCCTCTTTTTCCGGCAACTTCTGGATAAACGGTATCATCGCCGCGCTCAGTTACCTCGGGGCGATCGGCTTCATCGTTTTTATCGATTACTGGCGGCGGTTCCGGCGCGAAACGACGCAGGTGACGCTCACGAGCCGCATCATACTCGGAGCAACCGTCTGGATGACGATCATCGGCACGATCCTCCTGTTCCTCGGCGAACCGACGATAACGGCGCTTTCGCCGGTTGATCGCCTGCTCGCCGCCTTTTTCCAGTGCATGACCGCGATGACCACCGTCGGGTTCAACACCATCGATCTCGGCGCACTCTCCAAGGCGTCGGTGTTGATACTCACGGTCCTCATGATCATCGGCGCGTCGCCGTCGGGGACCGGCGGCGGGGTGAAGAGCACCTCCTTCACGGCGATACTCGGCGTGGTCCGGAGCGCTCTGCGCGGCGAACGACAGGCATCGTTCAGCGGGAAGGTCATTCCTTTCGAACGGATATGGCAGGCGATCGCCAACACCACGCTCTATCTTCTCCTTCTTACGGTCGGCGTCTACCTGCTCGATCTCACCGAAACGGCATCGTTCGATAAGATATTCTTCGAAGCGGCATCAGCCATCGGAACGGTCGGGTTAAGCATGGGGATCACCTCTTCGCTTTCCGATCTGGGAAAATTCATCGTCGTGATCCTCATGATCGGCGGGCGGATCGGGCCGCTCACGGTCGGCATGGCGCTCTTTGTCCGCAAAGAAGAAGAACCGGCCGACAACGATCTGGCGGTCTGACGAGGCACGACATCTTTTTTCCGATTTGACGCGCCCCCGTTTTTGACTATACTCCCCCCGTTTTTGATAACCGGAGGAACTCATGCGGTATCTCGTCACCTCGGCGCTCCCCTACGCGAACGGACCGATACACCTCGGACACATCGCCGGCGCCTATCTCCCCGCCGACATTTATGTCCGCTCCCTGCGCAACAACAAGCGCGAGGTCATCTACATCTGCGGCACCGATGAACACGGCGTGCCGATCACGATAAACGCCGAACAGAACGGCAAGACGCCGCCCCAAGTGGTGGCCGAGAACCATGCGATCATAGCGGACGCCTTCCGCCGCATGGAGATGAGTTTCGACATCTTCTCGGGGACGAGCACCTGCCCCGACCACGCGAAACTCTCGCAGGATTTTTTCCTGAACCTGAAGAAGAACGGCTTCATCTCGGAACGCGATGTCGATCAGTTCTACTGCGACCACGACGCGATGTTCCTCCCCGACCGCTATGTCGAAGGGGTCTGTCCCCACTGCGGCAAAGGGGCGCGCGGCGACCAGTGCGATTACTGCGGCAACGCGCTCAACTCGCTCGAACTCAAAGAACCGAAATGCAAACTGTGCAGCAAGACGCCGGTGGTGAAAAGTTCGCGCCACTGGTTCCTCGATCTCGATAAGTTCCAGAAAGATCTCGACATATGGCTCAAAGGGAAACCGCACTGGAAGGCGAATGTCAAGGCCTTCTGCGAGCAGTGGTTCCAACGCGGACTCGAACCGCGCGGCATCACCCGCGACATCTCGTGGGGCGTGCCGGTGCCGATCGACGGGGCCGACGGCAAGGTGCTCTATGTCTGGTTCGACGCCCCGATCGGATATGTGTCGTTCACCATCGAAATGTTCCGGAACCTCGGTCGCACCGAGGATTGGAAGAAATGGTGGCAGGGCGGCAATGAGGTCAAACTGGTCCATTTCATCGGCAAGGACAACATCGTCTTCCACGCCATCATCTGGCCCGCGATGCTGATGGGGCAGAAAGAGGGATGGAAACTCCCCGACGAGATACCGGCCAACGAGTTCCTCAACCTCGAGGGCGACAAGTTCTCCACCTCGAAGAACTACGCCATCTGGGTGCACGAGTTCCTGAACGATTTCAACAGCGATGTGATCCGTTACTACCTCGCGCAGATAGCGCCCGAGGCGAAGGACGCCGACTTTTCGCTGAAGGGTTTCCAACTCGCCAACAACTCGGAACTTGCCGACATCTATGGCAACTTCGTCAATCGCATCCTCTCGTTCACCCGCAAGTTCTTCGACGGCCACCTCGGCGGCGAGGTATCGTTCACCGATGCCGAGAAGGCGCTCTGGGTCGAGGCGAAAAAAGAGGCCGACATCATTAAGGAATGTTACGACACTTACAAGGTCCGCGACGCGGTGTTCCACCTGATGGAACTGGGGCGTATCGCCAATAAATATGTCGACACGAGCGCCCCGTGGTCGCTGAGAAAAACCGACGAGAAACGGTGCAAGGCGGTGCTCCTCACCTGCCTCAACCTCATCGACACCCTCGCCACCGCCTTCGAGCCGATCACCCCGGTCGCCTCGCGCAAGGTGAAGAAGATGCTGAACCTTCCCGAGACCTTCGATTTCGACACCCTCTGCAGTGAGCCGATGAAGCCGGGCCACACCATCGGCGAACCGGCCGTCCTCTATCCCAAGATCGAGGATGCGGCGATAGACAAGTGGCGGGAAAAACTGGGATTAAAGTCATAAAGTAGAAGGAGTTACCGATGCTCGCGAAAATCAGAAAAGATCTCTTCGAAGCGAAAAAGGCGCACGATCTAGTGCGGTCGAACCTCCTCTCGACGCTGCTCGGCGAGGCGATGGCGGTCGGTAAGAACGCCGGCAACCGCGAAACGACCCCCGAAGAGGTGATGCAGATCATCCGCAAGTTCATGAAGAATATAGACGAAACGATCGCCATTCTGACCGGCGACGGGAAACCGTGCGACAAGGAAAAGGCCGAGAAGGCGATACTCGAAGGGTATCTACCCAAACAGTTGACGCCCGAAGAACTGGCCAAGGCGATCGAGGAGATAGTCGCGACCCTTCCCGAGAAGTCGCCCAAGGCGATGGGGCAGGTGATGGCGAAACTCAAGGAACTCCATGCCGGCCGTTACGACGGCAAACTGGCGAGCCAACTGGTCAAGGAAAAACTGGCGTGACTATGGACCATATCCACAGGGAGGGGCAGATGAAGAAGTCCATTGTTCTCAGCGCATTGATCATTGTCGCCGCTTTTGTTTCGTGCCAGACCGTGCCGGTGACCGCCGACTACGCGAAGACCTATGCCGAGGCCTACGCAAAGGGGTTCGAGGATGGCTTCAACAAGGCGGAGAAACTGGGCGTCGCGGGCAACAACCCCTATCAGGAGCCCTATAACGATATCGGTGCGCTGGACAAGGACTCGGTCGCCTATCCGGTGCAGAAGAACGATCTCAAGAAGGTGAAGGAACTCCTCGAGGCGGGGCGGCCCGCCGACGAACTGGACCCCAACGGCTACTCGCCGCTTCAACTCGCCGCGCGGCTCGGGTTCCTGCCGATCGCCGACTATCTCGTATCGAAGGGTGCCGATGTCAACTTCCAGTCGAGCGACGGGTACACGCCGCTCAAGGAGGCAGTCACCTACCGCAAGACACCGATGGCCGAGTTCCTCATCAAGAAGGGGGCCGATGTCAACTTCACCGACTCTTCGGGAGCAAGCATCCTCTACTTCGCGGCGCAGGCGGGCGATCAGGCGCTCGTGAAACTGCTCATCGAGAAGAAGACGGCGCTCGAACAGAAACTCGTGTCGGGCGGCTGGACGGCGCTCCTTGTCGCCGCATCCTACGGGTTCCACCCCATCGTGGCACTGCTCGCCGAGGCGGGGGCCGATGTGAACGCCCGTGAGACGACATCGGGAAAGACCGCTCTCTTCTATGTCATCCCCTCCGGTAACGCGGCCACCGTCAAACTGCTCCTCGACAAGGGGGCGCGGACCGATGTCGCCGACAACAATGGCGACACGCCGATCCTGCTCGCCAAACGGATGAACCTGCCGGCGATCATCGAACTGCTCGAAAAGAAAGCGACACCGGGAACTTAAAACAGAAGGAGACACCATGCGCGCGGCACTTATCGGGCTTCCCGTTTCGGGCAAAACGACCGTCTTCGAGGCGCTCACCGGCATCGCGGAGGCGAAGAAGGAGGAGAACCTCGGAACGATAAAGGTCCCCGACACGCGGATAGACCGGCTCAACGAAATATACAAACCGAAGAAGAAGACCTACGCCGAATTCGTCCTGACCGATTTCAACATCGCGGCGACCAAGGACGCGCTTCTTCCGTCGCAGGTCAAGAACCTCATCCAGAAGGCCGATCTGCTCATCTTCGTCCTGCGCAACTTCGATTCGGTGATGACCGCCGATCCGAAAGACCCGCTCGCCGAGTATCATAAACTCAAGGATGAACTCCTGCTCACCGACCTCATCACCGCCGAGAAACGGATCGAGCGCGAGGCGAAGGAGAAGAAGAATCCGCCCGAGATGCCGGCGATAAAGAAACTCCACGCGATACTCGAAAAAAGCACCTTCCCGGCGCCCGACACCTTCACCGCCGACGAACTCGCCCACATGGCCAACTATAACTTTCTGACGCTCAAGAAGCGCATCGCGCTCGTCAACGAACCGGAGGGGGGCGCGCCGCTCCCGGCGGGTTTCGCCGAGGCGATAGCGCAGGACGGCGTGCTGTCGTTCGCCGTCTGCGCGACGCTCGAGAAGGATCTCGCCCAGATGGCCGCGGAGGAACAGGCGGAATTCCTCAAGGGCTACGGGCTCACCGAGCCGGCCCGCGCCCGGTTCATCCGGACCGCCTACGAGACGCTCGGGCTCATATCGTTCCTCACGGCGGGCGAGGACGAGGTGCGGGCATGGCCGATACGCAAGGGGACCCCGGCGGTCGAGGCGGCGGGGAAGATACACAGCGACATCCAGCGCGGGTTCATCCGCGCCGAAACGATACACTTCGACGACTTCAACAAGTACGGCTCAGAGGCCGAATGCAAGAAGGCGGGCCACTACCGGCTCGAAGGGAAGGAGTACACCGTCAAGGACGGCGACATCATCAACTTCCGGTTCAATGTCTGAACAGACAGGGCTCACCGAAAAAAAGTAGCCCTTGCTTTCTTTTCCACTTTCTCCCAAGTGATCACGACTACTGGCATTTAGCGGGATCTTGGTATTTTTCTGGACTTCCGAGATTGATGTTAGGAGAATGTTTCTCTAGTTCATCGAACTGACTATAATCGACAATACAATTTCCGTCTAGAGAAACAAGCCCCAATTTTGATAACAAATATAACGGGGTCAGGTCTTCAATAAAATTGTTGCTTAACAATAGTGTCGACAATTCTGTTAATCCCGATAGGGGTTCCAGATCTTTTATTTTATTCTGGTCCAGTTTCAGGAACTCCAATTTCGTCAAGGTGCGGAGCGGCTCCAGCGATTCGATCTCGTTGTCGCTTGCGCCAAACCAGTCAATATTGGGTAAGTTCTCGATTCCTTTGATACTTTTTACCCCCCCCCTGCGCAGGCTAACGATTCGATCTTATTATACAAATCCGGGTCATTCTTGTCCAACAGGCCTAGGCCCGCTTCGTAGTCTATTTTATCCTCCACACACTTCGCGAACGCCGGGTCCTCGAATTCCCCCGGTTTGAGTGTGCCGTCACCGTCACAGCCGATGGTGAGGGAGAACAACATAAAAAAGGAGAGCAGACAGACAGTTCTCATCGATATCCTCCGGTTATCAAATATCCCGCCCTGTCAAGGGAGGGCAGGGAGGGTTTGATCAAACCCCCTCTCTCCCCCTTGACAAGGGGACGCTCTGTTTCCCTCATTTCATCCCATTCA
>JAKLFG010000039.1 GCA_022711315.1 bacterium | reverse complement strand
CGACGCCCCGCCGCACCCGCCGCCACCACCGCCGCCATGACCACCGTTCCCCCCTTCGCCCCCCTTGCCGCCACGCTGATAGCACCAACAGTTATCAAGACAGATACCGCCAGATCCGCCAGATCCGCCGGGACCGCCCGAGCCGCCGTTCCCCCCGTTACCGCCGTTCCCGCCCAGCCCCATGTTGATCGTCGTATCGGTAACGATAGGCGCCATCCCCGACAGGACGAAAATGCCGAAACTGCCGCCGCCTGCGGCGCCGCCACCGCCTTCCGTGCCACCACAGGCACCCGAACCGCCACCGCCGCCGACGCCGCCGACACGGTCATTGGTCCCCTCTACCGACGAATCGCCGCCGCCACCCGCACCGCCACCGCCACCGCCGCTCCCATGGGTCCCTATGGTCCCCGGAACCCCCGAGAGACCGTTCCAGTGATAGCCCGTTATCACGCCGGCCGCCATATCGCAACCGGCGCCGCCGTTGCCGCTCAAGCCATCGCCACCGTTCGATCCGTCGGCCCCGGTCATCGGGGCGGGAGGCAGGGTACAGAGTCCCGCCGTGTAGATACCACCGTCGTCTCCCGCGTCGCCGCCGGCGCCGGACGCCGCGCCTGATCCCCAGTTCCCGTCGGTCGCCGAATATTCGGAGCCGCCTGCCGGAGGACACCGCGTGCCACCGCCGTCGCCACCGCTCACCTCCTGCCCGTCGCAGGAGAGTCGGCCCCCGTTCTCGTAAAAGCGTTCGGGGTTCGCGCATGGCATACCGTCACCGACGAAGGTATCATAGCCCTCGCCGGTCGGAGGCCGCCCGGTCCCGACCGTCCCGGGAGTACCGTTCTGTCCCATTGAACCGTTCAGCCCCGGACCGCCGTTCCCGGCATACAGCGTCACCTCGCGTATCGTCAAGACCCCCGTCGAACCGGTCGCGAAGATGCCGTAACTGTTGCCGCCCGAGTTGGTGTTATTCTCGCCGTAGATGATGAACCCCTCGATCAACGCCCCGGCAGGAGGCACCACGACCACCATCGCCGCCTTGTGCGGGACATGGGTCGGGTCGGTGTCGGTGCCGCGCAATATCGTCATGGTCGAATCGAGATGGCGTTCCCAGGTATCGGCGCGGTACCCGCCCAGTACCGACACGGCGCTCATGATGCTCACCGTCTCGGCGTACAGGCCGTCGGCGACGAACACCTTCGAACGACCGAGTTCCTGAGACCTCGAGAGACCTTTCGCTATCGTGGCGCACGGCACGGCATCCGGCAGGGTGCCGAGCGGCGCGACGCCGCAGTCGGGGTCGAGATCGTCGCCGTTCTGCACCGAGACATAGACCGCGTCTGGATCGAGGATGAGTTCGCAGCCGTCCTGCGGCACGCGGTTGAGATCGAACGCATCCACCGCTCCGCCGTCGGCTATGGTCTCGCACCGCATGACACAGGTCGGCTCGACGGTCGCATTGCACTCACCGTGAGCATGAGGCCGGTCATAGATGACGGTGCAGTCGGTCAGGCAGTTGCCGCAGGCGGTGTCGCTCTCGTAACGGCCGGTCAGCGGGTTCTTGAAATCCTCATCTATCTCATCGTCACAATCATCGTCGAGATTGTTGCATTCCTCCGGCTGAGTGGCCGGCGCGATGATGGGCACACAGGCTATATTGCCACCGACACAGGTCGTGATGCCCTGCCGGCAGATGCCCGGTAGCGCGCTCTGGCAGGCCTCGCCGCCGCCGGGGTTCCCCTCGTCCACCAGGTCGTCGCAGTCATCGTCGCGGTCGTTACAGGATTCGGTCGCGCCGGGATGGATGAGATTGTTCGTCTCGTCGCAGTCGTGGAGACCGCACATATGCCCGATGCCGGCATTATCAGCATCAAAATTGAGGCAACAGACGAAATTGTTCGGGGTACAGCCACGCCCGAGGAATATGTCGTTATCGTCGTACAGGTCGTTGCAGGAGTATCCGAAAGGGCACTCGGCGTTCGAGAAACACGGGAGCAAACAGACCGGCTCGGCGAAGATGCGGGCACAGACATCGGTCGGGTAGGCGCAACTTGCGCTTCCCTTCGGACAGTGCTTGCAGAACCAGTTGTCGGCGCTCCGGCACCCGTCATGGGCCGAACACAGTTCGCCGGCGCCGCACAGGTAGTGCCGCGGGAGATTCATGCACCCACCGTCGCCGGTCTCGATGTCTATGGTGCAGGCGAAACCGTCGTCGCAGGGGCCATCAAGGTCCGGCACCAGTATCTCCTCGTCAGGGATGAGTTCGTCGCCGTCGGAAAGGTCCGGTGTGTCCTCATCGGGTATCGCTATCACGATGTCATCCTGCGCCGGCGGAGCATCGTACAGGTCGGCATCCCCGGCGACATCGTCGGGGATCGCTTCGTCACTTTCGCCCGGTTCATCGGTCACATCGGCATCGGAAGGGATCGTACCATCGGCCTCATCGGCTACCTCGCCGTCATCCTTCGCTTCGTCCGGCACCCCGTCATCCCCCGCGACCGGCTCATCATCGGCAACCACATCGTCCTTTTCCTCAGCCGTCTCGACATCAGGTAGCGGAGACCGGTCTTGATCGGTATCGAGTATGTCGTCCGGCGTGTCATCGGTCAGCGAAATACACTGGCCGTTTATGCAGAAGTAAAGGCCATCATGCGGACAGTCGGCGGGAGTGCGGCATTCCTGCGAAGGACTTGGAGAAGAACAAGCTCCTTCCAAAAACAGAAAAAGGAAACCTGCAAAAACAAGAGAGGAAAATACTCGTCGGCGGATTATCATGTTTCGGATCTTCGCAAACGAAACTCCCATGTAAAGTCGCTATGGCGCATAAATCGCGCCACTCTGACCAACTGCTCCATTTCCTCCGACACTAAGCGCATTTAATGAAAGGCCTCCTGCACCACTACTACCGCCGACACCCACAGTAACTGCATTGGTAGCACCATAAGCAGGTATCGTTTGATTATTGTGTATGTATATGCCGTAAGAAACACCACCACAACCGCCGCCACCACCGCCGCCGTGGCCACCGTCTCCGCCTTTACCTCCAGCACCGCCTTGCCCCATCGCATAATCCCAATGCCCCGAGACCTCTCCTCGGGCACCCCCCAGACCTCCAACTCCTCCGATGCCACCATTTCCTCCTTTACCTCCAGATCCTCCGGCTCCTCCATATATAATGTTGTTCTGAACGGTTGGATAGTTGTTCGTCGAAGAAGAGAAAGTAATAAATATGCCGAACGATCCACCGCCCGAACCACCACCAATACCACCATTTCCGCCACAGGCACCGGATCCTCCGCCGCCACCAGATCCACCAAGACAATCGTCAGTACCAGTGCAATTGGAACTGACATCCGCACCACCGCCAGCACCACCGCCCCCCCCACCGCCACCGGGAGTACCATTGTTACCCGTTACCGCAGAAGAACCTGTCCAGTCCCCTCCCGATACCGATCCGGCAGCAACGCTACATCCCAAAACCGCCACAGCATGACCGCCGGAACCACCATCTGCTCCGGGATTGGCGGTTGCTGAAAAACCTCCTGTTCCAAAAGTCCCACAGTTTGTAGTATTGCGGTCGTATCCCCCTGCACCACCAGCGCCTCCTGATCCGCCACCGACACCACCACTATTTCCAGCAATACCCGTCGGCTGCATGGAATTGCCCGAGGGACAAACAGCTCCCGCGCCCGCCCCCCCATGTACCGCAGTAGCGCCACAGGTCCGTTGACCACCATCTCCCGGTGTCCCTTGGTTACCAGGAGTCGTAGAAAGAGCATCGCATGTCGCTTTATCGTAAGTATTCGTCTCTATGGTGTTTTGCCCAGCGATACCGTTTACGCCATTGGAACCGTCTGCTCCCTTGAGGCCATCGGTGCCAGGACCACCATTACCAGCGTAAATTATGTTGTCTTTTATCGTGAGAGAGGAATTGCTATTGCTCATATACAATGCGTAGGAATTGCCACCCGCCGCGGTCGCCGCCTGTCCATACAGCACAAAGCCCTCGACCACCGTCGCGGAAGTTATGCCCGAGGCGACGACGGTCCGTTTGTGGGTGGCTGATTCGTTGCCGCGCCATACCGTCAACGACGATGTGATGTGCCGCTCCCATGTGTCGGCCTTGTAGCCACCGTAGAGCGATATGCCATTCACGAGCGTCACCGTCTCTTCGTAGAGTCCGTCGGCCACATAGACCTTGGTGCGGGTCGTTGCCTGAGCCCGAGTGATCCCGTACGCTATCGTTTTGCAGGGATAATAGCCGACAACGGTGCCGCTCGGGCCGAGTCCGCAGGTGGTGTCGTTGGTGCCGTTCGATGTCGAGACATAGATAACGCTCGTTTCAAGAAGGAACTCACAGCCGTCATCAGGCACATTGTTGAGGTTGTAATAGTTAACATTGCAGGTCAACCAACAGACCGGACTGCTGGTCGCATTGCAGGTGCCGTAGCCGTTGGGCTTGTTATAGATGGCGGTGCAGTCGGTCGAACAGTTGCCGCAGGCGGTGTTCTGGTCGTACTTGCCGGTCACCTGATTCTTGTACCCTTCGTCGACCTGGGTATCGCAATCGTTGTCCAGATAGTCGCACTGCGTCTCGGTCGCCTCGTATTCGGGACCGTAGTTCGCCGCGGTGCAGGCAAGCCAACCCGATAGACCACCGCAAGCCATGCGCGATCCCTTGCACACACCGTTCTGGAGCGGGCAGGTCGGCGCGTAACTCGCCATATTCTCGTCCGTCTCGTCATCGCAATCGTTATTTTTGCCGTCACAGATCGTCTCGTTCTGCTCATAGGTACCATTCGTCTGGTTGGCATATTCGGTCGGACCGCAGGGAAGCCAGCCCGAGAAGCCGCCGCACGACTGCCGCGTACCGGCGCACACCCCTTTCTGGTTCGGGCACAGGCCGCCGGTGAGGCCATCGTCCACGGCATCGTTGCAGTCGTTGTCCAGACCGTCGCAGTCCTCGTCGTCTGTCGACGGCAACGCTTTTACATTGCACTCAGTATCGCTCCCGTCCGTATTGCAGACATAGATGCCCGTCACCCGGCACACGCCATACCCGTCGGTGCAGACGGTATTCTTCTTCGGGAACCCGTTGTCTATCACATCGTCGCAGTCGTCGTCGAGGTTGTTGCATTTTTCCGGATCGTCCTTCGGTCCCGGCTCCGCATTGCAGATAACACCGTTACCCGGATCGTTACAGACCGTGAAACCGGATCGTTCGCAGATGCCGAATCCCTCGGTGCAGGACTTGTAGAGCACCGCCTCGAACGGTTCATCTATCTGATTGTTACAGTCATTATCGGCAAGATCGCAGGTCGCCTCGACCGTTTCGTAGCGACCGTCCCACGCAAGATAGTCACCAGTACCGCAGGGGAGCCAACCCGCCATGCCACCGCACGATTGACGGGAACCGAAACAGACACCCTGCTGTTTCAGGCAGAACGGCGCAGAGGATTGCAGGTTGTCATCCGCGGTGCCGCTACAGTCGTCGTCGATGCCGTTGCACAACTCGGTCATGCCGGGGCGCACATCCGGGTCGGTCTCATCGCAGTCCTGCAACTGACACATCGCACCGACGCCGGCCATGTCGCCGTCGAAATCGACACAGCAGATCTGGCTGTCGGGCTTGCATCCGCGACCGAGGAAGTTGTCCTCCTCGTCGTAGATATCGAGACAGGAGAACGACGGCAGGCACTCGTCGTCACTCACGCAGGCGGTCAGACACACCGATGTACCAAGTAGCGACGCGCAGACATCGGTCGGATAGGCGCACGGCAGGCCGCCGGCGCACGAACGACACAACCACCCGTCGGCGCTCACGCACCCGTCGGCCGGGTTGCACATCTCAGCGGCATCGCACAGTTCGTGACGCGGCAGGTGGAGGCACTGGTCGTTCAGGACGACCTCTTCGGTACAGTCCTGCCCGTCATCCTCACAGGTCACCAGTTCGTCCGTATCGGTCAGGAGGATATCATCATCACCCGTGAAGGCGTCGAACTGATCGGGGAAGATATCGTTGGTGTCAGGCGTCTCGTCATCAAAGGGCAAAGTGTCGTCTTCCGACTCCACGACATCCGGGACCGTTATGATGTCCTCGTCGGTCATATCGTCAAACATTGCCTCGTCACCACCGTCCCAGGCCTCATCGACCATCTCGTCGGGAATGACCTCATCGGGGTACGCTTCGTCCTCATCCGGTTGCGTATCGCCTTCGGGCCTCGTGTCGCTGTCCTCCGGCTGGGCACTGTCTCCGTCCAGCGGAGCATCGTCGGTCGCCGTGGTGTCGGTCTCGGGAAGCGTCTTATCGCTCTCCGGCGTCAGTTCGTCGTTCCCTCCATTATCGTCGACCGACGGCTTGGAGGAGCCGTCGCAGGCGGCGAGGAAGAGAAGGAACAGGGCGATAAGCATCGTCGCGTTCTTTTTCATGGCCGCCTCCCTAGTAAGAAAAAGCACTGGAAGAACCAGTAGCACCATTTCCCCCATTACTGGGAGTATTCAGTGAAACACCCCCAGCACCGCCGACACCCCCGGCCCCCGCAGTAACAGCATTGGTAGTATTATAGGTGGGTGTCGTTTGATTATTGTGAATATATATGCAGTAGGAAACTCCCCCGCAACCACCACCACCGCCGCCGGCGTGGCCGCCATTACCGCCTTTACCACCAGCTCCACCTTGCCCCATCGCGTAAAGCCACGGCCCCGTAACATCCCCACGGACACCGCCAAGGCCTCCGGCACCGCCAACGCCACCGTTCCCCCCTTTTCCGCCGTTGCCACCGACACCACCATATATGGCGTTATTCTGAATGACGGGGTAGTCACTTGTCGAAGAAGAGAAGGTTATGAATATACCAAAGGACCCTCCTCCTGCCCCCCCACCGGAACCACCATTCCCTCCGCATGCACCAGAGCCACCGCCACCACCAGAGCCGCCAAGACAGTCATCGACAGCATCCGAGCAGTCGTAGCTTACATCGGCACCACCACCAGCACCACCACCACCACCACCACCACCATGAGTACCATTGTTACCACTGATCGCTGTTGCCCCACCCCATTCACCACTCGACACTGATCCAGCAGGATTATTGCACCCAGATATCGCCACGGCATTGCTGCCTGCGCCACCGTTTGTCCCCGGATTTGCTGTCGCTGTACCATCGGCTGTAAACAACCCGCAATTCGTTGTATAGCGGTCTTTCCCACCCGCACCTCCCGCACCCGCAACGCCGCCTCCAGTCCCACCACTATTGCCCGCAATACCGCTCGGTTGTTGAGAATTATTTAAAGGACAAACGGCTCCGGCTCCCGCTCCCCCATGTACCGCAGTAGCGCCACAGGTTCGTTGACCGCCATCTCCCGGTGCCCCTTGGTTACCGGGGGTCGTAGAAAGGGCGTCACAATTTGCCTTTGTGTAGACATTTGTTTCTATCGTGTTTTGTCCCGCATTACCGTTTACACCATTTGCACCATCTGTTCCTTTGACGCCGTCTACACCAGGGCCACCATTGCCGGCATACATGATATTCTGACGCACCGCCAAGAATGAGTTGCTGTCATTGATGTAAAGAGCGTAGGAGTTGCCACCACTAGTGTAATTTGATTGACCATAAATAACAAACCCTTCCAGAACGGTTGTTTGAGTGATGCCTGTCGCAATAACACTTTTCTTGTGGGTTGTTACACTGGTACCTCGGATAATCGTCATCGTGGTCGACACATGCCGTCCCCAGGTATCGGGACGGTAGCCGCCATAGAGGCTTTTGCCGTTCACAAGCAACACCGTCTCCTCGTAGGTACCGTCAGCGATGAATATTTTGCTCCGATTCAGCGGCGCTCCGGCCCGTTGAAGCCCCTTCGCAATGGTCGCGCACGGCTTTTGACCGATCGCCACGGGTCCGAGACCACAGTTCGGGTCAAGATCGTCACCATTCGACTCGGAGACATAGATCGCGTCGACATCGAGCGTGAACTCGCACCCGTCGTCGGGCACCCCGTTGAGGTCGAAATAGAGTGAGGTGTTGGTACAACGCATCTTGCATTCCGGCGTTCCGGTCGCGTCGCACCACCCCTCGGCGTTCGGTTTCGCGTAAATGGTCGTGCAATTGGTCGCGCAGTTTCCGCAGGCGGTATTCTGGTCGTATTTGCCGGTCCCCGCGTTCAGGAACCCTTCATCCAGCACCCCGTCGCAGTCGTTATCGAGGTAATCGCACCGGTTCTCGGTCGCCTGATAGTCGGCGCCGAACTGAGCCGCACCGCAGGCAAGCCAACTCGAAACGCCGCCGCACGCCTTCCGGGCGCCGACGCAGACGCCACGGAGCGGCTGCACCGGGCCTACCGGATTGTCGCAGGCGGGGGCATAGTTCGTCAGGTTGTTGTCGACCCCGCCGATGCAGTCGTTATCGAGACCGTCACACAGCGTCTCGCTCACCTCGTAGGTGCCTCCGGAGGCCGCCAGATAGTCGCCGTATCCGCAATCGAGCCAACTGGCGGTGCCGCCGCATTTCTTCCGGGCGGTCGAACAGACGCCCAGCGTCTTGGCACAGGCGGGAGCAGCAGCATCCACACCCTCGTCGATGAGTCCCCCCACATCGCAGTTATCGTTGATCCCGTTGCACAATTCAGCGATCGGGGTGCCCGGCGTCACACTGCAGTCGAGCCCGTCGCCGATCTCGTTGCAGATGTGGACGCCGGCCCGCAGGCAGGCCCCGGTTCCGACGAGACAGACCTCGCCCTTCATATCGAATCTGCTGTCGTTATCGATGAATGTATCACAATCGTCGTCCTTGTTGTTGCATATCTCCTCGGAGGCCGGGTCACCCTTGACCGCATTGCACTTCACACCATCATATGTGTCGTTGCACACCATGAACCCGGCCCGTTTGCACTCGCCGATGCCGTCGGTACATATATCGAACAGTTCAGTGGCGAACGGATCGTCCGTCACGCCGTTGCAATCGTTATCGATCTTGTCGCAGAGCGTCTCGGTCTCCTGATAGAGTTCGTTCCACGCGAGATACTGCGCCGCAGTGCAGGTGAGCCATCCCGCCGTGCCGCCACAGGTCTTGCGGAGTCCCTGACAGATACCGCCCTGTTTCGCGCAGAACGGCGCGGTGCCAAGATTATTGTCGACGATCAGGTCGCAATCGTCATCTTCCCCGTTGCACTGTTCGATCGCGCCGGGATAGCGCTGGGCGCTCGATTCATCGCAGTCGTGCAGGGCGCACTTGGCCCCGACACCGGCGTTGTCGCCGTCGATATCGAGACAGCAGACGAAGTTGGTCGGCGCGCATCCACGACCCAGAAGAAGTCCCTGCAGGTCGTAGATATCGTCGCACCGGAAGTTGCCGGGGCATTCGGCGTCGGTCTCGCAGGGAAGCAGGCAGAGTTTCTCGCCCAAAAGCGGCGCGCAGATGTCGCCGTCATACGGACAGGGATCGCTCTCACAGGAACGACAGACCCACTCGTCGGGCTCAACGCATCCGTCGGTCTTGTTGCAGAGCAGACCGGGCTCGCACCATTCATGGCGGGGCAGGTGTTTGCACTGGCCACCGATGATGAGATCCTCGGTGCAGGTCACTTGATCGTTGCATCCGACCGGAGAATCGATATCGGGAAGCACCCACGCGTCATCGGCCACGAATTCGTCCTCAACGATCGCCTCGTCGGGGAACTCCTCCTCGGGGTCCTCTTCGACAGGCGGCTCGTCCATATCGGTCGCCTCATCGGCGAGCAGTTCATCGTCGTCGGCTATGTCCGCGCCATCGTCAACCGGAATAAGGTCACTTTCGACCGGCGTATCGCCTTCGGGGGTTATATCCGTATCAGTCTCCGTTTCGGTCCCCTCGTCGGTCGGCAGGATCTCGTCCGACAGCCCATCCTGCTCGACGAGCAGGGTGTCCCCGTCATCGAGCACTTCGGCATCCTTCGCGCTCTGGGGTTTGCTCGAGGAACAGGAAAGCCCGGTCATGAGAAGCACTGCCGCTCCGCACCACACCAAGCCAAGAAAAAAGCGCCTCATCGATATCCTCCCGGAGAGAACTTCATACCTTACTTATTTAGCACAACGACGATTATAAACGGTCGAAAGTAAAACGCAAGGGTCACGCGCACATTCCGGCCGCTCTCTTTTTTGACAAACCGTGCCATTCCCGGTACCATGCGTTCCGCACGACGACCAACAAGGGGAGACCGACATGGGACAGGAGAATTTTCGCGAGATCACACCGGCCGAGATGACCGACAATCCTTTCACCGCCTTCGGTAAGGAATGGGCTCTCCTCGCCGCCGGGAAAGGGAAAAAAAGCAACATGATGACCATCGCATGGGGTGCGCTGGGCGTTCTCTGGCACCGCGAGGTCTGCTTCGTCTTCGTCCGGCCGCCGCGCCACACCTATCGGCTTACCGAGGCCGAGCCTTGCTTTTCGGTGGGCTTCTTCCCCGAACGGTACCGCGATGTCCTGCAGTTGTGCGGCTCGATCTCCGGCGCGAAGGAGGACAAGATAGCCGCGTCGAAACTGACGCTCCTCGATACCGACGGCTGCCCCTATTTCGCCGAATCGCGACTCACGCTCATCTGCCGCAAGATCTCGTTCCTGGACATAGACCCTCACAATTTCCTCGACGGGACGATAGCGGAGAACTACCCCAAAAAGGATTATCACCGCATGTATGTGGGCGAGATCGCGAAGGTGCTGACCCGGGATGGTGCCTCCGGAGACGCGGTCTCCTCAAAAAGTTGATTTAGTTTTTCCGAGCGATTAGAATCGCGTGGTCAATAACCTACCGGAGGCGATCATGTCGTACAGAGAGGAACTTACCTCGTTCGCGAGGAACATCCGAACGCTCCAGAAGTACCTGAAGAGTCGCGACACGGTGCGCCAGTCACTCGTTGTCCCGTTCTTCAAGATCCTCGGCTGGGATGTCTACAATCCCGGGGAATTCATGGCAGGGTATGTGTTCGAGACCCCGGGCGAAGGAGCGGTGGCCGCGGCCGACTTCGCGGTGCTGCGCGATGACCGCCCGGCGATGATAGTCCAGACCCTCTTCGGCGACGAGGACACGGCGGAGGGCTTTGCGATGCTCTCCGAACTGTTCCGTCGCATACCGGGCGACAAGATAGCGGTACTCACCAACGGCATCGACTGGCGTTTTTACGCCGACGGGATGGAACAGGGCGTTCTCGACGCCGAGCCCTACCTGACGCTGAATCTCGGCGAGAAGACCCGCGTCGAGGATCTCGCGGTCATCGATCCGTACCAGAAGGCGACCTTCGACCTCGCGGCGATACTCGCGCCGTTACGGCTCGGCGTGTACGAAAAGAAGATCGCGGAATACTTCGCGGCCCAGCGGGTCGCCTCGACGGCCGACAGGGACCTCATCGAGTTCATCATGAAAAAGGTCCACGAAGGAGAGGTGTCGCCGAAGGCCCGGGAAAAACTCACCGTGTGGATACTGAATGCCTTCGCGGTGATACCCCCCAAGACCGCAACGACCGCGCCGGCTCCCGCTCCTCAACCGGTGCAGGAACTTGAAGAGTTGGAGATCGTCCGTCCCCTTTCGGCCCCGGGCAAAGGGGGGAACGGTCCCGCGAAAAAAGGCGCCGACGCCAACATAGCGGGACCGGAAGGGCAGATAACGGTCATAGCGGGACCCGATCAGGGTAAGACGATACCGATACACAAAAAAGAATTCGTCGTGGGCCGGAACCTCGATCTCGACCTCGTGCTGACCGACCCGTCGGTGTCACGACGCCACTTCAGGATATGGTTCGACAACGGCGCCTACTGGGTCGAGGACCTTGGAAGCGGCAACAAGATAAAACTGAACGGCGCCAAAACGAACGAAAAGAAACGGCTTGCCAACGACGACCTCATACAGGCGGGGAACACCACGACCCGTTTCGAGATACTTCACTGAACCGAACGGACCCAAAAGAAAGTTTTTTGTAAGGGGGAATACCTCTGTCAGACGACCGTGCGGCTGGTCGGCGGCGGCGGCGGCGGATTCGGGCGATCGGGCGGGGTCGGCGGCGGATCGGGGCTGGCCGCTATCACGACCGCACCGGCGGTCCCAGAGCGAGACTCCAAGGGAACGCCCGCCACACAGGCGACCGTCACCATGACCACGATAAGCAACCTCATGGGCACAATCTCCTCATATCTTGACCTCTACTGTCCCCATTCTAGTGAATTGAAAAAAAGATGTCAATAGGTCCGCCACATTATTTTGACCCCGTCGATTTTTGGCATATAATCCGTTTTACCATCAGACGAGGGGAGAGACGCCATGCTTCGTATCGTCCGCTGTAACGACCCGTTCTTCAGCGCCCGTCATGCACCGGGCCGTGTCGCATGGAGCGCCGACGAGGCCGATCACCTGATCGGGGGCCTCATCGATACCGTGCGGGCAGGTGATCCGGTCGCACTTCCCTACGCCGAACACCTTTTTACCACCGAGGCACGGGCGCTCCGTTTCCTTGAGGCGGCCTTCACGGCGGAAGCCCCGGTCACCTTTTTCTGCCGTGAAATGACCCTCCCTTCCGTGCTGGTACGGTATGCCATCATCGAGGAGGAGCCGGAGAACTACCAGCCCTTCGCCTCCCATATCGCCGCTCTGCCTTTTTCCCCTGCGGCGCGGGAGACCATCACCGAGAATATCAGCGGCTTCCCCTACTCCCGGATCGAGGAGATACTTTCCGCGATGAAAGGCCTGCCGGAGCAGGAGGCGATCGAGTACCTGCTCGACACCAAACGCAATCTTCTGCGGCGCAACCCGGTCATCGAGGTGGTCAAGACCGACGGCGGCATCGAACAGATCGGCGGCCTGCCCGAACTCAAGCAGTGGATCGTCGAGCGGCGCGGCAATTTCTCGTCGAAGGCCCGCGAATTCGGCATACCGATGCCCAAAGGTCTCTTGATGCTCGGCGTGCAGGGGTGCGGCAAGAGTCTCACCGCCAAGACCATCGCGAACATCTGGAATTTTCCGCTCGCGCGGCTCGATTTCGTGAATCTGTTCCAGCAGGGCAAGAGTGTCGAGGAACTCATCCGCGACGCCGTCGCCATCGCCGAAGCGTTCGCCCCCATCGTCCTATGGATAGACGAGATAGAGAAGGCGCTCTTTCAGGAGGAACAGTCGGCCGAGATACGCCGCGTCCTCGGCTGGCTCATGACCTGGATGCAGGAAAAGAGCCGCCCGGTGTTCCTCGTCGCGACCGCCAACAATGTCGAGGTGCTCCCCCCCGAACTCCTGCGCAAGGGACGGTTCGACGAGATATTCTTCATCGATCTGCCCGGCGCCGACGAACGGACCGATATACTCCGGATACATCTGACCCGCCGCGGCCGGGACGCCTCCCGATACGACATCGCCAAGTTGGCGGAGGCCGCCGAGCAGTTCTCGGGCGCTGAACTCGAGCAGGTGGTGGTCGACGCGCTGATAGCCGACTACGCGAAAGGTCGAGAACTGGCGCAAAAGACCCTCGAAGAGGTCCTGCGCCGCACTGTACCGCTCGCGGTGACCTACGAAGAACAGATAAAGAAACTCCGCATGTGGTCGCGCGGCAGGGCCCGCAACGCCTCCGGGAACCAGCGCATCGAGGCGCTTTTCAACACCGCGCCGTAAATGTATATCTCCGAACTCGCCCCCGTGGCCGAACTTCTGACCGACCGGGCCGCCGGCTCCATCGTCAACACCGTGTACCATTCCTTCGGCGGCACGCTCATCAAACTGTACGGCGCCGACGCGAGGATAGAGGGGCTCTTTTTCTCATCGAAGGAGCGGGTGGCCTTCCCGGTCTTTGACCTGCGGCCGTTCCGTCGCGACCCCCTGACCAACCTTGAGGAGTCGCTCCGTAAATATCTCGATGGTCGGCGGCTTCTGCGCGCATCGGTCGACGCCGCCCGCGGCCGGGTGTTGATCATCTCCTTCAGCGGGGTCGTGCTCACGATACCGCTTTTCGCCGGCAAGGCGGTCCACCTGACCGGCCCCGACGGCGCGATGCTCTGGAGCGAGCACCGTGACCACGATATCCCGCCACTCGCCGAACCGCTCCGCGACCTGCCACCGCGTGTCGCATCGCCCGGTGAATGGCAGGACCGGTTCCTTGCCAGGAAACATGAGGCCGAAGAGGAGGCTCGCCGCCGCGCCATCGAGAAGAAAAAGAGGGAAATAGGCGAAAAGATAGCGAAGATGCGGGCGGAACGGGAGCGGGCTCTCGAACGGTCGGCATCGTTCCGCGCGACGGCAACGGCGATCAAGGGTGCGCTCCACACCCTGTCACCACACGCACGGACCGCGAAAATAACGCTGGGCGACCGCGACATACCGCTCGACCCCGAAAAAAGCGTTCTCGAGAACATGAACGGCCTGTTCGGTGAGGCGAAACGGCTCCTGCGCGGCACCATCACGCTCGACGGACGCATCGGCGAGGCGGAACGCGCCCTTGCGACCCTCGATGGTAATGCGCCCACAACCGCAACGGTACCGGAAAGGAAAAAGCGTGAACCGAAGGCGAAGCCGGGGGCCCGTGTCCCCTACCACCGCTACCTCGCGCCATCGGGACGGGCGTTACTCGTCGGACGGTCGGCCGCCGACAACGACGAACTCACCTTCAAGATCGCCTCTCCGCACGACCTCTGGTTCCACGCGAAGGACCACGCCGGGAGTCATGTCATCCTGCGAAAAGGCAAGGGAGGGACCGCGACCGAGGAGGAGGTCTTTCTCGGCTGTTGTCTCGCCCTCTTTTACAGCAAGGTACGCGAAACGATGGAGGGGGAGGTCTGGTTCACGGAACGCAAGTTCGTTAAAAAAACAAAAGGTCTGGCGCCCGGCAAGGTGCTCATCACACAGGGCAAACCGAAATATCTGCGGGCCGACCGGTCGTTCTTTGAGAAACTGCGCCGCGACGGCGACCCGCTCACACAGGGAGACGGCTGATGGACCACCGGGAACGCGCCAAAGAATTCGAACGCTTCGCGAAGCGGTTCCGCACCCCGCACGACATCCAACGCTTCCTCAACGAAACGCCCTACTCATCGCACAAGATATGCCTTTCGCCGTGGCGCGTGATGAAAGAGCGGCACGCCCACTGCGCCGAGGGTGCCTACTTCGCGGCGGCGATCTTCTTGCTGTGGGGGAAACGGCCGCTCGTGGTCGATCTCCTCGCCGAGAACGACGACGATCACATCATCGCGCCGTTCCGCGTTGACGGCTATTGGGGCGCGGTCGCCAAATCGAACACGACGGTGCTGCGCTACCGCGAGCCGGTCTACAAGAACCTGCGCGAACTGGTGATGTCCTACTTCGATATGTATTTCAACACGGTGGGGTTCAAGTCGCTGCGCGGTTATTCGCGGCCGGTGAGTCTCGACCGGCTGGGCGGAAAACACTGGATGACGAGCGACGACGATCTCAACTTCATCGGCGACCGGTTGACGGCGCTCACGCATACGCCACTCATCAACAAAAAGAGGCGGGCGGATCTCGCGCCGACCGATGACGATCTCGTGAAAGCCTGTTTTCTGAACTCGAACGAGGCGGGCCTCTTCAACCCGCGCTAGGACTGATAGGATTCAGCAAAAGATTTTAGAGAGGATCGGCTACGGGGGTTGGGATGCTCTTATTAACAGTTGTTCCGTCACCAAGTTGACCGTAACGATTATATCCCCAACAGTAAACTTTTTTGTCTGTCGCCTTTATGCCGCAACTATGCCACATGCCTACCATTGCATCGAGCCATAAATCATCGCCTATTTTTGTAGGAATTTTTCTGTTTTCAGTTGTTCCATCGCCAAGCTGCCCATACCCATTATATCCCCAGCAGTAAAGTTTGTTATCTGATTTTATGCCACAGGTATAATTTTCCCACGCCGTCACTAGAAGCCAAGTTTCGTTGCCCACCGCTGTTGGAAGGTGCCTGTCGTTATCCTCAACCACATGACCATGCTCATCATAGGTGGTTTTTGTACCATCGCCTAGTTGCCCGGTTCCGTTGCCTCCCCAGCAGTAAAGTCTGTTGTCTTTTCTTATCCCACAAGTATGATTTTTCCCTGCCGAAACTTGAGACCATGTCTCGTCGCCTATCATTGCAGGAATGGTTTTATTCGTAGTTTCTCCTGCAGTGCCATCACCAAGTTGACCAAAGTCGTTGTTCCCCCAGCAGTAAAGTTTGTTGTCTAATTTTTTTATACCACAAGTATGATTGTACCCAGCGTTTACTTCAATCCATGTGTCTTGTCCAACTTCTGTCAGCTCTGCCTTGTTTTCCTCAGTCCCATCAGCAAGTTGTCCATACCAGTTGGCCCCCCAACAGTAAAGTCTATCATCTGATTTTTTTATACCACAGGTGTGGTGCAAGCCCGCTTCTATTTTCAGCCAAAGGCCATCTGCTGTTTTCGTTGGAATAAGTTTCTCGGAAGTTAATCCGATGCCTAGTTGTCCGTAAGAATTCCACCCCCAACAAAAAAGAGCATTATCGCCTTCCTTTATGCCGCAAGAATGATATCCGCCTGTTGTGATCTTTTCCCATTTATATTTGCTTGTTTTCGTCGGAATATTTCTATCACTCTCTGTTCCATCTCCAAGCTTTCCTAAATAATTATCCCCCCAACAGTAAAGTTCCTTCTCCGTTGTGATTCCACAAGAATAATGCTCTCCTGTTGATATTGTAGCCCATTTTATCATGTTTTCGCCATCTGGCAAACATGAGGCGCAGAAAAGAACAACCGCAACTGAAAGAAAAATCTGTTTCATGCCAAACACTCCTTCCCCGGAACCTATTGCGCCAGCGGTCGTTGACGAATGCGGTCGCGTTCCAGCACCGTGAAATGTCCCTCCAGTTCGGTCCGCGCCTTCTCCAGCAACATCAGGAGTATCTTCGCTGGCTCGCCCGGGTTTTTGGGCATGAAGCGGAGGAACACCAACCCCGCCGGGACCGCCATTCGTTTCTGATAGATGAGTTCGCCGTAGTCGGCGTCGAAAGTGAGTATCGTCCGTTTCTCCTTCGCCGCGAGCGACAGTATCGCCCGGTCCTCGGCCCCCGCCATATCCTCCGCGACCGAAAGCACATCATGCCCCGCATCGCGCAGCATCTTCACGGTCATTTTCGGAATATTCTCGTTGGCGAGGAACTTCATGCGGCCGGACGGGAGAAGGCGAAGAGTTTTTCTTCACGCATGCTCTCGGCCGTGAAGGCATAGAGCGCCTTGAGCGCCTTTTTGTCGAGTTGCGAGTACTCGGCGAGTATCTGTTCCTCGCTCCATCCCTGCGCGAGCAGGCCGAGCAGGAACTCCACCGACAGCCGCGTCCCCTTGACGACCGGCTTGCCGACGAGCACCGCCTTGTCGGAAACGATGTATTTACGCCAGTTCATACCGACCTCCCTAAAAACAAGGGCATTATAACTGTATCGGGCACCGCTGTCAATTCCCGCCGAAGGACAAGGCCCCCCTACTCCCCGCCGGCCGGACGCGCCCCTTCGATGTATTTGATCGCCTCGGCGGCCGCCTTGAGCGGATTGTCGGAACTGATGACCGCGATGATCTCCTCGTTCCCCTTGATGCCCGGCTTGAGCAGGTAGATGCTGGTGAGGAGCGACATGAGTTTACGATGTGCCCGTATCTGTATGCTGGGGTTGTCGTAGGTCATGCTTTCGCCGGTGTCCACGATGCACTCTATGCCGCGCGGCGTGAGCAGTTTCACCATTTCGGCGATCGCGTCGCGTTCCTCCGACGAGTTGACCGTCTCGGTGTACAGATAGACCTTGCGTAGGGTCGAGAAGTCCCAGTTCGGGTCGCGGGTCTCGACCACGATGTCCTTCTGGCCCGACGAGAAGCCGGTCTTCTGCGAAGCGCAGGCGGCGACACCGGCCGCAAGGACCCCGACGATAGCAAGCACCAAGCATACGCGGAACATCTTCACCTCCCCATGATGGTTGACAATGTACAGCGGTAGTGTATCCGCCCGGAAGCGCAAAGTCAAATGGGCGGACAGACCGGTCCCGCCACCCGGTCAAATCTTGACTTGCCCGTTTCCCCGTATAAAGATACCGATACCTTGCTAAAGAGGTATCGTTCCCATGGATAAGTTCTGGGGTTTCTATCTATCCCTCCTTTTCAGGTATCGCTGGGGCGTCTTTTTCCTGTTCACGCTCCTCTTCGTCGGTGAACTTCTCTATGTCCGCGGCAATTTCCGCATCGACAGCGACCTGCGTGCGCTCTTCCACGGCGAGAACCAGACGGTCAAGGATCTCGAATACCTCGACAGCCGCCTCGGCGGGTATGCCACCGCGCAGATAGTCGTCCGCTCGGAAAGTTACGAGAATAACCTCGCCTTCCTGACCGCCCTGAAGAAGGATCTGGAGTCGTTCCCGGACATACGGTTCGTCGAATTCGAGCGCGACATCACCTATCTGGAGGAGCGCGCCCTGCTCCTCCTGCCGACGGAACGACTCATCGAGGCGGAGCAGAAGGTCCGCGAGGCGGTGGCGAACGAAGTGGAAAAAGGACTTTCCCTCGACGATGCGCCCGCCGCCGATCGGGCCGACGACAAGATGCCGCACGCCCTTTCGGACGAGATAGACCGTGTTCTCAAGGAGATCGAGCGCCAGAAATTGGCCTATAACATCTCCCCTTACTACATCGCACAGGGCGGGAAATATGTCGAGATGAAGGTGCGTCCCGCCGGGAGCGACACCACGATAGAGGATATAAAGCGCATCGTGACCCTGCTCGACGAGCGGGTCGCCGCCACCGGGCCCGACACATACGGTATCGCGGTCGAGGTCGGCGGCTATTATCGGCACCGATTGGAGGAGATACAGGCGATCAATTCGAACCTCGTTGCCTCGCTCGTCGCCTGCATACTTCTCCTGCTGATGGTGACCGTGCTTTTCTTCCGAACACCGTTCTCGGTCCCCATCATATTCCTCCCGCTCTCCTTCGGCGTGATGTTCGGCATCATCGCCGCACTCTGGGTCATCGGCAAGTTCAACCTCATCTCGGCCTTCACCATCGCGATGCTTTACGGGCTCGGTATCGACTATGCCATACACCTGTACTCCCGTTACGGCGAGTTCCGGCGCGAAGGGCTACCGCCGCTCGACGCGATGCGCAACACCTATGAACACCTGTTCCGCCCCCTTCTCTACAGCACCGTGACCACCGCGATAGCCTTCCTTTCACTCATCTTCATCGAGTTCAAGGGCTTTTCCGATTTCGGTATCGTCGCAGGCGTCGGCATCATATCGTCCCTTGTCGCCATCCTCTTCCTCTTCCCGGCCATCGTGTTCCTCATCGAGCAATGGACACCGCTCACCCACGCGCCCCGGGGCGTGTCGAACCTCGCCCCCGCCTATCAGATCTTCCTCCGCCGACCGATATTCATGATCATACCCGCGACGATACTTATCGCCTCCTTCATCGCCCTCTTCCTCGTGCGTTTCGAGTACAACATCGACAATCTCTCCTTCAAGCGCAAGTACTCGCCCGATTCTATCATCGCACGCTACAACGATCTGGTGCGTGACGAGAACCCGAACACCATGGCGGCGAGCATGCCGGCGATCATCACCACCGATTCGATCGAGGAGATGTACGATGCGACCCGGGCGCTTTACCGCAAAAAACAGGAACTCAGCGATCTACAGCACGAGATACGGATCGGCGGCATCCTGTCGATGGCGAACTTCGTCCCCGAAGGGCAGGAGGAGAAACTGCAGATCATGAAGCGGATACTGCGCGTCATCGAACGGAAAAAGGAACTGATGGACGACAAGACCGCCGAGCGGTTCGAACGCGAGATACGACCGCTTCTTTCCATATCATCCCCGATAACCGCTGAAGAACTCCCGAAGTGGATACAGGATAAACTGCGCGAGAAGGACGGCAGTTACGGTAAGATCATCTCGTTCGTGACCTCGGGCAACAAATCGGACATCAACAAGGTGCTGACCATCCGGAAAGAACTCGGCACCATCCGCGGCGAACGCGGCGAATATCGCACGCGGGCCACCTTCCTGCTTCTCGCCGACATCAAGCATGTGCTCGAACACGAACTGCCCCGCGCGATACTCCTGTCGTTCTTCTCGGTGCTCGCCGTGCTAGTGCTGGCGTTCCGTTCGTTCCGACAGGCGGGCATCATACTTGCGCCGCTTTTCGCCGGCATCACGCTGATGATCGGCATCATCCATTTCTCCGGCTTCTCTTTCAATCTCTTCAACATGGTCGTCATCCCGACGATCATCGGCATCGGCATCGATTCTTGTATCCATATCTACGACCGGTTCCGCTCAACAGGCTTCACCGATGTCGCCGGCACCATGCGGACCACCGGCGCCGCCGTTCTCATCAGTTCGGTCACCACGCTTATCGGTTTCGTCAGCATCATCTTCGGCGCACATAAAGGCGTCACTTCCATCGGTACCGTATCCTCCATCGGCATCGTCAGCGTTACGCTCTGCGCACTGATATTGTTCCCCCTGCTCCTTTCGTTCATCAGCCGCAGGCGAACGGGAGGATCATGACCGGAGGAGATCCTTCCCGCCGGGCGTTTCTCGCCCTGCTCGTCCCGACCGTATGCGTGGTCCTTTCGAGTTTCCTTCGTCCTCTTACCACCGGCTCGATCAAGGTGGATGAAAATTACCTCTCGGGCCTTCCCCTCGTTGCCGCCATCCTGCTGTTCGTCGTATCGCTCGCGATCTTCACCCTCGGCTATTTTCGCGTAGTGATGCGGGCCCCGGGCCACGATCTCTCCGCGTCACAGACCAAACGCCTCGCTCAGTTACTCATCGTTGTCTCTTTCTTCATGCTCCCCATGCTTTCCAACGATATCTTCAGCCTCATCGCCTATGGTGACACCGCACTCAGGGGCAATGATCCCTTCACCGACCCGCTGGCGCTCCAGCGGTCCCAGTTCTTCCCCTTCGTCGGGTCCGCGTGGGCGACCGCCCCGTTCGCCTACGGCCCGCTGAGTCTGTATCTCTCGATGTTCGCGGTCCATGTCGGCAGGAACATTATCGGCGCGCTCGCGGTCTACAAACTGATCATCGCCCTGTTCTGCCTGCTGTTCGTCGAAACGGTCTCCCGCATACCGGGCACCGGGGGCGGTCGCTACAACCTGCTCGCGCTCGTCACCTGCGCCCCGGTACTCTGGCTCCAGTGCGCCGGCCAGTCGCACAACGATGTGGCGTCTGCCGCGCTTCTCGCGGTCGGTATCCTTCTCCTTTTGAGGCACCGCCCCGTCGCCGGCATCCTGTTCGCCGTACTTGCCGGCGCATTCAAATACTCCGCCTTCCTTGCCATCCCCGCCATGATCGCCGCCGTCTGGGTGACCGAACGCCCCCTGCGGGAACGGATATGGACCCTGCTCGCATCGGCTCTCGTTACGCTGGCGACCCTTTCCCTTCTGTTCCTTTCGATCGGCAGCGACTCGCGCGCCATCCTCTTCCAGACCGAATTCCTCTCGTCGAAAAAACCGAGCAAATCGATCGTGGACACCGTCGCCGAGGCGATCATCGTCTCCTCGGTGCTCTGGGAACGGGGCCTGCCCGCCTCTGGAGAACGCAATGATGTCTACCGGTCCCACGAAGAGCGTAAAACGGCTATCTGGCGCGTCGCGGTACCGCTGATGTACCTCTTCTCCGCTCTCCTCGCCTTTCTTGTCCTGCGCCGGACCCGCAGGGATCCCGGCGCCTTTTTCGCGGCCGCCGCCAAGATAGCCGCCATCATTATATGCTTTGCCTCCCCCGTATTTCAACCGTGGTATTTTGCCGCCTTTCTGCCGCTGTTCGCTTTTCTGAAGGACCGGGGGTGGATCGCATGGTCGGCGATCATCCTCTGCTACGGCAACCTCATGAACATCATGCATGTCATCGACCGTGAAAGCGCATGGTATCTGGCCGTGCCTCCCTTTTTCATTATTACCACCGGCATACTCTTTTTCGCCTATTTCCAGCAACGATTCCTCGCACCGGGAACGGAGGACGATAGCCGATGAGCCGGCTGGTCTCCTTTTTCTCGGCACCACTGCTTTCGCCGGAACTCAAGGAACGCTACGGTCGCTATCTGCTCGTTCTGCTCGCGCTCTGTCTTCTTACCGCATGGACCACGCAGGGCTATCTCCACGCCGACGAATACTTCCAGACCATAGAGTTCGCGAGTTACAAACTGGGTATCACCAAAGCAGGGTCCCTGCCGTGGGAATTCCAATCCCAGATCCGCCCGTGGCTCCAGCCCGGCATCTATTACCTCATCCTTAAAGCATTCTCCTTCGTCGGCATCACCGACCGTTTCGTACAGGTACTGCTTCTTCATTTCCTCTCGGCATTCCTGAGCATCGCCACCCTTCTTTATTTCGGCACGGTCGCCTTCCGCTGGTTCCGTACCGAGCAGGAACAGGGGTGGCTGATGCGTGTGCTCTGCTTCACCTTTTTCGTCCCTCTTCTGTTCGTCCGCAACTCCTCCGAGGTCTTCTCGACCGCCTGTTTCATGACGGCGGCCACGATATTGCTGCGACGCCTTTCTCCGGACCGTCGCACCGACGATCCCGGATTCAAGGTCTGGGAAATGATCGTTCCGGGGATCCTGTGCGGTCTCGCCTTCGAGTTCCGCTACTCGAGCGCCTTCCTCGTCCTGTTCCTCGGCATCTGGCTCCTCTGGGTCGCCCGACTCCGCTTCCTCCTGCTGACCACACTCGCGCTCTCCTCGCTCATTCCCATCCTGCTCTGCATCCACATCGACCGCTGGGGCTACGGCGACTGGGTCTTCGCTCCGTGGAACTACTTCGCCTCCAATATCCTCGACAAGCGGATGGATCATTTCGGCACCTCCCCTTTCTTTGCCTACCTTTATCTGCTGGTCGGTAATATCGGCCCCCACATATCGCTTCTGCTGGTCATCGCCATTTTCCTGTGCTGGTACCGTCACCCGCGTCATGTGGTCACCTGGGTGACGCTTCCCTATTTTGTGTTCCATTCCCTCCTGAGCCATAAAGAGGACCGGTTCATGTTCCCGCTCCTCTTCCTCTGGCTCACCGCCGCCGTACTCGCGGTCGCCACCTCTCAGGGACGACCGGTCGCGTGGCTTTCGCGGGTATTCCAGGAGAAGAACCGGCGCTACTGGAACTTCGTCTGGTATAGCAACCTCGCGATCGTCGCCTTTCTCGCACTCTATCCCATAACGGTCGTCCCTCAACTCAAGATGCAACGCCATCTTTACCGTCACCACGCCGAGGACACGATCTACAAGTTCGCCGACTACGACCCCTACATACGCAAGGAACTTTTCTTCTCCTTCTATCGCCCGCCTGACCTCCGCATCGAACAACTGCCCGACATGGCGGCACTCGAATCGATCGCCCGCTCTACGACCGAACCGCTCTATGTGGCGACCCTTCTCCCCGGCCTCACCGAACATTCCGACCACCTCCGGCAACACGCCGTTCCGGAATTCCGTGCCTTTTTATTCTGTCGCGAATCCTTTGCGCCGATCTCGAGGAAACTTCGCGAGTTCTTCCCCCATCATCTCTGTCCGGTACTCTACCGTATAGAACCGGCACATCCCGGACCGGCTGACCGCTAGAAACTTGAAATAATTATATTTCTTGCTATCATGGTCTGTTCTGAAGAGGGCACCATGATGCGCGACGATGCGCCCCAGAACCCCCGGGGTTCTGAGGCGGGACAGCAACAACAATTAAGCGATATCAAGGAGATACGCAAACTCGTCGTGCAGTCGCTCAATGTCGCCAACGCGCTGGACATCAGTCTTCGCGCCCTCAACACAAAAGTGAACCAAAAGGACAGATCGGAACTCAACAAAAGTTTTTTCCTGCTCGTCCTGCTTGGCGTGGTCATCGTCCTCTCCTTTTTCTTCTACTTCCGCGCCGAAGTGACCCATTTCAAGGAGAAACTCGGGACCGCCGCCAAGCAGAACGAATACCTCCAGAAGGATATAAAGGAACTCAAGGAGCGGCTCGCGACCTCCGAGAACACCGACATCAAGGCCTTTAACCTCTACCTCGCCTTCAAGGAGGGGGATCCCGATCAGGCGATAAAGAAATACGCCGAATTCAACCTCTCGGCCCTCTCGCGACTCGAGCGATTCGTCATCGAGACCGAAGTGAACCTCATCAAACAGAAGGCGGCGATCAACAAGTATGAGGAAGGGGTGACGCTCTTTAACCGCAAGAGTTATCTCGCGGCGGTCGAACGGTTCGAGGAAAGTCTCAAGATATCGGGCGTCGGCAAACATGTGCCGAGCCTGTTCTACTACACCTCCACCGCCTACTACCGGGCGAACGAGATCGAGAAGGCGGCGATCGCCTTTGAGCGATTCCTGTTCGCCAACACCGAGAAGGG
>JAKLFG010000038.1 GCA_022711315.1 bacterium | reverse complement strand
TCTGGAGCGACCGCAGGTCGGCCCCGCCCTCCAGCAGGTGGGTCGCGAAGGTGTGACGCAGTTTATGGGGCGATATGTCCTTCTCGATGCCCGCCACTTTCGCGTACTCCTTGAGTTTCTTCCATATCCCCTGCCGCGTGAACCGCTTGCCGCTCCGGTTGAGGAACAGGATGTCGTTCCACGCCCCTTTCTTCATCAGTTTATGGCGCATCGTCCCGACATAGGTGTCGAGATAGCGCGCCGCGTCGTCGCTGTAAGGCACCACCCGCTCCTTGGCCCCTTTGCCGAAGACCCGGATGACCCGATCGGCCGGGAACAGGTCGCCCACCTTCAGTCCGACCAGTTCCGACACCCGCAGGCCCGACGAATAGAACAGTTCGAACATCGTCCGGTCGCGGAACCCCTGTTCGGTCGAGGTGTCGATGGCGTTCAGGAGCCCCTGCATCTCGTCGGGCGAGAGGAACACCGGCAGGGTGCGCGCCAGTTTGACCGGTTCCATCGCCTCGATGAGCGGGGTGACCGGCGCCCCCTCCCGTTCGAGCAGGAAACGGAGGAAGCCCCTGATCGCCGATATCTTGCGGGCGAGCGACCGGTCCTTGAGTTTCAGGTCCTTCGATATCTCGATCAGGTAGTCGGTGAGCGTCAGATGGTCGGTAGCGGCGAGGTCCTTCCCTACGGCGTCGAGGTGGGCAAAGAACTGTTCGAGGTCGCTCTCGTAGGCGGCCACGCTGTTGCGCGAGAGCCGCTTTTCTATCTTGACGAAATCGAGGTATTTGCGAAGCCGGGCGGTGTCGTCGGGATGCATGGCTACCCGCCCCTCCGTCCCCAGATGCGGTCGCCCGTCCGGACCTTTTCCCCCTCGGCGACGAGCGGTTCTCCCGCCAGCGCCACCGGGATGAGCGTCACGATGGTCGATCCCATGTCGAACCGGCCCGCTTCGGCCGACTGGGGCAATTCCCGGCCCACCGGATGCCACGAACCGGCCGCCGGGATGTCACCCGCGACCGTCGAGATGGCCCCGACGAAGGTCGCGCCCACCGCGACATAGTACCAGACCTCGCCCGCGGTCTCGCATTTGAGCGTCACCCGTTCGTTGCGGATGAAAAGATCGGGGATATTGTTCACCGAGAGCCGGTTGACCGGATAGAGCGATCCACCGTCGCGCCGCGCCGCGATGACCGTCGCCGCCATCGGCAGATGGAACCGGTGGTAATCGTGCGGCGAGAGGTAAAAGACCGCGACCCGCCAGCCCCGCGAAAGGTCGATCGGTTCCCCCACCAGTTCGGTCAGGCGGTACCGGCGTCCTTTCACCTGCGTCGCCCGGTCGTCCCGCACCGTCTCGCAGACGCTGAGTATGCTGTCGGCGGGGGCGAGGATATGCCGGTCGTCGAGCGGTATCGCCCGTTTCGCCGGATCGAGCGGGCGGGTAAAGAAGGCGGAAAGACTCGGATAGTCGCCGAACTCCCCCGTGAAATCGTCCATCGATATGCGATAGTGCCGCGCGAAGCCCCGTATCATGCGGCGGACCAGCCACCGGGGGCGTTCGATACGGACAAGCCGGCCGTAGAGGCGGCTGAGCCCGGGGAACGAAAGAAGAAAAAGAAAGATGCGGATGAACAGGGAGGACATGTCAGAACGAGATGCTCATAGCGGCGTACACGCCGCGTCCGTCGAACGACGCGGTGAATTTCGTGGTGTCATCTTTTTTCTCCTCGGTGAGGAGCATGAGCACCGAGCCGGTCAGCGCCAGTATGCCTCCCGATATGTAGAGCGCGGTGCGGGTCGCCGCGTATTCCTTTCCCTCATCGAGGTGATCGTTCACGCGGGTAAGATAGGTTTCTTTTTTTTCGCCCGCGTTGATGGCGGCCGCGATACGCTCATCGGTCAGCATGTCGCGGTAGGTGTCGTACTCGCGGTCGGCGAGCGCGTTGAAGGTGACGCCGAGTATCAGCAGAAGACCTCCCATGCCGGCGACCCCGGCGCCGTGCCAGAGATACGGATGGACCCGTTCGGCCCCTTTCAGCACGATATCGTCCCTGTCCTGTCCGGCGGCGTCCTCGGCCCGGGCGTTAAGCGGGAACAGCAGGAACGCAGCCACCAGCGCCGGAACTATCAGAAAACGGCCCATCTCTCTCCTCCATCCATATAAGCCGGGGCGATTATAGTCGCTTTTCCCGTCGTGGCAAATATAAAATCACGCGAGCCCTGCCGCCATCGAAAGGAATCCCAGCGCGATGTGCGCCACTATGAGTCCCCAGAGGTTCCGCACCCGCCAGTAGAGCGTCCCCCACACGATCCCTATCGCGAAGGTCAGCGGCACGATGAGCGGCTTGTGGAAAAGGATATGCATCGAAGCGTAGGTCGCCGCCGTGAGCAGTATCAGGAGCGCCGGATGACGAAGGCCGGCCCGCTCCATGAGCCCGAACAGGAGGCCGCGGTACAGGAACTCCTGCGCCGGACACGAGAGAAAGATGTAAAAGAGCGGGAACCAGTAGGTCGTGCGGGGCATGCGTTGGGCCTCGAACAGCCGCGGGCCGGCGAGCAGGACGATGACGCCCGCCGCGACCGCTACGACCAACAGGTTGAAAAGGAACGAACGGGGCAGTTCCCGCGCGGTGAGACCGACCTCCTTCCACGAGAACCCGCTCCGGTGGGCATAGTATCCCGCCGCGGCCGACCAACAGACGAAAAAGACCATGATCTCCTTGAAATGGCGGGAGAACTCGCGTCCCGGGAACAGCAGTTTGAGGGCGATGACCGGCAACAGGTAGATGACCGTCAGTTCCAGCGCGAAACGGAGGGGGCCTTCCCTGAAGTATGCTCTTTTCGGTTCCATGCGCACATCTTATTTACATTTTTTTCTATTGCAACCTGCCCCGTTTGCCGGTACTATAGCGTGGTCGTTCTACCGGAGGTGTTTCATGCGATCTTTTTTCCCGTTGCTCCCGATACTTTTTCTTGTGGTCGTCGCCTGCGACGGCGGCACGAAGGCGCCGCAGGACAACGCCTCGTGGCCCGACTGGGACCTCACGGGAGAGGAGCCGGACGACGATGGGACGGGGGAAAAGGACGAAAGCGGCATAAGCGATGAAAACAACGACGATCAGACGGATCAGTCCGATCCGACCGACGATGTCGCCACCGACGATATCCTTTCCGACGACATTCTCGATGATGCTGATGCCCTGCCAGACAGCGACGAGGTCGTCACCACCGCCTCGATATCGTGGAACGGCGTCACGGCGTGGGTCACCGCCACCGTCGACACCTACCGCACCTACGAACTTTCCACCGACAACACGCTTCGCGACAACTACCCGGCCGATAAAAAGGTCACCATCGTCGAAGAACCGGGCCAGATGCGCCTGCGGAGCGGCCACCTCATGTTCGACGCCCTCTTCGCCCTCGCGCTACAGGAGGCGCGGCAGAACAGCGTCTCGGAGATAACCGACGGCTCGTTCAACGGCGGCGAACCGATGGCCTGCGACTGCTTCGTCACCGGCGAGAACTGGCCCTATGTCTGGACCCGCGACACCGCCTACGCCGCCTACCTCGGCCTTGCGCTCGTCGATCCGGTGCGGATGATGAACTCCCTGCTCTTCAAATTATCCGACAAAAAAGCGACGCTGGGCGGCGGCGCGCCGCAGATAGTGCAGGACACCGGCTCGGGCGGCTCGTGGCCCATTTCGACCGACCGCGTCGTCTGGGCGCTCGGCGCCTACGAGACGCTGAAGTATCTCGGCGACACCGACCGCGCGACCTTCCTTACCGAGGCCTATGAGGCGCTGAAGAACACGATCGAGGCCGATCGTCTGGCCGTACGCATAGAGCACGGCAGCGGCGGATTGCTCGGCCTTTACCGCGGCGAGACCTCGTTCCTCGACTGGCGCGAACAAAGTTACCCCTCGTGGACCGCGAACGACACGGTCCACATCGGCATGTCGAATACACTCTCGACCAACCAACTGCATTACCGGGCGCTCCGGATAACGGCCGAGCTTGCCGGCATGACCGGCGATACCGCGGCGCAGGCGAGATATACCGGTTGGGCCGATGACCTTCAGGGCAGCATCACCGCCTACCTCACGCCCGAAACGCCCCAGACGCTCATGAGCGCCATGAAACTGACCGAACTCAACGCCGCGCCGCTTCCGCGCCATGACCTGCTTGCGACGGCACTCCTCGCGCAGTGGAGCGACACCGTATTCGATGCGGCGACCACCGCCGGACAGGTCGCGCAGTGGCCCCATACCATCGCGGGAGCGCCGGTGATATGGCCGCAGCAACCATGGACCCCCATTTACCACAACCGCGCCATCTGGCCGTTCGTGACGGCCCTCTATGCGCAGGCGGCCCGGAACACCGCCAACGCCGAGGTGCTCTGGCGCGCCGTCCGGACGCTGATGTTCGGCGCCGCCTTCAATCTCTCGAACATGGAGAATTTCGAATTCACGACGCTCGCCAACTATTTCGCCGACGGCGACTATTCGGGCCCCGTGGTCAACTCACGCCGGCAACTGTGGTCGGTCGCCGGGTTCGTGTCGCTCGTGGTGCGGACGCTTGCCGGTTTTGACGCTGAGATGTACGGTATAACGGTGAACCCCTTCCTGCCCCGCGCCGCCCGCAACGACTTTTTCGTGAAGGGTGACCGGTTCATCCTCTACGACATCCCCTACCGCGGCAGGAAGATCACCATAGACATCACCCTGCCTCCCGTCGCTGACTCGAACGACGGCTACTACACCGCCGAGACCACGAGACTCAACGGGACGCTCCTGAACGACCCGACCGTGGGCGAGGCATCTCTCGACGACGAGAACCTCTGCGAGATAGATCTCAGCCGCGGCCATGCGAGTGTGAACACCGCGACGGTACTGCCCGACACCGAGCCGCGCACCCTTTTCGCGCCGAGAGAGCCCTTGGTCACCGGCCTCTCTTCGACCGGCGGTCATATCACGCTGACCTTATCGCGCAACGGCGAACCGGAGACCGATACCACCTTCACCATCTACCGCAACGGCGAGAAGGCAACCGAGAACATCACCTCCGCCTCGTGGACCGACGATGACACGACCTGCCTGACGATCAAGACCTGCTGTTACAGCGTATCTCAACGCTATCTCCCCGCCGGGCACCAATCGTTCCCCTCGAACCCGCAGTGCTTTTGGGGCGACTCCTATGAGCGGATAACGACCATCGGCGCTTCCGTTTTCGTCGGATCGGGGGCCCTGCTGGTCACCGAACACGGGAAGACCCACTTCAGCGACTGGGGAACGCCCACGCAGACGCTCACCTACTCCCCGTTCGCTCCGACCTACACCGGGCACTATTATCTGCAGTTGGAATACGGCAGTGGCCGCCCGATAGACACCGGCATCACCGCGTGTCAGAAGTTCATCGATGTCTATGACAATGACGGCAGCACTCTCGTTGCGAGCGGCCCGGTCGTGATGCCACATCTCGGCGCGAACGATTGGGAGCGTTGGGGAAATTCCTCTTTTCTGCCGGTCTTCCTCGAAAGCGGTAAAAGTTACTCCTTCGTGATACGCGACGGGATGAACATGTCCTACTTCGCCCACTTCGCGCCCTACGCCGGCGCCGGCGGCGGCACCGAAGGGCTCAACCGCGTCAATCTCTCGGCGCTGAAAGTGTTGCGGATGAGGAGCGAGTGATCCCTATTCCACCGGCATCTTTTTCCCTTCCCGGACCGCTTTTTTGAGTTTTTCCCAATAGATATTGAGTTTCCCTTCGTAGCCGATGTCGGTCGGGTCGTAGAATTTCTGCGGCTCGGCCCCTTCCGGGAAGTATCGGACATCGACCCAGTGGCCGGGAAAGTCGTGCGGATACTTGTAGTCGCCCTCTTCCTCTTCGGGAGCGAGCGAGGTCGCGTTGACGAGGTACTGCGGCGGCTTCAGGTCGGGGTGTTCGCGCACGAACTCCTTCGCCTTTTTGATGGCTAGGTACGAGGCGTTCGATTTCGGCGCGGTGGCGAGGTAGGTCACGCACTGCGCGAGGGTCAGTTCCCCCTCCGGCAGGCCGATATGGCGGAAGGCGTGGAGCGCCGCGACGGCCAGTTCCAACGCGCGGGGATCGGCATTCCCGATGTCTTCCGAGGCGAAGATGATCATCCGACGCAGGAGGAACAGCGGGTCGTCGCCCGCGTCGAGCATCCGGACAAGGTAATAGAGCGCCGCGTCGGGGTCTGACCCGCGCAGACTCTTGATGAAGGCCGATATGATGCGGTAATGGTAATCGCCCTTTTTATCGTACTTGTCGGGGTTCAGGAGCACCTTGCGGGCCGTTTCCCACGCGATCTCTTTGGTCTCGGAGAGGTAAAAGGCCGATTCGAGGATGGAGAGCGCTATCCGCAGGTCACCCTGCGATTCATCGGCGATGGCGGCGAGCGTCTTATCGTCGGCCTCCGTCTTGAGTTGCGCGAGTCCCCGCTTGAGCACCGCGACGGTATCGGGAACGCCGATCGGCTCGAAGCGCATGGACCGGGTCCGCGACAGCAGGGCGTTGTTGACATAGAACGACGGGTTCTCGGTCGTCGCGCCGATGAAGATGACGCCCCCCTCCTCTATCATCGGGAGGAAGATGTCCTGTTGCGCCTTATTGAACCGGTGCAACTCGTCCACGAAGACCATCTGCCGCTGGGCGAAGAGCGTCCCCTTCTCGGTATAGACCTTCTTCTTGATATCGACGGTCGAATCCTTGACGCCGGAGAAGTAGTATATCTTCGCCTTGAACAGTTCCGCGGCGATCCGGGCGACCGTCGTCTTGCCGGTCCCCGGCGGGCCGTAGAATATCATCGAGGGGAGAAAGCCCTGCGCGAGGAACGATGAGATGAGTTTGGTGATATGCCCCTGCCCCACCACCTCGTCGAGGTCTTTCGGGCGCAGGCTGGTCGCGAGCGGTTGGCTCATGGTCGCGGCTGGTCGTCGTCGGGGCGCTCTTTCGCCCATTTCTTGAACGGGTCGCTGTCGGCGGCGCGCTGGCGCTGTTTGACGCGCGCTTTTTCGATATCATCTTTGCTCACGAAACGGTCCTTGGTGACCGGCGGCACGAACAGTTCGGCGGTCCGCTCGACATAGGGTATCGTCACTTTGACCTTCGGGGCGTCGACGGGCGGTTTCTGCTTCCGCGCGAAGCGGTCCGCGGCGGTCAGTATCTCGGGCATCGTCATCGGAGCGCCCGCCTTGAGAAGTTTCGTCAGATAGTCAGCGACCGGGCGCGAATATTCGGCCTCCCGCGTCATCGGCGTATCGCGGCGGGCCGTCACCACATAGGGGACCTGCGGGAATGCGGCGTCGAAGGCGGCGCGGTCCTCCGGCCCCGCGATGAATAGGCCGTAGGCGAGCATCCGGGCGGTGACCGCCGATCGGCCGATGACGAATGCGGCTATGTTCGCGGTCGGCGGCAGGCCGGTGCGCCAATCGACCGGCAGCGAATAGGAGCGGTCGTCCTGCACGATGACGCTTTCGTTGACCCGCGCTATCGCCCACGCCCCCTCCTCTTCCACGAGCCGCACCGCGCCGAGCGACTTGTCGCCGAGCACCACGAGCGGGTTATCGATGCTCACGGTCCAGCGGACATATTTCGCCGGCAGTTTCCAGATGCCGTGCCGATCGCCGAAGTAGATGAGATAGTGCAGGTCCTTGGGCAGTTTGGCGCGTAGCCGCTCGAGGAATATCGCCTCGCGGAGCATCGATATGGCCACCGCCGCGTTGGGCCCGGCGACGCGCACGGCGCCGCCCTGCTCGTCGAACTCTATCGCCGAGGGCTTCGCGTGCGGGAGGAACCCGGCGACCGCCTTCGGGTCGGGCAGGAACCGGTCCTTGGCCAGTATCCGTTCGAGACGGGTCAACTCCTCGGTGTGCTTCTTTCGCTCCTCCTCGGTGAGTTCGTTCTTTTTCATCTGGAGCAGCGTCGTTGTGGCGAAGTGCCGCTCCCGCGCCAGCACCCAGTTATCGTAGCGCCGCGCCGCGGTGTCCCAGAAATCGAATATGTCACCCGCCGCGAGGTTGAAAAGCGTTCTGCCGGAGAGATCCTTCCCCTCCTTGAGTACCGCGATGAGCATCGGCTCGTCGGCGATGTTCACCGCCGCGTGGTCGCCGTTGTCGTCCCGTTTGTTGATGGCCCGCTCATAGGTCAGTATCCGGTCGGTCTCCTCGCGCGCCTCGCGCAGGAAGTTCGGGAAGGTCGTATTCCAGAATTCGGAGCCGCGGTCCTGCGCCCGGACGAGTAGCGGGATGTCGTAGACCTTGTACTTGACCGGCTCGGGAACGAAGAAGTCCTTAAGCGATTCGGCGTACCGGTGCGCCCCCGCCAGACGGTCTTCATCCTCGAACGCCCCGTAGTTGCGCAGGATGACGAACAGCACGGCGCCGAACGCCAGCAGGGACAGGAGGAGCGTGAAGGGAAGAAAAGAAAAGCCGCCCCCGCAACGGGAGGCGGCCCGGATGCGAATTCCCGCGGTCATGGCCCGGTCACTTCTCTTCGATGATCTCAAGGACCACCTTCTGACCGTGGCGGCTGGCGACCGCCGAAAGGATGGTCCGCAACGCGTTGGCGGTGCGGCCGCTCTTGCCGATGACCTTGCCGACATCTTCCCGCGCCACGCGCAGTTCGATGATGGCGGTGCTTTTCCCCTCGATGAAATTCACCTCGACATCGTCGGGACGATCGACCAGATGCTTGGCGATCTCTGCGATGAACTCTTTCATCTTTTTCCTCCCTCAATGACCGTTGCTGTTACCGTTCGTTCCTGCGATGTTCCGTTGCAATACGAACAACTACGAAAGCGGATTGTATCCATCGGGAACCGTTTTTCAATATAATTTTTGACTCCCGCCCTCCTTTTTGCCATAGTCGCCTCTGAACAAAGGAGACAGGGCGTACCATGCAGGACATCATCGTCGCGGTGATACTGGGCATCATAGAGGGAATAACGGAGTTTCTCCCCGTTTCCTCGACCGGCCACCTGATACTCGCCAACGAGTTCTTCACCTTCCGCGACCCGGTCTTCGCCGCGATGTTCGACATCGTCATCCAGTCGGGCGCCATCCTGTCGGTGCTCATTTACTTCCGCCGCCGCCTCGTGCCGACCGGAGAAAAGGAGCACCGCGGCCGCGTCCTTTCGCTCTGGAGGGCGGCCATCGTCGGGGTGATCCCGGCGCTCGTGCTCGGCGCCGCGTTCGGCGACCTGATCGAGGAGCATCTCTTCAACCCCTTCGTCGTCGCCGGATCACTGCTGGTCGGCGGCATCGCGATACTTGTCGTCGAGAGGCGCGCCCCCCGCGACGGCATCGCGGCGGCCGAGGATATCCCGCTGAAGATCGCGCTCCTCATCGGGCTCATCCAGTGTCTCGCGATGGTGCCGGGCGTCTCGCGGTCGGCGGCGACCATCATCGGGGCGATGCTGTTGGGTACTACCCGCGTCGCGGCGGCCGAGTTCTCGTTCTTCCTCGCCATCCCCACCATCGGCGCGGCGACCGCCTACAGCCTGCTCAAACATTCGGCGCTGGTGAGCGGCGAACAGGCTTTCGCGCTTGCGGTCGGCTTTGTCGTGTCGTTCCTCACCGCCTACGCCGTCATCGCCCTCTTCATGCGCTGGGTATCGACCCGCACCTTCGCCCCGTTCGGCTGGTACCGCATCGCCCTCGCCATCGCCGTGGTCGCCTATTTCAGTTTTTAGGGAAAAGCAGGTCACATCGTTATCGGCAATTCAGAGACTAGAGTGCAGTTTTGCTGTTCCTCGGCGGTGTCGCCGGTGACGGTAGTCAATGCGCCATTGGTTTTCAGGTATTCTATAGGAGAAAAGTCGGAAATGCAATTGTTAGCTATATATATCTTATTCAAAATTAATAATGTTTCTATTGGGCTAATATCTATTATCTTGTTGTTTTCCAAATCTACCGTTTTTAAACTCGTTATAGAGCCCAGTGGTAAAATAGAGGCAAGGCTATTACTCGATAAAGATAAAAAAATTAGATTGCCAAGTCCGCTTAGAGGAGTCAAATCCTCAATTGAATTCAAATCTAGATATGTCTCTTGTAAATTTAGCATTCCCGACAATGCATTTATGTTTTTAATCTTATTCTTGTGAATAATTAGATTTTCGATTAATGTCAATTCTTGTAATGGAGAGATATCCTCTATCAAATTATCGTGCAGATCCAACTCCCGCACCTTTTTCAGATTCCTGAGCGGTTCGAGCGATATGATCTGGTTGGAGTACATGTCTATATAAACTAGGTCTGTCATATACTCGATGCCGGTTATATCCACGACGCCTCTGTCAAAACAACCGAAAGTCGAGAAGCCCGTCAACTCAGAAGCATAGATAGATTCTCCGGGTTCCTTCATAAGACGACCGCGAATACATTCATCGAACGCTGGGTCTGGGAAAGTCACTTCCTGTCCCGGGTCGATGTCGCTGGTTTCGTCGCTGTCGGTGACTATCCCGTCGTCGCCCGGTTCTTCCGGCGGGGTGCAGGCGGCAAGGGTCAGGAAGAATAACAGGAAGAAGAACTTCAGAATATTTCTCTCGAATGACCTCATCCCCGCCTTCTCCTTGGAAAAGGAGAAGGTGTCTTCGGTTTCGCCCGGTATCTGCATTGGGATTTCGCTCATCATCTCCCCCAACGGGTTTCGGTGTTTTCTACCCGGTCGCCGGGCTCTTGTCAACTCTTTATTCCAGCAGTTTCACCGCCTGTCCGAGGGTGAATCACGGCCCGATCTTCACCGGTGTCGCCCAGCGGGTATTGGGCGCGGATGAGTTCTTTCAGGATGATCTCTTCGCCACGAGAGAGGAAGGCGTCGAGGAGGAGGAGCTTACATTTCTATGGGAATCTCTGAGACGAGGGTACAGTTCTGTTGTTCTTCGGCGGAGTCGCCTTCAACAAAAGTCAATGCTCCGTTTTCTTTCAGATAATCAAGAGGAGTTAAATCAGAAATACAATTGTTGGCAACATATATCTTGTTTAAATTAAGCAATGTCTTTATTGGGTTAATGTCTGTTATCCTGTTGTTCTCCAAATCTATGGTTTTCAAACTCGTTATCGAACCCAATGGCAAAATAGAAGTCAGACTATTACTTGACAAAGATAAGAAAATCAGGTTGCCAAGTTCGTTTAGGGGGGTCAGATCTTCAATTAAATTTAAATCTAGATATGTTTCTTGGAGATTAGTCATTCCCGACAATGCTTCTATATTTTTAATCTTATTCTTGTGAATAATTAGGTTTTCGATCAATGTCAATTCTTGCAACGGCCCTATATCCTCTATCAAATTATCATGCAGATCCAATTCCTTCACCTTCTTCAGATTCCTGAGCGGTTCGAGCGATACGATCTGGTTGGAATAGAGGTTGAGGGATTCCAGATTGACCATGTATTCGATGCCCGTTATATCGATAACTCCTGCGTCGACGCAACCCCATGTCGAATAGCTCGCCAATTCTGAAGCATAAATAGGCGTTCCCTCTTCCTTCATGAGATAACTGCGCACACATTCATCAAACGCCGGGTCCGGGAAGGTCACTTCCTGTCCCGGGTCGATGTCGCTGGTTTCGTCGCTGTCTGTGACTATGCCGTCGTCGCCCGGTTCTTCCGGCGGGGTGCAGGCGGCAAGGAGCAGTATGAATAGGGCAAGCAGGTATATCGGGTATCTCATGGCTTGCCTCCTTCCCTCAGCGCAAGCCGTTGCCGTGCTATCTCGATCGAACGATGCAGTTTTGATTCCAGCAATTCCTTCGGCGGCAACAAAGTCAAATAATCGGCCACCCGGATATTACTTTTGTCGAGTTGCAAAAGTTCCACATGTTCGCGGTTCTTGCCGGTGCAAAGAATAAGCCCGATGGGCGTGTTCTCTCCCGCAAGCTGTTCGTACTTCTGGAGATAGCGCAGATACAACTCCATTTGCCCTTTATAACCCGCATCAAATTCACCGATCTTCAGATCTATCGCCACCAGACACTGCAAGCGACGATGATAGAACAGCAGATCGATGTAATAATCGCGCTCGTCAATGGTGATCCTCTTTTGCCGCGCCAGAAAAGCGAAATCGCCTCCGAGTTCCGTAATGAACCGTTGCAACTCAGCGACGATGGCCGCTTCGAGATCTTTTTCGGAAAAAGTGTCCGCCAATCCCAAGAAATCCAGCAAATAAGGATCGCGGAAAGCGAGGTCGGCCGAAAGATGTCCTTCCTCGCGCAACGCTTTCAATTCCTTTTCGATGGTCTTGCCGGGTTTTTTAGAGATGGCGGTGCGCTCGTAAAGCATTGATCGTATCCGTTCCTGCAATTGACGGGAGGACCATCCTTCCAGTCTGGCCATTTCAATGTAGAATTCTCGTTTCAACGGCTCATCAAGATACATTATCGTCTTGATGTGGCTCCAACTCAATTCTCTCCGCAGTGTGGAGAGAATCTCTTCGGCGGGAAAAATCTCCGCGACGCGGAGACAATGCCAGAGTTGTTTTTCACTCCAGCCCTTGCCGTATTCCGCTGAAAGCTGCCGCGCCAACGAGGCGACGATCTGCTTGCCGTATTCGGCCCGTTCTCCGCCAAGGGTCTCCGTCAGCAGTCGCTGTCCGATGTGCCAGTACAGAAGAGTCAGTTCGGCGTTGACGGCGACGGCCGCGCGTTGCCGCGCCTGTTCGATAAGTTGTCGGATATCGGTCAGAACCGACCGATCGACCATTGCAGTTTTGATCATGGCGAAGCACCTCCCGTTGCGTGCGACCGACTATAGCAAGCGCCATGACCGAAGTCAAAAAGATGTGTCGCTGTTACCGCATTTTATAGTTGACTATCGCACCGCTTTCCGGTAGTGTTCGCGTGCCTTTCTAGGGAGGATGGACGACCGACATGCGTTTCGTGACCGCCTACATCGGCGAACTGCTTACCGTTTCGGGCAAATACGCCATTTTCCTGCTCTCGACCATCGGCTGGACCTTCCGGCGGCCGTTCCGGTGGAAACTCCTGCTCGAACACATGGAAAAGATAGGCGTCAACTCGCTCCTCATCATATCGCTGTCCGCGCTCACCGTCGGCATGATATTCTCCCTGCAGGTCACCTACATGATGCGCATCTTCCGCGGCGAGACCTTCGTCGGGGCGATGGTGGCGATGACGATGGGCCGCGAACTGGCCCCGGTCATGACGGCGCTCATGCTCATCGCCAAGAACGGCTCGTCGATGGCGGCCGAACTGGGCACCATGAAGGTCACCGAGCAGATCGCGGCGATGGAGACGATGGCGGTCAACCCGATACACTACCTCGTCGTGCCGCGGATGCTCGCCTCCATCGTGGTGTATCCCCTGCTGACGGGGCTCGCCAACATCCTCGGCGTGGTCGGCTCCTATTTCGTCGCGGTGGTGCTCGAAGGGGTCGATGCGGCGCGCTACTGGGACCGGCTCTACTTCTGGATAGACCCGAAGGACATCTATTCGGGGCTCATCAAGGCGGCGGTATTCGCGATCATCGTGACGACGATATCCTGTTTCTACGGGCTGACGACCCGCAACGGCGCCAAGGGGGTCGGCATCTCGACCACCCGCGCCGTCGTGTCGAGTTCGGTCGCGATACTGATAGCCGACTATGTGCTCGCCGACATACTGATAACCATGCTGTACAAGAACTGACATGAGCGACCTCATCCTCGACATACGGGACCTCCACAAGTCCTTTTACGACCAGCAGGTCCTGCGCGGGGTCACCATCGGCATCGAGCGCGGCAGGATCACGGTCATCATCGGCAAGAGCGGCATCGGCAAATCGGTCCTGTTCAAGAACCTCATGGGGCTCCAGAGGCCCGACCGCGGCGAGATACTTTACGACGGCCGCGATGTGGTGAAGATGAACGAGCGGGAACTTCTTGCCATGCGGCGCGATATCGGGTACCTTTTTCAGGAAGCGGCGCTGTTCGATTCCCTCACCGTCGAGGAGAATGTCGCCTTCCCGCTGGAGGAGATGCTCCGGTGGGACGACCGCCGCGCCGTCAAAGAGCGGGTGAACGAGATGTTGGAACTGGTCGATCTGCCGGAGGCGGGCCGCAAATACCCCGCCGAACTTTCCGGCGGCATGAGAAAACGGGTCGGGCTCGCCCGGGCGCTCGCCACCGGCCCCAAGATCGTGCTGTTCGACGAGCCGACCACCGGGCTCGACCCGGTGCTCTCGCAGAGCATCGACGAACTCATCCTGAAGGTCAACCGCACGCTCGGCGTGACCTGTCTCATCATCAGCCACGACATACAGGCGGCGTTCCACATCGCCGACACGATAGCGTTCCTGCACGACGGCGTCATCGAGGCGTCGGGCACGCCGCGCGAGATGCGCGGGGCGCAACATCCGGTACTGAGACTTTTCATGGAGAACGCGATGGACTGTCACGATAATAACGGCACGGCGGTGCGGTCATGATGACGCGGATAGCGAAGATCGGTCTTTTTTTCATCGTCATCACGGGACTCACCTCCTACTACATGATGAAGAGCGCCGACTGGCTCATGAAGGGAGGCACCTACAAATTGCACGCCTACCTCGACGACGCGACCGGCCTGCTGGAGGACTCCGAGATACTCATCGCCGGGGTCGCGATCGGCAAGATACGCACCATAGAACTCGAAGGGAACCGCGCCAAGGTGACGCTCGAGATATACGACAAGGTGCCGCTCTACAAGGATGCGTTCCTCTACAAGGACATGCAGTCGATGCTCGGCACCGCCATGCTCCAGATCCATTCAGGAGAGGACACGGCACACCCCCTGAAGGACGGCGACTGGATAACCCATGTGGACAGCCAGACCGGGCTCAACTACACCATCGGCAAGGCGAAGTCCATCGCGAACCGCGCCGAGGGGATCGTCAACAACATCGGCGATTTCGTCGAGCGCGAGGATTTCCAGAAAAAGATGACCGAACTGATAGATGTCCTGACCAAGGTATCAAAGTCGTCTGCGCAGAATGTCGAGGCGAATCTCGTGCTGATGCGCATCACGCTCAAGAACATGGCCGACATCACCGGCAAGGTGAACGCGAATTTCGACCGCAACCTCGCCCAGATGGAACTGCTCATCAAGAACACCATCGCCATCACCGATAAGGCGAACAAACTGATAGGCGACAACGACCAGACCATCAGCGAATCGCTCGCCGCGGTGCGCGACAGTTTGCAGGCCCTTTCGGGACAGATAAAGGATGCGCAGGAGACGCTGGAGAGCGCGAAGGCGACCATGAAGAACATGGAGGAGATAACCGGACGCGTCAAGGACGGCGAGGGAAATCTCGGCAAGGCGCTCAAGGACGAGAAACTCTACGAGAACATCGCCAACATCGCCGAAAAGGCGTCCGACTACGCCGACTCGACGCTCGGCATGCGGGTCCATGTCGATTTTCACAGCGAGTTCCGGACGCTCGACCAGAATTTCCAGGACCAGTTCGCGCTGAAACTCCAGCCCCGCGACGACCGTTACTACCTCATCGGCGTCACCGACGACCCGGGCGGCCGCACCACCGAAAAAACGACCGTCACCGAGATCACCGATCCTGCGGAGACCCCGACCGTCCGCACCGTCACCGAGCACGAGACCAAGACCGAGAAGAGCGGCATCAAGTTCGACCTGCAGATCGCCCGCATATTCGGCGACTGGACGCTCCGCGGCGGCATCATGGAAAGTTCGGGCGGCGTCGGCGTGGACTATCTGCCGGTCAAGTATGTGTCGCTCACCTCCGAGATATTCGACCTCACGAGCGGCGACACCCCGAACCTGCGCCTCCTCACCAATGTCTATCCGTTCCGCTGGACAGACAAGGAGCCGTTCAACTGGCTGTACCTGACCGGCGGCGCGGACGACATCCTGCGCAACTCACAGCGCGACTATTTCGTCGGCATCGGGCTCACCTTCACCGACAACGACCTCAAGGGGGTCATCGGCGCGGCGGGCGGCGCGGCGGGCGCGGTGAAATAGCGAGGCGCGATGCTCGACTGGCTGACCCTGCGCGATCCCTACATCGGCGGTTACGGTTACAATGTGTTCATGTGGGGCGGGTTCGCCGTCTGGATATGGCTGACGGTCCGCGAACTCAGTTTCTTCAAGGAGTTCTGGAATTTGTTCCGCATCGTCTTCTTCTCGTTCGTCGGCGCGGTGTTCATCCCGCTCTCGATACTGCTCATCCAGACCGCGCTCAACGGGCAACTGTTCAACTACACCTCGGGCGTATCGCAACTCATCTTCGGCATCTACACCCCCGAGGGGTTCGTCAAGTTCTTCAAGTTCGCCTTTAAGGGCTTCTCGATAACGGCGGGGATACTGACCCTTTCGGCGATACTGCTGTTCATCCGGAAGGACTGGCGGCGATTCTTCTACCCCTTCATCTATCCCTTCCCGCTCTTCTCGGCCATCATACGGCTCGGTTGTCTGGCCGACGGCTGCTGTTTCGGGCGGCCCACCGACCTGCCGCTGGGGATGGTGTTCCCGCCCGGCAGTTACGCGTCGGCCCTGCATTACAAATACGGGCAGATCGCGTCGCGCTACGCCCCGTCGCTCCCGGTCCATCCGGTGCAGCTGTACATATCGGTCTCCATGCTCCTGCTGTTCGTCGCCATCGTGGTGATGGAGCGGCGCGGCATCCAGCGCGACATCATCGCCGGGGTCTGTCTTGTCGGGTACGGCGCCACCAATTTCCTCATAGAGTTCGTCCGGCAGGAGAGCCGGATAGTCTTCGGGCTGCTTACCGCCGGTCAGATCATCGAGATACTGGTCACGATCATCGGGATATGGGTGATCCGGTCCGCTCTGCGACCGCCTGCCAACTCCAGTGCCCCTGATACTTCGGGAACAGCCGCGAAATAATGCCGTCCACGATGAGGTGGGCCCGCCAGAAGGTCACCGAGGCGGCGCCGTGCGCGAGAACGGCGAACAGCGGCGGCTCCTGTCCCGTGTAGTATATCCAGCAGTGTCGGGTCGTCCCCCACAGTTCAAGGAACCAGCCGAGCGCCGAACCGACAACGAATATGACCACCGCGGTCCGCCGGTCGGCGGTGCCGGCCCAGATGGAGACGACGACGAGTACGATGACGGCGATGGAGAATATCGTCATCGAATAGGACAGGTACGGCAGGGTGAACGGGATCATGAGCGCGAGGAATGACCCGAAGAGCGCCCACGCCGCGCCGTTCCACCACTTCGCGTCGATATGCGGTATCCGACGGTCGATGAGGCGCGACAGTGAATCTATCGTGAGCGCCGCGGTCGGCCATGCCGGGATTATCCAGAGCGGCGGCCGTTCGCGGGTGTAGTAACGCCAGAGTTCGGTCTGGGTCCCCCACCCCTCGATGCTGAGCCCACCGAGCGCCGCGATGAGGAGTATCAGCAGGTTCTTTCGCAGATCTATCGTGAAGACGCAGACCGCCGTCATGAAGAAGAAGACGCCGATGAGCAGCCAGTCGAACTGCGACGGGTGTATGTGCTCCCACCATGAGCCACCGAGCAGGCGGTACCGGATGGCGTAGTGGCGGATCATCGGTATCCAGAAAAAGGTCGCGATGGCGATAAAAAGCAGGATCCGTCCGGCGAGGATGGCGGCGGATCGTTTCAGCAGGGACATCGGCGCGTGGAGGGCGCGGTCAGCGCGGCGTCTCGCCGTGCGGCTCGGGACCGCCGGGGAAGGCGACGGCGTTCACGACAAAGGGCTTCCGCTTTTTGAATTCCTCCTGTTTGCCGCGATTCCAGTTGCCGGTCGGGCGGTAATAGCCGACGACCCGGCTCCAGACCTCGCAGGACAGTTCGCATTTCTTACTGTTATCGGGCTGTTTTGTTCCTTCCACGGCGTACTCCTCCGATCCATGACGGCCCATTGTATGCTATCATTCCTCCGGCGTCAAGCGTAACCGAAACGAAACTTGCTATTTGGCGAACAATCGGCTACCGTTCAACGGTCATCGTCACGATACGGAGGGTCCCGTACCGCTCATGCGCGCGCTGTTCCCGTCCTTCATACAAGAACGCTTCCTCGCGGGAGAACTGCACGGGGCGTTCCGCGGCGGTGCCATGTTCGTCGATGTCTCCGGCTTCACCTCGATGACCGAAAAACTCATGCAACACGGTAAAGTGGGCGCGGAGTTCATATCGGACATCCTCAACTCGACCTTCAGCCCGGTCATCGACGCGGTCTACCAGAGCGGCGGGTTCATCACCGGCTTCGCGGGAGACGCCTTCACCGCGGTCTTCCCGGGCGACGATATCCTTTGCCCCTGCCACGCCGGCAGGGAGATACAGCGCATCTTCGGCGTCCGCTCCTGCCACGAAACGCCGTACGGCACCTTCACCATCAGCGCAAAGGTCGGCATCTCGTTCGGCGATGTCCATTGGGGCATCCCCGGTACCGATTATCACCGCACCTTCTTCTTCCGCGGCGAGGCGATAGACGGCTGTGCCGCCGCCGAACATCACGCCTGCTCCGGCGATGTCATCCTCGATGACCGCGCCCTCGCCAAGACGCCGAAAACGGCCTTTTCGACCGGACCGACACAGGATAATGCCGTCGGTTTCCACCGCATCGTGTCGTGGTCCGACGCTGTTTCCGCGCCGGTGTCCCGCCCCGAGGATCCGATACGGCCCGAGGTCGGTCGCGTCTTCTACCCCGAACAGATCTATTCCCAGAGACTTTCCGGCGAATTCCGCGATATCGTCCCGGTATTCATATCGTTCCAGCAACCCGACGGCTTCGAGGCGCTCGACCGGTTCGCCGCCGCCGTCATCGAGACCTGCGACGCGTTCGGCGGTTATTTCAACCTGCTCGATTTCGGCGACAAGGGCGGCAACATGCTCGTGCTGTTCGGCGCGCCGGTCAGTTACGAGAACAATGTCCAGCGGGCCATCAGTTTCATTCTCGCGGTCAAGGAGCGCGTCGAGATACCCTTCCGATGCGGCATCACGCAGGGCGAGGTCTATGCCGGCTTCGTCGGGAGCGACCGCCGGTCGACCTACACGGTGCTCGGCGACCGGGTCAATCTCTCGGCCCGTTTCATGATGAAGGCGGCGTGGGGCGATATCTGGCTTTCCCGGATGGTGGCAGAAAAGATAGCCGACCAGTACGAGACCGGCATGGTCGGCGAGTTCCAGTTCAAGGGAAAGACCGAAAAGACCCCGGTATTCTCCCTGCGCGGCCCCAAGGCGGCGGGCGACGAACTCGCCTTCGAACAGGCGATGATCGGCCGTGACGCCGAACTCGACCGCGCCGCGACCGCGCTCACCCCTCTCGCCGAGGGACGGAACGGCGGGCTCCTCATGATCTGGGGCGACCCGGGCATCGGCAAGACCCGTTTCCTCGCCGCGGTGAAGGACCGGCTCGCCGGGTCGGCCGAGGTCATCGTCCTCTCCGCCGATTCGATACTCCGCAAATCGATGAACCCCTTCGTGAACTTCTTCGAGCGGTTCTTCGATCAGGGCGACGCCGATTCCCCCGAGGAGAAAAAACGGCGCTTCGAGAAGCGGTGGGACGCCGTCATCGCCAAGATACCGCCCTCGGCGCAGGAGGTCGTCGCGGAACTTTCCCGTACCCACTCGTTCCTCGGCGCGCTCATCGGCATCGAGTGGAAAGACAGCCTGTACGAGAAACTCGACGCGAAAGGCCGGTTCGAGAACACCCTGTACGCCGTCAAGGAGTTCCTGAAGGCGTTGTCGCTCATCCACCCCGTCGCGATAGCGCTCGACGATGTGCAGTGGCTCGATAACGACTCGCGCGAGATCGTGAAGATACTGTTCCGCCAGACCGACCGGTTCCCCTTCGCGCTCGTCACGCTCGGTCGCTACGAGGACGACGGCACCAAAACGAACATCGAGACCGATGCCGGGGTGGCCCGCACCGAGATACCGCTCGACCGGCTATCGCCCGATTCGGTCGCTCTGCTCGCCAAGACGGTGCTTGGCGCACCGGTCGGCGATAATCTGCGGGCTCTCATCATGCAGCGGAGCGAGGGCAACCCCTTCTTCGTCGAACAGATATGCTTCTACCTCAAGAACAACAATCTGCTGGAACTCCGCGACGGGCATTTCGAAGCCATCGGCGGCGATGTCGAGATACCGCAGGGGGTCAACGCCCTCCTGATAAGCCGCATCGACCGGCTCTCCCAGCGGCTCAAGGAGGGCGTTTTCACCGCGTCGGTGCTCGGCCGCGAGGTCGATGTCAACATATTCGCGGCGCTCATGAGCGAACACGATGTCCCGACCCTGCTCAACGAAGGCAAACTCGAACGCATCTGGGCGCCGCTCTCCGAACTGCTTTATTCCTTCCGCCACCTGCTCCTGCGCGAGGCGGCCTACGACATGCAGTTACGGAGCCGGCTCAAGACCATCCACCGCGTCGTCGCCGAGACGATGGAGCGCATCTACCCGGACGACGACAAGCATGCCTCCGAGATGGCGTTCCACTTCGAGCGGGCCGAAGAGCGTGACAAGACCCGTCGCTATCTCGCCAAGGCGGCCGACCACGCCCGCGCCCACTACCAGAACGAGGACGCGATACGGTTCTATACCAAACTGCTCGACTATGTCGAGACCCCCGCCGGGGAACTGGACATCCGTCACAAACTGGGCGGCGTCTACAAACTCATCGGCAAGTGGAAGGAGGCCGAGGATTCGTATCGCGCCGCGCTCGACAGGGCGACCGCCCTACAGGATACCGTCCGCGTGGCCGCCAACATGCAGGACCTCAGTTACCTCATGCTCGAGAAGGGGCGTTACGAGGAATCGCGCGAACTGCTTGACAAGGCGCTCGACCTCTATCGGTCGCTCGGCGACCGGACCGGCGAATGCATGGTGCTCGGCTACATCGGGCTCATCTACTACTACAAAGGCGACCTCGACAAAGCGGTCGAGTTCTTCAACCAGCGGCTCGCGATAGCCAAAGAGCTTAACGACCGCGCCAACATCATGCTCTCCTACCGCTATCTCGGCGGGGTCGGTTACTACCGCGCCGACTACCGCACCGCGCAGGAATACTACCGGCAGGTGCTCACCTTCGCCGAGGAACTGGGCGCCGAACTCGACATGGCCATCGCCAAGACCAATCTCGGCCTGTCGTGCTCGTACCTCAACGACTTCGAGAACGCCCTGCGCTACTACCGCGAGAGCCTTGAGGTGTACCAGAAATTCGGCTCGAAGTTCTACATCGCCTACACCCAGAACAACATGGGGGAACTCCTCTTCTGGATGGGCAAATACGAGGACGCGATAACCTCCTTCAAGGAACAGCGCGACATCGCGGCCGAACTCGGCAGTTCGCGCCATATCGCGATGGCGAACAACATGCTCGGCAATGTGAGCAAGCGCCAGCGGCGCCACGAAGACGCGGAGAAATACTACGACCGCGCCGTCAAGATAGCGACCGACCTGTCGCTCAAGAACCTGCTCGGCGAGTTCTGCTTCGAAAAGGGGGAACTGCTCTTCGACATGGGGCGGATCGACGAGGCGGAAAAACTCACCGACGAGTCGGTCGAGATAAGCGAGGCGGTCGGCCGCAAGGATTTCCTTTTTAAGGCGCGCATCCTCAAGGAACGGATCCGGGCCCGCACCGATGCGGCGGCGGCGGCGGCGGCGCTCGAGAAACTGCTCGTCGACTGCCAGACCAACGACCAGAAGGCGATCGTGTACTATTACCTCTGCGAATTCACCGGCGACCGGGGGCACTGCGACAAGGCGCTCGCGCTGTACGAGGAACTGTTCAAGGCGGCGCCGCGCGCCGACTACCGCGACCGTATCGACACCCTGCGCAAGCACTGATCCCACTGCGGTGATCGGGGGGATGTTCCCATGACTGACCCGTCCCTGAAGGAAAAGACGGTCACGGGCGCCACCTGGGTCGCCGTCGAGAAATGGGGCCAGCAGGCGGTCCAGTTCATCATCACCATCCTCATCGCCCGGATACTCAGCCCCGCCGACTACGGTATCGTCGGCATACTGCTCGTGTTCCTCATGCTGTCGAATGTCCTCGTCGACAGCGGCTTCGGCGCCGCGCTCGTCCGGAAACAGGATGCGAACGCAGCGGACTATTCGACGATATTCTACTTCAATCTGCTCATATCGGTCGCCTGTTATGCCCTGCTCTATCTTTCCGCGCCGGCGATCGCCCGTTTCTTCAACGAACCGCAACTGACCGCCGTGGCCCGGGTCCTCGGGCTGACCATTCCCTGCAACGCGCTTTCCCTCATCCAGACGACCATCCTGCAGAAACGGATGGATTTCCGTCCGCAGGCCGTCGTCGCGATCGCCTCGGCGCTCGTGTCGGGCGCGATCGGCGTCGCCATGGCCTACGGCGGGCTCGGGCTCTGGGCGCTCGTCGGGCAGTCGCTTTCGAGCGCCGCGCTGCAGACGGCGCTCTACTGGCTCTCCGGCGTATGGCGGCCGACCCTCGTATTTTCCCGCTCCTCGCTCGCTTCGCTGTTCTCCTTCTCCTCGAACCTCCTTCTCTCGTCGCTCATCAATGTGCTGTTCAAAAGCATCGTCCCGGTCGTCATCGGCAAATACTACTCGACCCGAGATCTCGGCTTCTACACGCAGAGCAGACGCCTGAGCGACCTCCCCTCGGTCAACACCACGCTGATAGTGCAGAAGGTCTCCTTCGCAGCGCTCGCGACGATACAGGACGACGACGCGCGGCTCAAGGCGGCCTACCGCCGCCTCATCCAGAGCGTCGTTTTCGTCGTGTTCCCCGCCATGCTGCTGCTCGCGGCGGTCGCACACCCCGCGATACTGCTCCTGCTCACCGAAAAATGGCTCCCGGCGGCCCCCTATCTCCAGATACTCGTGTTCGGCGGCATGCTCTACCCGATCCATTCGCTCACGCTCAACCTCTGTCAGGTCAAGGGGCGGTCGGACCTCTTCCTTAGACTCGAGGTGGCGAAAAAGACGATCGCCGTCGCCCTGCTCGTCGCGGCGATACCGCTCGGCGTCATGGCGCTCGTCATCGCCGAGACGGTCAACGGCGTCATCGGCTACTTCCTGAACGCGAAATTCAGCGGCGACCTCATCGCCTATCCCGTGCGCGAACAGATCGCCGACATCGCGCCGATATTCCTTGCCTCCGGGACGGCCGCCGGCGCCGCGTGGATCTTCGGCGCCTACGCCCCCCTGCCGCTCATCCCCCTGCTCGTATCGCAGGCGCTGATCGGTCTGTCGCTCTATCTGCTTCTCGCGCGTCTGTTCGGTGTCGCGGCCTTCATCGAGTGGCGGATGCTCCTGCGCGACCGATTGGCCGCGCTGAAGAAAGATCCGCGGGGTCAGTAGGCCTTCTTGAGTATCTCCAGCACCTCTTTCTCGCCCAGTTTGCGAAAAACGCCCACCTCACCGAACTCCACCACCGTTTTGGCGATGGTCGGAAGCATATCCTCGGCGACGCCGACCTCGCGGAGCCGCGCCGGCATGCCGAGTTCGATGAAGAACTGGCGGGTACGGGCGATCCCCTCGCGGGCCGCCTCCATCCGCTCCATCACGAGCGGCACGCCCCAGACATTGCGGGCGAGATCGTAGAATTTGCCCTGCGCGTCATCACCGAGCACGAACTGCATCCAGTGCGGGAAGAGGATGGCGAGCCCGACACCGTGCGTCACATCGTAGTGCGCGGCGACGCCGTGGCCGATCATGTGGGTCGCCCAATCGCCCGTCTTGCCGTAGGTCAGCAGTTCGTTGAGCGCGAGCGTCCCGGCCCAGAGCAGATTGGCGCGCGCCTCGTAGTTTTCCGGCTCCTTGAGCGCGACCGGTCCGTAGTGGAGGCAGGTCTTGAGGAGCGCGTCGGCGAGCCGGTCCTGCACAAAGGTGCCGGGCACCGGCGAGAAGTACTGTTCGAACACATGGCTCATGATGTCCACGGTCCCGGCGGCCGTCTGATCGGGCGGCACGCTGTAGGTGTACACCGGGTCGAGCACCGAGAAACGGGGCTTGAGCATCGGCAGGCGTATCGCCAGTTTCTGTTTGGTCTCAAGGTTCGTAACGACGCTCGTGCCGTTCATCTCGCTACCGGTCGCGGCGAGCGTGAGCACCATGCCGAGCGGCAGAACGCCCTTCACCTCCCCTTTCCGCGTATAGAGGTCCCACGGATCGCCCTCGTAGCCCGAGGCCGCCGATATCCCCTTCGCGCAATCGAGGACGCTGCCGCCGCCTATCGCGACGATGAGATCGCACCGGTGTTCGCGGATGAGCCGCACCCCTTCCCGGATGCTCGTGATGCGCGGGTTGGGCGCGATGCCGCCGAGTTCATGCCACGCGATGCCTTTGTCAACCAGTTTCGCCGTGACGGCATCGAATATCCCCTGCCGTTTCACGCGGTCGGAGCCGTAGCAGATGAGCACGCGGGTGCCGCCGTGGCGGCGGACCTGTTCGCCGACCACCTTGATCTGACCCTTACCGAAAAAGACCTCGGTGGGAAGCGAGAGTTTGAAGTTCAGCATCGTCGGTCCTCCGTGTCGTATGGTTGGGTGCCTATCATCCGCGGCTCCAGAGGCCGGGGGCCATGAGCGCCTGTCCCGACCGGGAGACGAAGGCGGCGCAGGCCTCGGTGAGCCACTGTCGCAGGTAGTGTTCCAGTTCCGCCTGATCGTACACGCCGCTTTTCCGGTTCGCATCCAGTATCCGGCCCGTCCATGCGACATAGGCATCGGCGGTCGCGGCATCGCCGATGACCGTCTTGCGCAGCATCATCCCGCAGTGAAGGTCGAGTTCATCCTCCGAAGGCGTCAGGCCGAGCCGTTCAAGAAGAAAGCGTTTCACCATCCGGTCGGTCGCCAACTGTTCCCCGCGCCGACCACTTGTTATCTGCCCCGCGTGGGTCCGGTACCTGACGAGCGGCCGCTGAAGGTTGTGGAACCGGACCCCCGCCGCCTCGGCACGCGACCAGAGGTCGTAGTCCACCCCGGCGCGGAGCGATCCGTTGAAGCGTATCCCTTTTTCCGCGAACACCTCTTTCCTCAGCGTCACCGAGGGATGGCCGACCGAACAGATGAAGAGGTTGCCCACCCGGATGCCGGCGTCGTGTTCGGGATATCTCATGAGCCGCCGGCGGCTCCCGAAGGTCCGCATCCATGCGCCGAGCACGCCGATGCCCGGGTTCTCCTCAAGGAATCCGCATTGTGCCGTCAGCCGTTCGGGCAGGCTGATGTCGTCGGCGCCGAGAAAGGCGATGTAACGGCCCCGCGCCGTCTCCATCGCGCGGTTGAACGAGGCGGTGACGCCGAGATTGCCGCCGTTATCGAGAAGGGTGAGCCGGTCGTCG
>JAKLFG010000037.1 GCA_022711315.1 bacterium | reverse complement strand
ATTCAAGAATGGGTCCGTATATTTCGTCGGGCAATAGTTCTTTTTCGTGTCAACGCGGTAGAAACAGGCTTTGTAGTCCATGCGAGAATTGTCGAGGGGCATATAGGCTTCGTCATAGAGGATCAGATTCCCCTTGAACTGATGAGGATAGGCCCCTGTGCTTTGGGGCTCGGATATGGTGAACGGCAATGAAGAATACACAGGTTTCTCTCCCGACAGATCCACAAGAGTCATGTTGGGGTCGCCGACGGCGTTGAAGTAGACCATCTGGTTCTTGTTCTCCTCATTCAGCCGTGGTTGGTAGGCCGTTTCTCCTCCCCTGTCTACCCGCATACATTCCTTTTCCGGATCGAACGGTAGTTTGTCGAGGTCGCAGACGAATATCTGGCGTTGATCGGTTATGAAAGTCAGGCGATTGTCGACGATATTGCCTTCATATACCTGCCCCGGTTTTAAGGGATGCCATACCCACTCATCCACTTTGGCATAGAGGACTTCTATCTTGCCTTGTCCCGCATGGTCCACATTCAACAGAACCCATTTTCCCCCCACAAAAGGAGGACGATTGAACTGCGCCATGTGTTCGGCGTCGTCATAGATAACTTCGTACTTGTAATCTGCGCCGTTTTTCTTGGCTGTAGCGATGTAGGTGTTCCCGTAGCCGGTATCGGAATTCACATAGTCTTCATAGGTGGTGTAGAAAACGAACCGGTCATAATGGAATCCAACACCGTGTCCGCTATGCGCGATGCTGGTATAGGCATCCTTTGTCACATCATAAGTCATCGCCTTGCTTGCATGGGGATTGGTCATCAGAATACCTACGGTGTTTTTGTATAGTTTGAGATCGTAGAGTGCACCCATGTCGGCTATATATTCTTGGCTCGCAAGATTCCGGTCACATTCGTGGAGATTCCTACGGGCTTTCATATCGGGCAATTCGCAGGGCCATGGATAGCATTCGCGCAGGGTATCGACCCCCGTTGCGTATTCTTGATATCGTTTCCAGTTGATCCATGTCCAGAGATTCTTTACGCACTGCGGATCATTCTCGGTCGGGGTATCGCAACCGGGGCGACAGAAGGTTATCTTGCCGTTACCATCCTTGAACGGAAAGCCGGCCGCCTTGACATTGGCGTAGTATTTCAGGGAGGGACAACCGACCGGAATGTCGGCATCGGAAATGATCTCGTCGGCCTCGATGAAGATGAAATCATCGGTTCCGACATCGACAACATCACCGCCGTCGGGCGTCACCGCGTCGGCATCGTTCTTGGCGGTGTGCGACGAACACGCGACGAGAAGAAGCGCGAAAAAGATGAGGTATTTTCTCCCAACCATGCCGCGATTATAGCACCGGCGACATCTAAGGCAAGAAGTTTACTGCAAGTACTTGGCGATGTTCTTCGTCGAACCTTTGGAGACGCCCGCCTCATCAGCGAACCGCGCCCAGTGCCTGACCGCCGCCGCCACCTCGTCGACGATGCGGCGTGCGACCGCTTTCCCGATGCCGCTCTTCTCGGCGACCCTAAGAATATCAGCGACGCTTGGGTCTTTGCCGTTGCCGTCCACGCTCATGCTGTGCTCGCCCCCCGGCCCTTCGGCGAAGGTGAGGTCATAGGCGGGCGATACGCGCCAGCCGGGTTGCTCAATATCGAGTATGAACGAGAAGTTCTTCGCATGATCGTCGCGGTTATGCGCCAGCACATTGAACACCATCCGGCGGAACATCTCCCGGACGGCGCTCTGATCCCGCGTCAAGAGGGCGGTGACCCGCAAAAGTTCGGTGTAGTCGACCGATGGTATCCGGAAATCGGCGTGAACCATATTCCCGAAGGTGTGCAGATGAAAGCGCTTCCCATCCGGGTTCCGGTCGAACCGTTTAGTGCCGAAATAGCGCGCCTTACCGTCGCCGAAAAACCGCGTCTCGGGCAGAACGATACCGGCGGCCCGCGCCATCAGCGCATAGGCAAATTCTATCGCCGCGCTGTCGGGCAGGTCATCCTTTGCGCTGAATTTGACCAGCCAATGTTCATATCCCGCCGGCAGAAGCGCTTCTCCCGACAGCAACACCTTTTTTCGGGGGTCATAGCCGACGAGCACCTTCGGCCGCGCGCCGCCGGGACTGCCGCCGGCGGCCAGAAGTTGAGAGAGAACGACCGCTTCTTCGCCGTTCAGAATCTTCAACGACTGTTCCGCGAGTTCTTGCAGATCGAGCGTCCGGTCGGAGCCTTCGTCGCGTTCCGCCGGCGGGTGATAGGTGAGCGCTCCCATCGTCCGCATCCCGAGGAATGCGAGGCGATCGAGCGGCGAAATGGTCCGCAGCGAGAGACCGCGTTTCCTGAAATAGCGGTCCATCAGCAAAAGCCCCCAGCCGTCGGGTAGCGAGTCATCAAATACACCCCACAGCGGGCCGAAGGTCCGATCGGTATGTGCAATGAGCCCCGGCTTGAGCGGAAGAAAGAACGGCGAAAGTTCGATGCCCCGTTCGATGAACGAAGGATCATACTCGAAGAGCACCCGCCCCTCCGACTCGGCCAGATGGCCGACCGGAATAAGTGTGCGGGGGTCGAGCGCGTAGTTCACGAGCAGCTTTCTCATTTTTAACGCCTCCCGCGCTGAGGCAAGGGTTTTTCGGTCATTTTTTCGAGATCGGCCATGCTGCGCGCCGGCGGTAGATCAAAAAGCGGGCCGAAGGGGACAAGGGCGTTCAGGGCGAACGCGATCTTCAAAAGAGACTCGAGCGATATGCGTCCGCTTTGCTCGAATCGTTTGATCGTCTCTTCGGGGACATCGGAAAGCCGTGCAAGCGTTTTGCGGGAAAGCCGTTCAAAAAGTCTTCGCCGTTTGCATTTCTCGGCAAGATGAAGCGCCATGTCTGTAGGTGTTCTGAGTGTTACTTCGGTCTTGAGCATCGCCGTTCCTGACGCAAACAATAACAGTTAATATAATACCTGTTAAATATAAAATAGCAAGATAAAAGGTAACATGTTACCTCTTATTTTACTCGGGGCAACTCTCCGCCGTGCCGGGCGAGCCATCGGGTTCCGCCGAGGCGCAGACACGGCCGGTGGTGTCGATGACGACCGAGTAGCCGCGGTCGGCCTTACGGAACAGGCCGTCGTAGTGGGCGACCTGCAGTTTATCCTCGCCGGTGAGACAGTGTATCGAGACCGATTCGGTCGATGTCAGTCCGTTGTCGGCGATGGTGGTGTCGTCCACGAAATAGATGTGGGGATGGGTATCTATGGAAAGGTGCAGTTGACTGCCGCCGCCGAGGATGAGAGCGAAATCGCCCGGCTGCAGGATAAGGTCGTTCTCGACGAGCGGGGTGAGCGGGTCCTCGCCGGCGCCGTCGCCGTTGTCGTCTATCGTGCAGAGCGAAAGGTCGAAATCGAGTTCGCCGTGGTTGTAAAGTTCGACGAATTCCCAACTCTTCTCCGGTGTCCCGGCCGGCGTGTGCATCACCTCGCTGATCATGATGTGCGGCACGGGCGGCAGGGTGGCCACGGCGAGCGTCGTCGTTTCGACGCGGTCGGTGAAGTAGAGCGTGAGATCAAGGTCGTAGGATGCGTCGGGGGCGAGCCCTTCGAGAAGGAACCGGCACTCTTTTTCGCAGAGCGCGAGATCGCCGTCGAGAAGCGCGGCGACGAGCCCCGTGGCGGCGATGGCGACCGTGGCGGTCGTGTCCTGCGGGGTGGTCGCTATCTCGGCGTCTTCCGAGACCGGCGGGGTGTCGGTGAGCGAGAGCGTCATGTCGGGGGCGGCGCCGGGGCGGGTGGTCGCGGCGATGCCGCTCAGGGTGACCTGCGCCGGCGGCGTGTCGAAGGAGAGGAGAAGCATGTTCCCCTGCACCGTCATCCCGTCCGGTTGAGGACTCACGGCCGCCGAGTCGGTCGCTATCCCGGTCGTGAAAACGATGCCGATGTTCCGTGAGCGGAGGTGGTCGCCGGGGATGATCTTTGCGACGGCGGGGAGGGCGGGCCCGATGGTGCGGGTGAAGGCCTGCGTCGCCGTCGCGTACCCGTCCTCGCTCTTTTGGACGAGTGGCTTGTTGTCGGTCGATTTGAGCCCGCTCGCTATCGTGACGGTGATCGTCGCGTCGGGCAGGAGGCCGGCTATCCGCAGGGTGTCGTCGACCGCCGTCACCGTGGACCCGTGGGCCGGATCGCCCTCATAGGATATGACCACCGCGCCGGGGACGGTGTCGGGCGCTATCTCCCCGTTGAAGACGATGGTCATCGTCTCTTCCGGGTACCATACCCGTTCTTCGGGCGGCGACACGATCTCGAAATAGAGGTACTCGCTGTCGGGCATCGAGAACCGTCCGCAGGCGCAGAGGAGGGCGAGCGCTATCAGGGCTGTGCGGCGGCGCATCGGTCGAGCCTCAGTCCGGTGAGATCGTAAAACCATACCGCCAGTTTCTTCGCCGCTATCTCGGCGGGCAGCAACACCTCCGGCGGCGTCTCGACGCCGTTCAGCGTCAGCGCCTTCACGACCGCGACATAGTAGTAGGCGTAGGTCATCTTCTCGACCAGTTCGGTGCGGAACTGGTGCAGGCGCTGTTCCTGTTCGCTGAACTTGATGAGGTCGGTGTTGTACAGGAGCCGGGCGAGATCGAACTCGAGTTTGCCGCCCACCTCGAAGGCGTTGATGTCGCCGATGGTCGTGTTGTTGTCGTCGGGACCGACGGTGACATAATCCTTGCCGACGCTGATGTTGTTCTGCCGGTACAGGTAGAGCCGGTCGTCGCTCCGGTATTTCGCCCACGCCGACATTTTTGGGAACAGTGCGGCGACCCGCGTGTTGTCGCGTGCGTCGCGCACCGCCTTTTCGAGGTCCTTCACCTGCTGGAGCCCCTTGGCCAGCGCATCGACGAGCGGGTGGCAACTGTAATCCTTCTCGAGCGTCTCGACGGATATCCTCTTTCCCTTGAGGTATCTGGTCATCTGCTCGAGCCCCGGGTCGGTCGCGCCGAGCGACAGGGCGGTAAGCAGGATGACCGCGCAGACGCTAAACCTCATCGCCTTCCTCTTCCCATGCATCTTCATCCTCCTCGTCATCATCGAGTATCTCTTCCAAACGGTTCCTGATGTACATCGCCTCGCGTATCGAAAGATAGGGGTCGCTGACCTGCAACAGTTCGGGGTCCAGCCGCTCGGCCTCCATGCCCTCCTGCGAAAAGGAGAGCGATAGGAAGACCGCGTACCAGAGTTTGCCGTCGGTCTGCACGATGGCGCGGAACTCGGTGGAGAAAAGGAGCGAGAAGAAAAAAAGAAAGGCGCCGTTGAAGAAGGCGTTCCGCATCGTGTCCCGTACCCAGATGACCGGCGCGATACTACTTTGGCGAAAAAAATGAAGTCAAGAAAAAAAACGCCAAAGAAAAGGATTTTTCCAGGATCGATCGTGCCCGTCCCCGCTCTTGAGTGTAAAAAGTTATTGAGTTATTTGAAATATCGCGCGACTGTGGTATCGTTACGGCGTTTTGCCGGTCTATACGACGGAGTCCGAGATGAAGAAGAGGATCGAAAAGATGCGCGGCGAGTTCACGGTCGCGTTGCAGGCGGCCGCGGTGCCCGAAGATGCCGAGAAGGTGCGCGTGGCGTTCCTCGGCAAGAAGGGGGCGCTGACCGAGGTGCTCAAAGGGATGAAGGATCTCACCCCCGACGAGCGGCGCGAGGTCGGAGCGCTCTCGAACGCGCTCAAGGATGAGTTCGAGAGGATGCTTGCGACGCGGGCGGCCGAACTTGGCCGGGGCGAGATAGAGAAGAAACTGGCCGCCGAGTGGGAGGATATCTCATGGCCGAGCGGGCTTTCACGCGGCGCGGCGCATCCGATCGCCGTCATCCGTCGGCGCGTCAAGGAGATATTCGTCTCGATGGGCTTCGAGGTGCTCGATGGCCCCGAGATGGAGGAAGAGGTTAACAACTTCGATAAGTTGAATATCCCGCCCGACCATCCGGCGCGTGACGCACAGGACACCTTCTGGCTCGACAACGGGATGCTCCTGCGCACCCACACCTCGCCGGTGCAGGTCCGCGGCATGCTGTCGCACACCCCGCCGTTCAAGTTCATCGCCCCCGGCAAGGTATACCGCAACGAGGCGGTCGATGCGAGTCACGAGCACACCTTTCACCAGATCGAGGGGATGGTGGTCGACAGGAACATATCGGTCGCCCACCTGATATACTCCATGAAGACCCTGCTGACCGGCATCTTCGAGAAAGAGGTCGAGGTGCGCCTGCGCCCCGGGTTCTTCCCGTTCGTCGAACCGGGGTTCGAACTCGACATCAAATGTCTCATCTGCGGCGGCAAGGGCTGTTCGGTCTGCAAACAGAGCGGCTGGCTCGAACTGATGCCGTGCGGGATGGTCCACCCCGTGGTCCTGCGCAACGGCGGCATCGACACGGAGGAGTTCTCCGGATTCGCCTTCGGGCTCGGGCTCGAACGACTGGTCATGATGAAGTACGGGATCGACGACATCCGCTTGTTCCATGGCGCCGATCTCCGTTTCTTCACGCAGTTCTAAAGGAGGCCTACGATGTTGCTGTCGCTTTCATGGATACGGGAATATGTCGATCTTGAGGGGATAACGCCCGAGGATATCGTGAAGAGACTTGCGCTCTCGACCGCCGAGATAGAGTCGGCCCGCTGGGTCGGTCGTCACTTCGAGCAGGTCAGGGCCGCACGCATCGAAAAGATAGAGAAGCATCCGAACGCCGAGAAGATACGGCTCGCGACGATATTCGACGGCAAGGATCGCGCGACGGTGGTCTGCGGCGCCCCGAACATCGAGGAGGGGCAGGTCGTTCCCTACGCGCCGCTCGGCACGGTGCTCCCCGGGGACTTTGAGATAAAGCCGGTCAAGATACGCGGCGTCGAAAGTTGCGGCATGCTGTGCTCGGCGAAGGAACTGGGGCTCGGCGAGGATCATTCGGGCATTCTGCAACTCGACCGGAAGATGGAACTGGGCACGCCGCTCTCGACCATCTGCGGCGGCGCCGACTTTGTCATCGAGATAGAGAACAAGACGGTCAACCACCGGCCCGACCTCTGGGGTCACTACGGCTACGCCCGCGAACTGCGGACGATATTCAACCGTCCGTGGAAAAAGAAACTGGAGTTCACCGGCGTGAGGCCCGATAAGAAAGAGGAGGAACTCGCCATCGAGTTCGCGACCGACAAGGCGCTCCACTACATCGGTGTCAAGATGTCGGGTGTCAAGGTCGGTCCGTCGCCCGACTGGTTGCGCGCCCGTATCGAGGCGATCGGTCACCGATCCATCAACAACATCGTCGACATCACCAACTTCGTGATGTTCGAAACAGGGCATCCGCTCCACGCATTCGACCGCAGGAATATAGCCGGGTCGACCATAGTCGTGCGTAATGCGGCGCCGGGCGAGAAGTTCACGACGCTCGACGGCATCGAGCGCGTGCTGATCGACCGCGATATCGTTATCGCCGATAAGGACAAGGCGGTCGCGCTCGGCGGGGTCATGGGCGGCCTTCACAGCGAGGTCGAGCCCGATACGACCGAGATCGTCATCGAATCGGCGCTCTTCGACCCGGCGACGATACGCCGCACCGCCAACCGGCTCGACCTGCGTACCGACGCGGCCCAGCGCTTCGAGAAGGCGATGTGGGTCGAGAATTCGTGGCTTGCCGTCCAGCGGTGCATCGAACTGATAAAGGAATTCGTTCCCGGCGCGGTCGTGACGAGCGAGGCGGCCCATCGCGATGCGAGCGGGAAGTACGGCTTCACCGGTTCGATATCCACCTCGTGCGACCGTATCCGGGCCATGCTCGGCGTGCGCCGCGACGATCTGCCCGACGCGCGGATCGAGGGGATACTCATGCTCCTCGATTTCGAGGTGAAGCGGGACGGGGACCGGCTCGTCATCCCGGTGCCGCCGCACCGTCGCAGTAAGGATGTGTCGCTTGAGGCCGATATCGTTGAGGAGGTGGGGCGCATCCACGGGTATGACAACATCATGCCGCGCGCGCCGCTGTTCCCGATGACACCGCCGCCGCGCAACGGCCTGCTTGATAAGGAGGAGCGGCTCCGCGAGATATTGGTGCGCGAATTCGGCGCCTGCGAGATCATGACCTACTCCTTCCTCTCCGATAACGAGCATGCCGCGTTCCCGTTGCCCGAAAACGAGGCGGTACGCGCGCCGTCGCTCAAGGAGACCCCGTGGTTGCGGCATACGCTGACGCCGGGGATGCTGAAGGCGCTGGCGGTGAACCATCGCCAGTACGAACGCTTCACGCTGTTCGAGTTCGGTCGGGTGTTCCGTCGCGGCGGAGAGAACCGTCGGTTGGCGGTGCTCATCCGCGACGATAGCGACATCTTCCGGACGACCAAACGGATCGTCGAGGCGTTCATGGCTGAACTGAAGGTCCCGACCTTCCAGTTCGAACGGGCGAAAAAGGAATCGGTGCCCTTCCATGAGGATGTGGCGCTTCATCCGGGGCGTGGCGCGCTGGTCCGGGCGATGGGAAAACTGGTGGGCATGTGCGGCGAGGTGCATCCCGCCCTGCTCGAACAATGGGATGTCAGGGGGCGCGCCGGCATCATGGAGTTCGATATCGACCTGCTCGGTTCCCTGCCCGCCAAGAGCGAAAAGTACAAACCGATACCGAGATTCCCCGCGACCTTCTTCGAACTCACCGTGCTGACGCCGGAACGGACCGAATCGGCGGCGGTCGGCGCGGTGGCCTATAAAACGATCGACAAGAAGATATTCTCCGGATGCGAGGTGGTGAGTTCCTACAAGGGGCCGGGTGTTCCCGAGGGGCAGATGAGTCTCTCGCTCCGCGTGACGCTTGCCGCGCCCGACCGGACGCTCACGAGCGACGAGATGAAGCAGGCGCAGGAGGCGCTCATCGCGGCGTTCGCGAAACAGGGCTGGCCGCTCAAAGGGGCCTGAATGCGCAAGGGAGAGATCATCATAAAGACGCCGGAGCAGATAGCCGGCATCGCGCGGGCGGGAGCATTGACCGGGCGGCTCTTCGATGAATTGAGGAGTTATATCAAGCCGGGGGTCACCACGCTCCAGATAGACGCCTTCGCCGACCGGTTCATCAAAAAGAACGGCGGCAAACCGACCTTTAAGTCGGTGGAGAATTACCATCATGCCACCTGTGTTTCGCTCAATAACGAGGTGGTCCACTCCATCCCGCGTAAGGATCGCGTGGTCCAGCGCGGCGATATCGTCAAGGTCGATTGCGGTGTAACGCTCGACGGTTTCATCGGCGACCGGACGATGACCTACCTGATGCCGGGGGTGAGCGACGCGGCGCGGCGGCTCGTCGAGGTGACGCGCGAATGTCTCGTCATAGGCATCCGGCAGATGGTCGTCGGCAACCGCATCGGCGACATCGGCGCGGCGATACAGGAGTACGCCGAATCGCACGGCTACGCGGTCGTCAAGGAGTATGTCGGCCACGGCACCGGCATCCACTTGCACGAGGAGCCGTCGGTCCCCCACTTCGGTCTTCGAGGCGACGGGGTGCTTCTCCGCGAGGGGATGGTGCTCGCGGTAGAACCGATGATAAACGAGATAGGCGACGGCTGTCGGGTGCTCCCCGACGGCTGGACGGTGGTGACCGAGGACGGCGGGCTGTCGGCCCAATTCGAACACACCGTCGCGATAACGGCGCAGGGACCGCGCATACTGACGGAGGCGTGAGATGGCGAAGAAAGGCGGGGCGACCGGCATCCTGTGGAAGGCGCTCATTTTTGTCGTATTCGTGATACTGCTCGCGAATTTCAACTGGGGCGGCAAGCCGCTCTACAAAGTCATCTTTCCGGGACTCGATCGCGGCGTGGAGAAAACGGTCGACAAGGTCGGCGACGCGACGAAGGACGGCCTTGAGAAAGCCAAGGATACCGTGGTGGACGCCGCGCAGGAAGTGAAGGAGCAGGTGACCGGCGAGACGAAAAAGTCGGAATTCTCCAAAGAGGACCGCGAGAAACTCGACCAGATCATCAAGGATAATGCCCAGAAAAAATAGACTGTCGCCGCGCGACATCGCGGCGATCTTCACGCGGCTCCGCCGGTGGGCCGCATCGCTTGAATACGCCCCCGTCATCGACCTCATGGCCTCGCAGGGCGACACGCCGTGGCGGATACTCGCCGCGACGATGCTCTCGGCCCGCACCAAGGACGAGACGACCGCGGCGGCGGCGCGCCGACTCTTCGCCGCGGCCGACAGCCCCGAAAAGACGCTCAAGGTGCCGGTCGCGAAACTTGAAAAACTCATCTTCCCGGTCGGCTTCTATCAGGTGAAGGCATCCCGGCTCCACGACCTTGCCCGCGCCGTGATCGAGCGGCACGGCGGAAAAGTGCCGCGGACGCTCGACGAACTCACCGCGCTCCCCGGCATCGGCATCAAGACCGCGACGCTCGTCCAGATAAAGGCCTTCGGCATCGACGAGATCTGCGTCGACACCCATGTCCACCGAATCGCGAATATGTGGGGTCTTGTCGCTACCAAACAGCCCGATGATACCCGCCCGGCGCTCAAGAAGGTAGTGCCGAAAAAGCACTGGCGGTCGGTCAATCAGGACCTCGTGACGCTCGGCCAGACCATCTGCAAGCCGCAGAAACACTACTGCGACCGCTGTCCCGTCAGCGACCTCTGCCCCGTTTCGACGACCCGCTAAAAATTGCTTTTGACCGGGCTTCCGGTTATCCTGCGACGCTTCGGGTCACTCGGACGGTGCGCCGGTGACCGATCGGACCATCACCACGGGAGGAGACCATGAAAAAGATCACCTTTTCCCTCGTTGTCGCGATCCTTTCGTTCTTCCTGCTTTCCGGATGCGACCTCAAGGGCTGTCTTGAGAGTTGCGATGAGAACAGCGACTGTCTCACCCAGTACAACTGCTATGATGTCTCCGGCAGGGGAAAAGTGTGTATCCCCGATGAGTGCGGTGGTTGTTTCAGTTCCGATCAGACCTGTTACTACTACCAGGATCCGGGCGATTCGACCTCCTGCACCTTCACTTACTGCGGGTATTGAGGGGAAAAAACCGGTCGGTATTTACGCGCCGAAATTCTGGATGTCGGTCCAGTTGGCGACATTACGGGTCTTCATGTCGGGAACGATCTGACCGGCGAGTTTCGCCAGCACATTGCCCGGGCCGACCTCGATGAGTTCGGTGACGCCGCTCCGATGGGCGAACAGTATCGAATCCTCCCAATTGACCGCGCCACATATCTGCGAGGTGAGGAGCGGGCGGATCTCGTCGAGCGAGGTGAAGGGGCGCGCGGTGACATTCGAAATGACCTCGGTGCGGAAGCCGCCGAGGTTCATCGCCCAGAGCACCTCTTTCATCCGCGTTTCGGCCGGCTTCATCAGTTCGCTGTGGAAGGGGGCGCTGACCTTCAGTTTCATCGCCTTCTTATTCTCGGTCTTGAGTTTGTTGACGACCCAATCGACCCCTTCGGCGATACCCGATATGACGATCTGCTTGGGGGAGTTGAAATTGGCGGGGCTGACGATATGGCCCGACTCGTCGCACATCTTGTAGATGGCGTCGCGCGGCACATCGATGACCGCCGCCATCGAGCCCTTGCCCACCTCGACCGCATCCTGCATGAACGAGCCGCGCTGATGGACCGCGCGGACCGCTTCGGCGAAATCGACCGCACCCGAGGCGACCAGCGCGGTGTATTCGCCCAGCGAATGGCCCGCCATGTACTTCACGCCGTCGATCTGGTGCCGTTTCGAGAGCTCCTTCCACAGGGCGTAGGAAACGGTGAGTATCGCCGGCTGGGTGTATTTGGTGAGCATCAGGTCCTCGGCGGGACCTTCGAAGCATATCTTGGTGATGGAGAATCCGAGCGCCGCATCGGCCGCCGCGAATATCGCGCGGGCGTCAGCGCTGTTCTCGTAGAGGTCCTTGCCCATGCCGACTACCTGAGAGCCCTGGCCCGGGAACACGACCATCTTACTCATTGTCTTCCTCCTGATACCGTTTTTCAAAGACACTGAACGCTAGACTGACACGCCAGTCTAGTTGCGATGATACGAAAAACAGTTCACGATGTCAATATATTCAGTGAAAATTATATATAAACAAATACAGTAAGTTATGTGCGATTTTGAACTCGTCGGTCTAGTAGCGGAAGGCGACCGAGCCGTAGGTGAGCCCCGACCCGAGGGCGGTCAGCACGATATTCTGTTCCCGTTTGAGGAGCCCCTGCTGTTCCATCTCCGAGAGCGCTATCGGGATGCTCGCGGCCGATGTGTTGCCGACATGGGCGATGTTCTGGAACACCTTCTCCATGGGGAAATTCAGCCGTTTGCCGACCGTCTCGATGATCCGGGTGTTTGCCTGATGGGGGATGACCCAGCTTATCTGATCGAGGGTGAGTCCCGCCCGCTTCATAGCTTCGAGCGCCGCTTCGGACATATCCTTGACCGCCTGCTTGTAGACCTCCTGTCCCTCCATCCGGGTATAATGGAGCCGCTGCTCGACCGTCTCGTGGGTCGCCGGAAGGCGCGAGCCGCCGGCGGGGAATTCGATGAGATGGGTGTAGTTGCCGTCGGTGGCGAGGTGGCTGGCGAGGATGCCCGGTTTGTCGGAGGCCTGAATGATCGCCGCCCCGGCGCCGTCGCCGAAGATCACGCAGGTGTTGCGGTCCTGCATGTCGGTGAATTTCGAGAGGTTCTCCGCGCCGATGAGCAGAACGGTCCGGTAGAGGCCGCTCTTGATGAAGGAGTCGGCGATGGTGAGCCCGAAGACGAACCCGGCGCAGGCGGCGCCGATATCGAACGAGGGGACCGGACGGGTGATGCCGAGCGCCCGTTGGACAAGCGCCGCGGTCGAGGGATAGTGCATGTCGGCGGTAACGGTGGCGACGATGATGGCATCGATGTTATTCTTGTCGATGCCGCTTTTCTCGATGGCCCGCTTGGCCGCCTCGGCCGCCATGGTCGACGCGGTCTCCCCCTCTTCGGTGAAGTGCCGTTCCTGAATGCCGGTACGGGTCCGGATCCATTCGTCGGAGGTCTCCACCAGCTTCTCGAAGTCGGCGTTGGTCATCACCTTCGCCGGAAGATAGTGTCCGAATCCGAGGATGCGCGCGAAAGCCGCCATGATGATCTATTCTCCGTTAGTATTTGCCGAGCACCAGAACGCCGTTGACGCCGCCGAAGCCGAACGAATTGGACATCGCGTAGGTGATGTCGAGTGACTGCGCCTTATTGGGGACATAGTCCAGATCGCACTCCGGATCGGGCGTCTCGTAGTTCATCGTGCCGTGGACCTTCTTGTTATAGATGGAAAGGGCGGTGACCGCCGCTTCCAGCGATCCGGCGCCGCCGAGCAGGTGGCCGGACATCGATTTGGTGGAACTGATCTTGAGCTTCTTCGCGTGGTCGCCGAAGAGCCGTTTTATCGCCGCGGTCTCGAGCTTGTCGTTGAACGGGGTCGAGGTGCCGTGGGCGTTGATGTACTGCACCTGTTCCGGCTTGAGGTTCGCCGAGGCGAGCGCGTATTTCATCGCGCGGTAGCCGCCTTCGCCGCCGGGAGCGGGCTGAGTGATGTGGAAAGCGTCGGAACTGGAGCCCCAACCGACGACCTCGGCGTAGATCTTCGCGCCGCGCGCCTTGGCGTGTTCGAGTTCCTCGAGGACGAGCGTCGCGCCTCCTTCGGCGGGAACGAAGCCTTCGCGGTTCGCGTCGAAAGGACGCGATGCCTTGGTCGGTTCGTCGTTGCGGCTCGACAGCGCCTTCATCGAGCAGAAGCCGCCGACCGACATCGGGCTGATGGCCGCCTCGACGCCGCCCGAAAGCATGATGTCGGTGATGCCGTCCTTGATGAGCCGATAGCCTTCGATGACGCCAAAGGTGCCGGTGGCGCATGCGGCGACCGGACAGACCTGCGGCCCCTTGAGCCCGAAGTTTATCGAAACATAGCCGGGACCGAGGTTCGCGATCATCTGCGGGATGATGAACGGCGATATCCGGCGCGGCCCGTTCTGCATATATTTGGCGTGTTCCGCCTCGAAGGAGACGATACCGCCGAAGCCGATGCCGATGGAGGCGCCGGTGCGCTCGTGATCCTCTTTACCGAAGTCGATGCCGCTGTCGCGGACCGCTTCGATGGCCGTGGCGAGACAGAAGTGCTGGAATCGGTCCATGCGCTTCGCCTCTTTTTCGTCAAGGCCGTGTTCGGCGGGCTTGAAATCCTTTACTTCACCCGCGATACGGGTGGAGAAATTGGTCGCATCGAACTGGGTGATCGGCGCGATGCCGCTCTTCCCTTCGATGAGCCCGTTCCAGGTCGCCGCGGTATTGTTACCGAGCGGACTGACGATACCGATGCCGGTGATGACCACTCTACGCATCCGGAACCTCCCTCTTGGCTGTACGGTTTAGGCGTTGATCTTGCCGCTGATGTATTCCACGGCGGCGCCGACGGTCTTGATCTTCTCGACATCCTCATCCGGGATCTCGATGTTGAAGGCGCCTTCGAGTTCCATGACGAAATCGACGACGTCAAGCGAATCGGCGTTGAGGTCCTCGATGAACGAGGTGGTCTCTTTGATGTTGGCCGCGTCGGCGGAAAGTTTGTCGGCCGCCAGCGCGATGACCTTGTTCATGATCTCGGTTCTTTCCATGGTACTTCCTCCACTTAGGTTGGGTTGTCTACATATACATGCCGCCATTGACCTTCAGCACTTCGCCGGTGATGTACCGGGCCATATCGGATGAGAGGAACAGCGCCGCGTTGGCGATATCCTCCGGCTTCCCCGTCTCTTTGAGCGGAACGAGGTCCATAAGCGCCTTTTTCGCCTCTTCGGTCAGCGCGTGGGTCATTCCCGTCTCGATGAAACCGGGGGCGATGGCGTTGACGCGGACCTTTTTCGAGGCGAGTTCGCGGGCGAGCGACTTGGTCATCCCGATGAGCCCCGCCTTCGACGCGGCGTAGTTGGCCTGCCCGATGTTCCCCATCTGGCCGACGACCGATGCGATATTGACGATGCAGCCGGCGTTTTTCATGAGCGGCCGCATGAGCGACTGGGTCACCCAGAAACTGCCGGAGAGATTGATATTGATGACCCGTTCCCACTCTTCGGGTTTCATCCGCATCGCAAGATTGTCGGCGGTGATGCCGGCGTTGTTGATGAGGATGTTGGGGGTCACCTCGATGAGCAGTTTCTTGATCTCGGCATCGACCATCTCGCGGTCACCGATGTCGAAGCCGCAGAGGTAGGCTTTGCGTCCTATGTCGCGTATCTTCGCGGCGAGCGACTCGGCCTCGGCGCGCAGATTCTTCTCGGGATCGCTCTTGTGGGCGTAGTAGTGGACCACGATGTCGGCCCCTTCCCGTGCGAAAGCGCACGCTATCGATTCGCCGATCCCGCGCGATGCGCCGGTTATGAAGGCCGTTTTGCCCTGTAATAACATAATGTTGCTCTCCTCAAAGGGTTAGAGAACTGACATGTCAGTCCATCTTTAGTACATAACTATCGGGATGTCAACAAAATTTCGGAAAAAAAGTCAGACGACATAAATGAGGAGAAGAACGCCTTTAGTCTTTTTCTCGTCGAGGTCGTAGCCGGCGACAAAGGAACCGCCGATGACCGGCATGAAGACGGCATCCATCTCGCCCGGAATTTTCACGCGGACGAGGAGATAGTTGTCTTTCTTTCCCTCGATGGCGACCGTGATCTGCTTGTTCATGAAGTCGGTCACCTTCTGTGCCTCGGCGCCGGTGAGATTGATCGCGATGCGCCCTTTCTGCAACGCGCAGGCGTAGCCCGCCTTCTTGGTGATGGTGTCCATCATCGCGTTCTCGGCGGCGCACGGGACGGCCGAGACCTCGTACTGGACGATGTTGAGCGAATACTGCGCCGGCGCCGGGGCGGCCGGTTTTTCTTCGGGCTTTGCCGGGGCGGCGGCTATCGGCGTCTCTGCCCAGAGCAGGCCGCAGAACGCCAGCGAACACAGGAACACGAGGATGCGCATCAGTTCTCTCCTTTTCTCACCCAGACCATCGGGACCGGCGCGTCGGTCTGGATATCGGCGCGGCCCGACTGGTACAGTATGGTCACTTTTTCGAGCTTGTTGGCGTTGATGAGCCGTTCGGCGTCGTCGAAGGTGAGGCGCGGCAGCGGCGGCAATGCTTCGGGGGCAACGGCGGGCCGGTAAAGAAGGGCGGCGGCGGCGGTGAGAAGCAGGAGCAGTGTGACGACGAGCGCCGGGCGGAAGAGAAGACGGCGCCGCTGCGGGGCCCGTTTTTTCAGCGTTCCGGCCATGATCGCCGCGATATCGACCTCGGGTGAGCGCGCCGCGTCGGTCTCAAATTTTCGTTTCAGCAGGTCGGCAAACGGGGCGAATTCACGCTCCTGCGCCGCAATTTTTTCTTTCATCGGGTCGTTCATCTATTTTTTCGCTCCAAAAATTTCCGTATGTTCTGCCGGGCATAGAACAGACGCGACATCACCGTTCCGATGCCGCATTTCATCTTCCCGGCGATATCCTCGTAGGAGAGCCCCTCGATCTCGCGCATCAGGAGGATCGCGCGGTGTTCGGGCGAAAGCCGGTCGAGTCCCTCCTGCAACCGTTCCATCATCTGGTCGGCATAGACCGACCTCTCCCCGCCGTCATCGGGGGTGGAGAATACCCGCTCGGCGACGAAGTCCTCGAGTTCCACGAAGATATTGCGCTGGGCGGCGTTGAGCGATTTGTTGACCGCCACGGTCTTGAGCCAGCGGTAGACCGCCTCCTTGCTGTCGAGGGTGTCGTAGTGGGTGTAGAGGGCCAGAAAAGTTTCCTGCATCACATCCTCAGCTTCGGCGCGGCTGCGCAGTATGTGGTAGGCGGTCGCGAAGACCCAACCTTTCGTCTCCTTAACAAGTCTGTCGAAGGTCGAACTATCCATCCCGTGCCTAAACCCGACCGCGCTGTCGCTTATTTATTCACCAAAAAAGAGAGGATGCGTCACAATTCGTAGTAGTAAGAGAAGACCTGTTCTTTGCTTTTGAACATACGGAACTTCTCTTTTTTGATCGCCTCGCCGAGGCAGTCGGTGAAGAGGGTCGCCTTGTATTTGTCGTCGGGGAACAGCACTTCAAGCACTGTGCCGTCGCCGGCCACCCGTATCTTCATGTTGACGGTGCCGCGTAAATTCTTGTCACCCGCTTTGGCCCGGTCGTTGAAGCACGTTTGCAGGGCGGTTAGATATTTATCCATTTCCTCTTTGAGGTCCAGGGGACCCAGTGAGGCAGGAAGCGGTTTCTTCGACTTCTCCCATGTCGCCTGCAGGAGACTCTCGGCGGGGGCTTTAGCGATGAATTTGTCGTCGCCGGGGCGCGGGTCGCGTTTGGCCGGAGCGGTCGCCGCCGGCTTGGTGGCCTCCTGCGGTTCGGCGGCGTCGGCCGCCGGATCGGTCCCCTCCGTCTGCGCCGACAGGTCGTGGACACGACGGTTCGCATCGTCCTTGGTCACCGCGCGATAGATAAAGGCCGATATCACTGCGGCGATGATCAGCGCCGCTACGCCCCCGATGATGAAGAAGGGGAGGCGGCTTGGCTCCTTTATATCGACGCTTTCGGACAGTTTCTTCTCTTTCTCCTCGCGTTCTTTGGCCTTCTGGACGAAGAGCTCGGCGTGCTTGACCGCGAAGACCTCCCATTCCATCAGATCTTTCTGACCGCCGGTCGAAAAATAGTACTTTTTTATCGTCTCCTTGTTGCTCATGCAGAAATCGACGATCTGATGTTCGTTGAAAGTCGCTATCGGTTCTTTGGAGAGTTTATGGTAGACCTTGAAATACATGCCCACCGATCACCTCCTTTCTCAGAGATCCATGATGTCGCCGGCCGAGGGGAGACCCGTCTCCTCGTTGTTGTCGCCGAAAAGAATACCCATGTCGATATATTTAAGTATTTCGGCAAGCAAAAGAAACTCATCTTGGTCGGGGAACATATTGAGGTATGCCGTGACTTCCAAGGCATTGACCATGAATTGGATCGTATCGAGTTCTTTTTTACCGAGGGAGGAGAGTTTGCCCGTTATCGGTATCAGGAAACGCAGATTGTTTGCAGAGGCGATCTTGCGATAACGGGTAAGAAGCGGTTTCTGCGACGATATCTCCATGAAGATATCGAAAAGCGCCTGATTCATTTTCTCCTTGCGTGGCTCTTCCGATTCTTTGAGCTGATAATCGCCGTCTTTGGCAAGGAGAAAACGGGTGAATGCTTTTTCCTCGGCGAAGAGTTTATTGGTAAGGGAATTGGCGCCGGTCGCCCCCTTTTCTCCGAGGCGAATATCGATCTTTTCCATGAAAGGTTCGGTCACCTTGACCTGTAGGATGCCGACACTGCTCGACTGCATAAGTATCTTGAGGAGTTCGATAGGCTCTATTTTCGAGAGCTTGCCTTCTTTTGCGTGGAGGGTTCCGTCAAAACGGGTCTTGGCGAGCGCCGCTTTGACATCACGTTTTTCAAGAGATACCTTGGCGACGCTCACGCCGTGAGGCGGCGTGCCGTGGTCATCCTCATTGGTGAGATTATCGAGCGCCGCATCGAGTCCCGGCATTTCGGGTTTGGCGGCGGGGGCGATGGTCGGTCTCCCGGTGACCGCGGCAGATGGCTTTGCGGCGGGGCTCGCTGTGGAAAGCGGGTCGGGGGTGAGTAGTTTCGGCTCCTCGGGTGGAACCGGTTTCTCTCCGTCCGGAACATCGGATCCTTTCGTCCCGGTGAAGGCAAAAGTCGAATCGCCGATGACCAGTTCGTCGCCCGGAGTCAATTTATACGGTTCTCCGGCTTTAAGCTGTTTGCCGTTGAGCGATGAGCCGTTGGTGCTGTTGGAGTCTTCGATGTAGGTGGTGCCGTTGTTGTTCCAGATGCGGGCATGTTTTCGTGATACTTTGGCATCGATGATGGCCACATCGCAGGAAATGTCGCGACCGATGATGATCTGCGCGTCGCGAGTGACGGTGAACTCACCCCCTTTGTATTTGCCTTCCGTAAAGACGAAGAAGAACCGATTTCCTTGTTGGTTCGACTGCTGAAGAAGCGAACTGAACTTGCCCATCACACCTCGTTCTTCTTTCAACGACGGGCCATGATAGCAATGCCCCCCCTGATTTTCAAGAAATTTATTCGTAAAAAGAGGCAATATGGTCCGTAAAGCGGCTCCACGGTCCGAGAAGAGGAGGCCGGGAGCATATTTGCAGCGGTTCGCGGCGTACCGGATGGTCGAAACGGAGGCTGACCGCATGGAGCGACAGAAGGCTAAGGGGGGCGCCGCTTTTCGGGCCGTATTTCTCGTCGCCGACCACCGGATGGTCGATCGCGGCCAGTTGGACGCGGATCTGGTGCGAACGACCGGTCAGAAGGGTGACCGCCAAAAGCGATAAGCCGTCGCGGGTTGCGAGTGTTCGGTATTCGAGGAGCGCCCGTTTCGCTCCGAGGGTATCGGGAGCGCAGACCGAGACGAGGTTCCGGTCGGTGTTCTTGAGGAGCCAGTGTTCAAGCCGTCCCTCGGCGGGAACGGGCAGTCCCCGCGCGATCGTCAAGTACCTTTTTTCTACTTCATCCCGTTGCCAAGCGGCGGTGATGCGTGCGGCCGCCTTCGATGTCTTGGCGAAGAGCAGTACGCCGCCCACCGGCCGGTCAAGCCGGTGAATAAGCCCGAGATAGGCGTCGCCCGGTTTGCCGTATTTCTCCTTGAGATGCTCCTTCACGAGCGTCATCATGTCGGGGTCGCCGCTTGCATCGGACTGCGTCGGGATGCCGCGCGGCTTGTCGACCGCGATGAGATGATTGTCCTCGTAAAGGATGGTGAGGATCATTGCTCACTCCGTCAGGTGAAGCATCATCGTGCGGCGCGGAAGCGCTCGGAGCAGCGAGGTCTCGCCATCAGGCGTGAGTTCTTCAGCGGCAAAGTCGATCCGTAGCGTCTCGATGTGCCCGCCGGTCGTATCGGTGTCGGCCGAGGTGTCCTCAAACAGTATCGACAGTTCGTTCGATGAGCCATCGGTTACGAGTAGCTCCTCGGCCAGAGGAACGGCGTCGGGATCGTTGATTGACCACATCGAGCGCAGGCAGCGGGTCCAAGTGCCGCGACAGATCCATTCTTCATCGGAAATCCAGCGGCCGATGAGCCTCCCGTTGAGCCATATTGTCGCCTTAGCGTTCCTTCCCGTGAGTAGCAGCGATAGCGGCGCATCGAAATTCTCGCGGAGCACTGCGGCGGTCGCGAAGGAGGCGCGGTACCAGACGATGTCCCCCTTCGTCAGGTCGAGCGGTATCTGTGCCTCGGGCCACAGCGCGTCGTCGGTGTCGGGCCGATGCCAGCCGTTTAGTTCACCGTCGTTCGCGGCGCGCAGGCGCCACGAAACGAGATCGTAGGTCGCGGTCGAGCCGTTCACTTTCCCGCGGAAGTAGGAGGCGCCACTGAGCCCTTTGAGGGCGTCAAAGCCGAGCGCCGGCATCTGCCCGGGGAATCCGGCGAATTTGCCGCGCGGCCACATGAAACTGCCGTGTCCCCAGACCTCGACACGGAAGGCGATGGTATTGACCCCGGTGTGGAGAAGCGGTGCGATGTCGGTGAAACGGTAGCGGTCGGAGCCATCGGAATCTATCTCGGTGCCGACCGGAGCGACGGTGGTGACATAGGTCCCATTCACATAGATGCCGACAATGTCGGACGCATGCGGTACATAAAGTTGTCCTTCGGTCGGGGCGCCCGGCAGATCGAGCGTCGCGCGGTACCACGCATGGCCGCCGGGAATGCCGAAGTTCTCAAGGAAGTCGGGCTCGCCGTTCCATGCGGTCCAGTCGGCGTCATCGTATGTCGGCCCGGCCGTTGCGGTATCGTCATGCATGACCCCGGCGGCGATGAGTCCCGGATCGATCGGATCGGGGCCGCTCCACGGCGGCAGGGTCCAGCGCGACAGGCCGGTCACGGCATCGTAGGGCGTTGCGATGGTCAGTTCCGGTATCGTCATCTCTCCCGGCGCGATCAGCGCCAGAGCACTCGCGCGTTCATCGTACTGGCACTGCAGGGTAGCGTCGGGCCGCAATTCGGCGCGGTCGGGGCCGATGAGGAGGATATCTCTCGTCATGGTCGTGAAGGTCCAGAGACGACCGGCTGCGTTGCTGTCGAGTATCACTATCCGTATCGTCGAACCGCCTGCCGTGACGAGCACCTGTTGGATGTCGTCGTGGCGGTAGGTGAGGGCTATGGCGCCCGGGAGTTCTTTTTCAACGATATCTTTGTCGCGGTAAAGGATCTTCGCATCGGTGGGCAGAGCATCGAGCACGAGTTCGCCTTCGGAACCCTGCGGGCCGTGGAGAGCGATGAGGATCTCATCGTTGAACCGGCGCAGGCGCAACACCTCGCTGGTGGTGTGAGCCAGACGCAACGGACCGATCGGGAGGTCGGCGACGAGGAAACGCGCATAACTCGTGTCGCCGTGAGGGTCCTCCGGTGCGCCGGGATTGACGCCGGTCGGCACCGTCAGTGGGACGAAGCGCGGGATGGCGCGCGTTCCTATCGTTATCTCACCGGGGGCGACCATCACTGCCGCGCCGCTTTCGTTGGTGAGCCCGAGCAGTATCGCGCCGTTGAGAACGGTGAAATAGTAGTGGCGTCGGCTTTTTCCCTCCAGTGCACCGAGTGCCGAGTTCAATACCGCGACGGGGCATCCGGCGCAGAGGCCGGTTGCGACGACGGAGGGAAGTTCCAGCCCGGCAAGAAGCGGTTCAAGGTCATCGAGGAGCATGTTGAAACGGCGAAACTCGAAGTATTTCTCGCGGAGCGTACCGGCCGCTCCGATGGGGCCGTAGAAATCAATGACGCCCGAAAAGTAATTGACGGTAGGCGAGAGGAAGAGCCCGAGCACATTCTGCGGCGAAAGGTCGACGATGGTCTGCAGGCCGCTGTTATCGAGTGTCAGTGCGTTCTGTCGCCCCTCCTGATGAAATCCGGCGATGTTGAACCCGAAATAGCCGTCCATCCCACCGAGGATGAGTCGCATCATCCGGCCGGGACTCCGGTCGGTCTCGGTCGAACCGCTCGGAAAGTTCGTGTAGGCGCCGCCGAATTTTCCGGCGTTGTGCATCGAGCCGACGGTGTCGTAGGCGTATTTTTCGGTCGTTTCGTTCTTGTAGATGTTGGGCATCGGGATGACGCCTGCGACATCGCCCATTCCCGAGACCTTCGCGTCGCCGGGACAGGTCGTTATCGGTTCGATAACGCCGCTGTTGCGGACTGCGTCGCGTAGCGACTCGAACATTTTCTTTACGCCGGTCGATTGAGTGATGCCCCGTTCGGTGCCGCCATCGTAGGAGAAGAGTTTGTCGATATCGAAGAAAGTCTCGAACCAGTTGTACTCGTTCTCGATGCCGTACAGCACGATGGGGCCGCCGTTTTTGGCGAGGTAGGGGGTGATGACGGCGTTGAGTGCCGTCAGGTAGCGGTTCGCGTAGAACAGGTAGTCGGGATCGTCGGTCCGCAGATTGGGCCGTCCGTCGTTATCCTTGTTCTTCTTGGTCGTCTTGGCGAAGACCCACGCCGGGACGCCGCCGCCGTCGAGTTCGTTGGTGATGTAGGGGCCGGGTCGGAAATAGACCATGAGCCCCAGCTCGGCGCATAGATCGAGGAACTGCGTAATATCGGGATCGTCGAATACGAACTCCCCTTCGCGCGGTTCATGGACATTCCACGCGACATACATATCGACCGTGTTGAACCCGGCGTCGCGGAACTTCTCGAGCCGTTCGCGCCACTCTTCGGTCGGCAGGCGGAACCACTGCACCGTCCCGCCGCGCAGAAGGCGATACTTCCCGTTCACGATGAACCCGCACGCATCGGCCGATGAGCCGGTGGTGGCCGGTACCGGGCCGCACGCACCTTCTTGAGCGAAGAGCGAATGGTCGCTATCGGGTAGAACGGGATCCTCTTCGACCGGTTCTTCGTCGGCGAGCAGCCCGTCGTCGATCAATGCCGTATCGTCCGGCAGGATGGTCTGATCAGGAGGTTCCGACGGGTCGGGCTGGCCAATCGGATTTCCGTCGTTGATCAGTAATTCATCTGCGTCGAAGAGTGGCTTGCGGGTGCCGTTCCCGCAAGAAACAGTTATGCTGACGATGATAAGCGCAAAGAAAAAGCGCACTACGTTAGTTCACCTTGATGTTGAAGGTGCCGAGGATGAAACGGTCGGTGCCGTCGTTGAATTTCACTTCGTCGACCTTCATCCGGTCGTTGCCGATGAAGAACCCGGTATATATTTTGATGCCGCCGCCCGGATGGCTTCGCTTGACGGTCTCTTCAAGCTGGTCATGAATGATGTCGCCGACCTGCCATTTGTCGGTCGGGTAGAACCCCCGGAGTGGATATTCGTCCATCTTGATGCTGTTGGGGAGCGCTCCGTCGTAAACGTCGAGGTGGAAGAATATCTGCCAACTTTTCTCGATCGGCTTGAGGACGCGGTAATACATATCGATCTTGATGGTATCGCCTTGTTCGAAATAAGATTTATTTATCTGGTAGCCGATGATCTCGATCGATTTGTCCTGCAGGGTAGAGCCGATCTTGTTCATGTTCTTGGGGAGCTTGTCCTCGGTCAGTATATCTTTTTTCCAGCTGTCGTCGGTCGTCCCTTTGTCCTTCATGGAGGCGCGGTATAGTTCGACCTCCATATAGGTGTCGACCGCGTCGTCCATGATCTTCACCAGCGGTATCCCGAGTTGAGAGATGACCGAACGCAATTCGGGGATCTTGTTCTTCTTGGTAGTGATGTAGATGGTATTTTCGGGATGTTCCTCGATGGTTTTTTTAATGACCGCCGGGGTATTGAGTCGCTGGAGGTCTTCATCGATGCCGAGATAGAAGTACATACAGCGGTTCTTCCAGTTGTCGTAATCGACGATGATATCGCCCGGCTGTTTGAGCTCCTGATATTTCTCCACGAGTTGTTTGGGGGAGAAGACCCAGAGCACTTTGGGGACCCAGTAGAAGTTGATGTAGGCGGTGAAGGCGGCCGCGCCGATGAAGAACAGTACGATGCCGGTCTGCATCAGGCGGCGGCTCTTGAGATACACAAGCGGCAGGAGCAGGAACGCCACCAACGGCGGCACCAGCGCGTAGAGCCACGGCAGCATGTCGTAGACGCGGCCGAACCAGTCCTGTATCCGGTGGGTCGTTATGATGTAAAGCAGTTCGCGGTAGTTGATGCCGGTGCCGAGATCCTTGCCGGTCACTCCGATGATGAGCGCGGCGAGCACCGCCGTCAGCGGGTAAAGCGCACTGTGGCGGCCGCGGAAGAACTCGATGAAGGGGAGTGCCACGATGATGGCGAAGAAGGGCATCGCCGGGAATATGTAGTGCGGGAACTTGGTCGCCGAGAGGGTGAAAAACAGGAAGATGAAGAAGAAGGCCATGATGATGAAACCTTCTTCGCGCTTGTGCTCCTTGTTGTTTCCGGCGAAGATGAGCGCCGGGATGAACAGGCCGAACCACGGGAAGGCCCCTATCGCGATCTGCCAGATGTAGAACTCGAACGGACCGTCCGGTTTGTCGATGAGCCCCTCCATGCGGCCGAAGTGGTTCTCGATGAAGAATTCCTTGAGGAACGGCATGCCGTGCTTGACGCTCATGTAGATATACCACCACGCCGAAACGAGGAGGAACAGAGCGATCCCCTCAAGAATGCGCGACCTTTTCAGGAAAGCGATATATTGGAGGAACATCTTTTTGATGCCCCCTTTTTCGGCGAGTACGCCGTAGTCGGTGTCGGCGATCATCCAGATAAAAAAGACCCCGCCCGGGATAACGATGGCCAACAGTCCCTTGGCGAGCATCGCGAGTCCGAAGAGCACATAGGCGATGCGGACCAGCTTCTTGTCATCGTCGCGCATGCCGAGGTAGAGCAGCATCATGCCGCCGTACAGGAGCGTGACGGTGGTGATATCCCACATGAACTGTTTGGTGATAAGATAGTAGAAGGGGGTAAGTATCAGGATGAGACTCGATACGAAGGCGCGGGTGTGATCGCCGTGGAAGAAGCGTTTCACCGTCCAGTACAGGAGCAGAATGCCCGCGACGCCGTTGATGGCGAACGGCAGACGGGTCGCCCATTCGGTCGGCCCGAGTATGGCGTAGAAAGGGATGACCATCCAGAAGCAGAGTATCGGTTTGCTCCAGAAGTTGTACTGGCCGAGGTATATAGGATCGAGGAACCAATCCCAGATGCCGTTCTTGTTGGCGACCATCTCCATGGCGACGCGGCCGTAGTGCGTCTCCCACTGGCCGAGCAGGGGGTAACTGCCCAGAAGCGGGAAGAAAATGCACGACGACAGGATCGTCAGCACGATGTAGGGGTGTTTCTCGGTCAGGCCGTAGAGCGCCTTCCAGAGGTTCTGCATGACAT
>JAKLFG010000036.1 GCA_022711315.1 bacterium | reverse complement strand
AAAAAAAAGAGATATTGGGGTGTGTTGTGGGGGGGGGGGGGGGTTTCGGGACTGAAGGGTATCGAAAACATGCCAAATATTGACGATCTTGCTATCGTCGACAACGAGATCGAATCGCTGGAGCCGCTCCGCACCTTGACGAAATTGGAGTTCCTGAAACTCAGTAACAACAAGATAAAAGACTTGGAACCGTTGTCGGGGTTGACAGCGTTGGGCTCGCTAATAATCGACGATAACTATGTTGGGGACATTTCTCCTCTTTATCCGGTATCTTCCCTAACAATGCTTTGGCTCAGCAGAAACTGTATTGATGTTTCTCAACTTGAAGAAATCGAGAAGAGAAACCCCAATCTCCATTTTTCAGAAACAACCAAATCTTCCCAAGATCCCGAGAAATGCCAAATCGAATAACCCTGCCGAAATGAGCACCAGACGAAAGAAACTGATAGCGGTCCTTTCGGCGACGGTCGTCATCGTCGCTCTTTTCCTCTGGTATTTCTCCGCTCCCCGCACTTATGATCTGTCACTCGGTGACCGCTACCGGTATCGCCTGACCTATCGTCATGCCGCGAAGACGGTGATCCTCCTTCCCCGGAGCGAGGCCTTGCGTAACGACGGCGAGATGAACTGTGAACTGCAATGGGACCTCGTGCCGTTCCGTTTCGTCGAAGGCGTCTATTCCATCGCTCTTTTCCTCTCTCCGCGAGGCGATTGCCGTTTTCTGTTCAACGGCAAGGACCTTTTTGACGACGCTTCGTTCCGGGAGCGGTTATTCGCCGGCAGGTACGCCGTCCTCCGCATGGTACCTACTTCTTCAGCAACAGATCCTCGATGGTGTTCACGAAGGCCGCCTTGGGAAGCGCCCCCATCGCCATCTGGGGCTTGTCGCTCATCGGGATGAACAGGATCGAGGGGATGGAGCGGATGCCGAAGACCTGCGCCAGTTCCTGCTCCTGATCGGTGTTCACCTTGTAGATGTCCACCTTACCGTCGTACTGGACGGCGAGTTCGGCGAGCACCGGGGCGACCGCCTTGCAGGGACCGCACCAGTCGGCGTAAAAGTCGACGATGGCGGGCCGCTCGCCCGCGAATTTCCATTCCTTGTTCTTCTCGTAGTCGAACACCTTCTGCTTGAAGGTCTCTTTGGTCAGATTTTCCATGCGGCGCCTCCGTGTTGCTACCAGCAAACAACTTTATAGGGGCGGGTTTCGGGAAGTCAAGGCACCGGTAAAGAATTTTCAAAAAGAAATATCTTGCTTCGAAGAGACACAAAAGTAAAATCAAGAGGTTTCGGGGAATGATCATTGAACCAAGGGAGGTTCCCATGCCGATAAACATCCCGCCTTTCTGGGCGAAGTACGAGCACCGCGAGGATAAGGGTTCGGTCATCGTGAACGGCTGGTCGGACCGCTCGGCGACCGAGGCGCTCGAGAACGCCCAGAAGCGGGCCAAGAAGGTGTTCGACCTCGTCATGTCGGGCAAGAAACTGGGCGAATACGACTACTCGACGCTCCCCATCCGCGAGCAGATACTCGAAACGGTCACCCACGACGGCAGGCCGGTCGCCGTCATATCGCGCAACCGTTACGGCGCGGCGGTCCTCAACACCGAAAAGGTGCTGTTCGCCGATGTCGATTTCAAGCCGTTCTCCGCCGGGGGCTTCTTCAAGGCGATCGCGCTCATGTTCAACCCGGGGAAGAAAAAGGAACTCGCCGAGACCCAGCGGCGGGAAGAGATCGCCCGCGTCTCATCGTGGGGCGAGAAGAACCGCGACCACCCCTTCCGGCTCTACCGCACCTTCGCCGGGATGCGGCTCCTGTTCACCGGTCGCACCTACGACCCGAAGGACACCGCGACGATACGGGTGCTCGAATCACTCGGCTCCGACCCGCTGTATGTGAAACTCACGAAGAACCAGTCGTGCTTCCGCGCCCGGCTGACCGCCAAGCCGTGGCGCATCGGGCTCGACCGGCCGCCCGCCGCCTTCCCGTTCCTCAACAACCGCGAGGGCGGCAAGTACCGGCACTGGCTCGACGAATATCTGGAGAAGAGCGCCCGCTACCGCTGTTGCGACATCGTGAACGAGGGGTGGCACCGGCCCGCCGATCCCGAGATACGGAAGATCATCGAACTGCACGACCGGCTGACCGGCGTCGCGGCGAAGGAATTACCGCTCGCGTGACTTTCTGTTGACTTGTCCGCGCATCCGCTATAATCGGCAAAACTCACCCCCGGCCCCTCTCTTGGCAAGAGAGGGGTGGCGTGAAGCGACGGGGTGAGTTGTTAGTTAGGAGAAACTCATGGATCAGCGGCTCTACTTCAAAAATGTGACGATATTCGACGGCGCCGAGTTCTTCCGCGGGTCGCTGACGACCGACGGTGCGAGGATCGCCCGTATCGTTCGCGGCGGCGAGATACCGGACGGCGGAACACCGACCGCGACGGGCGAAGCGGTGCTCATCATGCCCGGCATGGTGAACTTCCACACCCATGTCCCGATGACGCTCTTCAAAGGGGTGGCCGAGGACCTGCCGCTGAAAGATTGGCTCGAAAAAAGGATATTCCCGCTGGAGGCGAAGTTCATCTCGCGCGAGATGTGCCGCATCGCCGGTCAGTGGGGCATGGCCGAGATGCTCCTCAGCGGCGTTACCGCCTTTGCCGACATGTACTTTTTTGAGGAGGACATCGCCGCCGCCGCCAAGGAGATCGGCATCAAAGCAGCCATCGGCGAAGGGGTCATCAACTTCCCGGCCCCCAACGGGATGGGGCCCGACGAGACGATCGCCTACACAGCGCAACTCGCCGAGAGATACAAGGACGACCCGTGGGTCTTCCCCTGCTGTGCCCCCCATTCGCCCTATCTCACCGACGAGAAATATCTGCTGACGCTTGCCGAGATATCCAAGAAATACCGCATCCCGCTCCACATCCACATGGCCGAAACGCGCCACGAACAGGAGGCCTACCGGAAACAGCACGGGGAACGCGAGTTCGAACGGTTCGACGAGTTAGGGCTCCTGTCGGACCGCTTCATCGCGGCGCACTGCGTCTGGGTGGACGGGAAGGAAATGGACCTCATGGCGAGACGCGGCGTGACGGTCGCCCACTGCCCGTCGAGCAATCTGAAACTCGGGAGCGGCATCGCGCCGGTCGCCGAAATGGTGCGGCGCGGCGTCAATGTCGCGGTCGCCACCGACGGCTCGGCGAGCAACAACAATCTCGATGTGCTGAAAGAGGCGCAACTCGCGGCGAAGGTGCAGAAAGGCATCGCGCATGACCCGACGGTACTTCCGGCGCTCGATGTGCTGAAGATGGTGACCGCGAGCCCCGGCCGCGCGCTCGGCCGCTCGTTCGGCCGTCTTGTCGAGGGGGGCGCCGCCGATATCGTGCAGGTGCATCTTGATACCGTCGGCATCGCACCGGTCCACGACCCCGCCGCCGCGCTCCTCTACGCCTTCTCACCCTCGGCGGTCGCGGCGGTCTGGGTGAACGGTCGCCAAACGGTCACGGAGGGAAAAATTCTGACGGTCGACATGGCCGCCCTTAAAAAAGAACTCGACCGTATGAGCGATGCGGTGCGGAGGTCGCTGTGACACAGAGTGCTCCCCTGCCGGTGCTGACCCGCTACCGCGACCTCCCCTACGCCAAGATACTGGTCTGGTTCCGCGGGGGCAGTTCGGTCGAAGCGCCTGAGGAACTGGGCTGGGCGCATCTGGTCGAGCACCTGCTCTTCAAGCCGCGCCACGCGGGAGCCACCATCGCCGAGTTCGTCGAGTCGCTCGGCGGCAGTAGCAACGCCTTCACCTCGCAGGACGCCGTCGCGGTCGAGGCGACGGTCCGCGTCGAGGATGTCGATCGCGTGCTCGCCCACCTTTCGGCGGTGCTCTCGACGCCGCTCACCGCGATAGCGCGGAAGGACCTCGACGAGGAGCGTTCGGTCGTCATCGAGGAGTTGCGGATGTACCGCGACGAGCCGACCGAGAACCTGTTCAACGCGACGATGCGCAACCTCTACCCCGGCCACCCGTACGGCCGCGAGATCGTCGGCGAGGAGGATACCCTGCGCGCCGCGACGGAGAAGACGCTCGAACGGTTCCTGCGCGAAAAACTTTCGGTGCGGCCGTTCGTCGTCGTCGCGGGCGGTTACCGCGGCACGCCCGCTTTCTCTCTGCCGTGGCGCGACGCCGCGCCGCCCGTCATCCTCACCCCGTGGGAGACGGCGCGACGCTTCACGCTGTCGCACCGCCAGAAGAAGGCTTACTTCATGGCCGGCTGGCGGCTCCCGCCCGAGAGCGGCGAAACGCTCGCCGCGGCGCGGCTCATCCATCTCATCGTGCACGGCATGGAGGGAAGCCGGTTCTACCACGAACTGGTCTACGAGCACGGCACCTTCGACAATATGACGGTGCACCTGCTGAACGGCTTCGACGCACTCTCGTTCCTCCACAGCCTTGCCTGCGACCCGTCGCGTGAACCGGCGCGGGTCTCCCGCTGGATGCGCGAGTGGGACCGGGTCGAGATAACCCGAGAAGAGGTGGCGAAGGCCCGGGAGACCATATTGAGCGACGAAAGTTACGCCGCCGAGGGGGTCGGCGCGACCGCCGAGACGATGGCGCGCGGTCAGGCGCTGTACGGCGACCCCGCGCGGCTCGAACGGGATCACTTCTGGCACCTGCTTCACCTTTCGGCGAGCGAACTGCGCGCCTTCAAGGAGACCTACCTTTCGTGGGACCGCGCGGTCGCCGGAGCAGCGCTACCCGCCGGGCGCCGATCCCCGTTCAGCGACGGACCGCGACCGACCGCCGTGAAGGCGGCGCGCCCCGATCCGGGCGTGAAAGAGCGTCCACAGGCGATCGTCCGCTTCCGGGAGAGCGACCGGGCCCCGTTCGTGTCGCTCTATGCCCTTAAGCAGGGGGGCGCGGGCGGCGGCCTGCCCGACAAGCCGGGTTCGCTCCGCCTCTTCTGGGAAACGCTCACCGCGTCGGCCGAAGGGCTGGACCGCACCGGGACCGACGAGTTCCTCGACCGCCACGGCATCATACTCGACCCGATCGTCGGCAACAACACGAGCGGTATCCGGCTCAAGGTGCGCGACGCATCGTTGCGCGAGGCGGCCGACATCTTCGCCCGGGTGCTCCGGAACCGGCTCCACGCCGAGGATCTGGCGCAGGAAAAGGCCCACACGCTCGCCAACCTGTCGCTCAAGAGGGAATCGCCCGAATCGCTCCTGCGCGACCATGCCCGCCGGGTGATGTTCGCCGGGACCGCCTACGCCGACCCGCTCGAAGGGACTGTGGAGAGCGTCGCCCCGCTCACGCTCGCCGACCTGCGCGCGACCCGGCGGCTCTGCTTCGCCTCGGGCCGGTGGGGCCTCGGAGTGAGCGGCGCGGCCGACCGTTCGTTCGTGGAGGATATCGCCGCCGCGCTCCCGCGCCATCGCACCGATGCGCCCGGCGACCGCCGCCCGGCGACGGTGACGCTCGACGACCGCGTCGAGACGGTGACGGTCCCCGAAAAGGACCAGATACACATCGTCCGGTTGTTCCGCGCCCCCGGCATCCACGACGCCGAATTCGAGACGATGCGGCTCATCGAGCAACTGCTCACCGGCCAGCGGTCGCCCTACTTTCAGGCGCTCCGCGAGGAGCAGGGACTCGTCTATCATCTCGACATCTGGTCGATGGGCGGCCTGCGCGAAGGTCTTTTCGCCCTGTACGCCATCACCTCTCCGGCGCACCGCGATCGCGTGATGGACCGGATGGCGGCGGCGCTCGCCCCGCTCAGGACCGGCGCGCTGGCGCCCGACCTTTTCGCGGAGGCCAAGAATACGCTCGCCTTCGACCACGCCCGGTCGATCACCCGGAACGATTTCCATGCGCTCAATCTCGCGCTCGAAGGGGCGCTCGGCCTGCCGCGCGACCACTATCTCGCCCTGCCGTCCATCGTCGCCACGCTCTCGGTCGAACGGATGGCCGCCTGCGCCGCCGCGTATCTCACCAACGGGATCTGGCTCGTGTCGGGAGGGGATAATGAAAAAGAATAGTTGTTGGTACCAAGCCGCCGTCCCGCTCGATCATCCGCTCGATCGCTACTACCGGATACCGGGATTCCTCGGAAGCGCCGAGATCGACGGCAGGCAGATGCTCTATTTCGAGAAGAGCGACGCGACGGCGCGGCTCCTCAAAGGACTCGACCTCGCCCTCATCAGCGAGGGGGACTGGGAGGAGAAATGGCGCGACTATTTCCGGCCGACCCCGTTCGCCGGGTTCACCGTCGTGCCGCCGTGGCTTAAGGGACAGGGCGATCTCATCATCAATCCCGGCCGCGGCTTCGGCACCGGCCGCCACGAAACGACGCTCCTCGTCGCCGAGACGCTCCGCGACCTGCTCGCCGACCGGTCGCTGAAGAGTTTGCTCGATGTCGGCACCGGCTCGGGGATACTCGCCATCGCCGCGAAGAAGATGCGCCCCGACCTTGCGGTCACCGCGATAGACAACGACCCCGACGCGGTCGAGAACGCCGCCGAGAACCTCGCGCGCAACGGTCTTGCCGGCAGGGTGCGGCTGTCGCTCACGCCCCTTTCCCGCTTCCGGCGACCGTACGACATCGTGGTCGCCAACATCATATCGGGAACACTGCGGGAGCTTTCCGGGGAATTACGGAAAAAAACCTTGAGTTATCTTTTGCTATCGGGTATTCTGCTCACCGAACGGGACGATCTCCTCCCGCGGCTGGATACCGCCGGTTTCCGCCTGTTGTCCTCCGGCGTCCGCGGGGAATGGGTCTCGCTCCTGTTCAAGAGGTGGCATGGGAAACGATAAACTCGACCGCGACTCTTCGACGCAGGTCCTGAACATTCAGGACAACACCGAACTCGACTTTCGCAAGGACCGCTACATCCTGCTCGAGATCTACGGGCGCAACATCGGCAAGCGGCGCGACATCGAGAAGGACGGCATCGTCGTCGGCCGCGCCGAGGATTGCGATCTCCCGCTCGAGGACCCGAGTTCCTCGCGGCGTCACCTGCGGATAACCAGACAGCAGAAGGATTTCGTGGTCACCGACCTCAAGAGCACCAACGGCACCTATCTGAACGATGTCCGGCTGACCGAGCCGGCCGTCCTCAAGAACGGCGACCGCATCAAGGTCGGCACCACCATATTCAAGTTCATCTGGTCCGACGACATGGAGGCCGACTATCTCGACCAACTGTACCAATACACCATCCGCGACGGGCTCACCGGACTCTACAACAAGAAGAACCTGCTCGAAACGCTCGACAACGAGTTCCAGCGGTGCAAGCGCTACAGCCGCCAATTGTCGCTCATGATGATGGATCTCGACCATTTCAAGAACATCAACGACACCTACGGTCACCTCGTCGGCGACCGCGTGCTCGTGATGGTCGCCGAGGTGCTCAAGAACTATTTCCGCACCGCCGACTTCATCGCGCGGTTCGGCGGGGAGGAGTTCTGCGTGATCCTGCCCGAAACGCCGATGTCGTCGGCCCACCTGACCGCCGAACGGATACGGATGGCGGTATCGAACATCAAACTCGACGACAACGGACGCGAGGTCACGGTGACCATCAGCATCGGCATCGCCGCGTTCGACCCGGCGATGGAAAAGCCCGACGATCTCGTCGCGCTCGCCGACAAACTGCTGTACAAGGCCAAAGAGAACGGTCGCAACCGCGTCGAGAGTTGACCGTGCTGAAACACCTCTCCTCGCTCCTCTCCCCCCAGTTCATAAAGTTCTGCGTGGTCGGCGGGCTCGGACTCGTCACCGATCAGACCATCTTTTTTCTCCTGAGCACCGTCGTCGATCCGGCGAGCGTGCTCGTCAACTTCGTCTGGGTCGTCGGCTACCTGCTCGCGGTCGTGCAGAACTATCTCATCAACCACTACTGGACCTTCAAGGCGCAGACGAGCGAGACCCGACCGACGGGCAAGGGGCTTGTCGTCTTCCTGCTCGTCAGCCTCACCTCGCTGATACCGCGCTTCATCGCCTACAAGGGGGTGCTCGTGCTGTTCGGCGTCTCGCAACTCACCATGAACCTCGCCAACCTCTGCGGCATCGTCGCGGGGACCGTGGTGAACTTCTTCGGGTCCAAATTCATCGTGTTCGCGAAGAAAGCCTGATGCTGTTCCATAAATACCACGCCGCCGGCAACGACTTCATCATCACCGACGACCCGGCGGTGATCCCCGCGCAGGCTCCGGCCCTGTGCGACCGCCGCACCGGCATAGGCGCCGACGGCATACTTCTCCACCGCCCGGCCCCCGACGCCGACGCCGAGATGGTCATAATCAACGCCGACGGCACCGTCGCCACGATGTGCGGCAACGGCCTGCGCTGTTTCTGCCGCTATCTCATCGAACAGCGCGGGGTGGCGAAGAACTCCCTGCGGGTCCTGACCGGCGCCGGCACGATCGACTGCCTCGTGTCGCGCGACAACGGCGATTGGAGCGTCACGCTGGACCTCGGCATCGCCACGGCGACACCCTCTCCCGACGGGACCATCGTCGACATCGGCAACCGCCACCTCGTCGTGCGCGGCGGCCCCGGCGCCGACGCGGCGCGCGACACCGCCAGCCGTCTGCAGGAAAAGTTCGGGGGCGACATCAATGTCGAGGTGTTGACCGGTCTCGACGAGCGCGCGCGCACCGTCGACCTCATCGTCAACGAGCGCGGGGCGGGCTTCACCCGCGCCTGCGGCACCGGCGGCGGCGCGGTCGTCGCCGCGCTCCACCACGACGGGCTCGTCGCCACCGGCGACGAATGGACGCTCCGGTTCCCCGGCGGGTCGATCCGCTACCGACGCGACGGGCGCGGCCACATCATCCTGCGCGGCGACGCGCGGTTCGTCTTCTCCGGGACGACCGATGCCTAAACCGGTCAACCCCGCCGATATCGAACGGTTCCTGCATCTCGCGACCGGGGAGGAGCCGTTCCCTCAGGCCGAATTCCTCTCCCAGCGGCTCGATCTGTTCCGCGCGGTCCTGTCTGAACTCGCGACCGGCCCCGCCGAACCGGCCCGCGATGACGCGGTGTGCGAGCGGCTGGTCGCCACGCTCGTGTTCGGCAACCGGTTCTTCGACCTTGCCTCGCTCCACGCGTTCCTGAAAAAATGCCCGCGCCCGGAGGACGGCAACGCTCACGATATCTATCCGGCGTTCCGGGCGGCGCTCCTGCGGCGCATCCGCGACCTGTTCATCGCGACGCTGACCTACCATTCGCCCGAACTCGATTTCCTGTTCTGCGAGACGCTCGGCGAGGACCGCCAGCAGTTCCTCGAACTTCTGGGGCACCTGTTCGAACAGCAACGGATCTATTCCCTGCGCATATCACCGAACATGCAGAAGGTCCTTTACGGCATCGCCGACGAGAATGTCCGCCATTTCGTACAGTTCTCGAACATCCATTTCCTCGCCTTCTACCTCGCCGCGCTCCGGACCGCCGCGCCTATCGCCCCGGCCCATCTCGACAAGTGGGTGTCGCTCCTGCTGTCGCCGACCACCGCCCCCGCGATGATCGACAAGATCCTCGGCGCGCTGAAGATACATCCGACCGTCGAGTTCCTCCTGCCGCTTCTCCTCCTTTCGCGCGACGAACAACGGAGCGTCGTGCTGTCGATCCTGCGCACCATCCTCGAGCGGCGCCCTTATCTGCTCCGCGACCATGTCCCGACGCTCGCCTTCTTCCTCGGACGCGCCGTGGCGTCGCATTTCTACGATTTTCACCGGATACCGCAGGAACAGAAGGTGCTCCTCTCCAACCTCGCGCTCTTCTGCGACGATGCGGCGCTCACCGAGCGCGCGGTCGCGATGATGACCGAGAACAACCCGCACAACGACGCCAAACGGATAGAGACCAAAAAGATATTCGTCGTGCTACTCGCCCGGCTCGGCGAACGGGACCAGCGGCATGTCCGCACCCTGCGGACGCTCCTCAATCACCCCTCGGTCGAACACGGCGCGCGGCAGGAGATCCTGCGGGTCCTGCGCGATCTGCCGGGCCGGTTCGAGGCCCTGACCGGGGCCGACACGCCGCCGCCGCCACCGCCGCCGCCGCCACCGCCACTCGCGGACGACGGCGAACAGGATCCCGACGAAAAGACGCTCGTCAGCCCGCTTTTCGGCGGAGCGCCCGCCCCGCTCGACGATGACAGCGAAGAGCCGACCGTCATAGAAAAACGACCGGGATAATTCAGGAAGATATTTTTACAACCCCGCGAACAGGTCGCGGTACCGCGCCGTCCTGAGCGGACGGTCGAGATGCTCCTCGAAATAGCGGCGGATGTCGTCGTGGTGCTTGTAGTCGCTCTGTCGTATCTCCTCGATGAACCGGAACGCATCGTCGGCGTCGCGCGTGATGCGGCCCCATGGCTCGCGGATGTGGCGGCGCAGATCGGTCTCCTGCGCCGAAAGACAGAGCACCGGCAGTCCGGCCGCCGCGTAGGCGTAGAATTTCGACGGTACCACGAGCCCCTCGGTCCCCTCCTCCATCGTGATGACGGCGAGATCGCCGAGCGAATAGGTGTGGGCGAGATCGGCGCGCGGCACATAGCCGTGGAACTGCACATTCCTGATGTCGTTGGTGCGGCAGAAGAACCGGATGTTGCGCTCTTTCGGCCCGCCGCCGATGAAAAGGAACAGCACCTTCGGCTCCTCGCGGTACCGCCGCATGAGTTCGTGAAGCACCGTGAAATTGTGCGCCCGCCCCATGTTGCCCGAATAGAGTATCACGAACTCGTCGGTGACGCCCCATTTCACCTTGTATCGGTTCTCCGCCGGGTCCACCATCGTTATCTCGGCCCCGTTCGCCCAGTTCTCTATCGTCGTGATGCGGCTTTCGTGCAGGCCGGGGTTCTTGGAAAGTATCCGGTCGGCCATCACATCGCCGATGACCACGATCTTGTCCGACAAGCGGTAGAGCAGTTTCGAGAACGGGATGAAGAGCGGCGCGAGGAACGACGCCTTGACCTTCGCCGCGCCGAGCACTTCGGGGTAGAGGTCCTGCACATTGAGGACGAACTTCGCCCGCTTCACCACCGCGATGAACCAGCCGACCAGTCCGATGTAGGGCGGGGTGGTAAGCGCCATCACGATGTCGTGACGCCGCAGGAGGAGCCCGTAGAAGAAGACCATCACATAGAACGAGGTCCAGTTGAGGAACTTCGCGGGCAGTCGCATGCTACGCAGGGCGAGCGAGTGCATCCGGACGATGCGCACCCCGGCGCGCATCTCGCGGGACGGGACCGGCTCTTTCGAATAGAGCGGCGGGCCGGTGAGGACCGTCACGACGAAACCGTTCGCCGCAAGGTCTTCGGCGAGGTCCTTGAGCAGTTGACCGGTCGCGGCGAAGTCGGGATGATAATGCTGGTTGATGAGTAGTACCGAACGGGCCATGTGTTAGTAAGGGATCCTCTTCGCTCTTTAGGGGGAGTGTATCCGACTAAAAGAAAAAGGTCAAGTGCTATTTCCTGCTGGACTTTTTCTTTGTTTTTTCCTATGATCGGTCAGGGCTCCAAGAACAAGGAGGGATCATGAGAACGATGACGCTTTTTCTTTTCTTCGCGGTGCTTTGGGGGGCGGCATCGCTCGCCGCCTACGAAGGAACACCCTTCGACAGCGAGCCCTACGAGAGGTGGGATCAGGCCGGCTACGGGCATGTCATCCTGTTCAACTCTCTTATCGACGATCAGGTGACGCTGTTCGGCGAAGGGGAGGATCGGCAGGCCGACACCTGTATCCTTGAAAGTTCCTTCGTGCTGGACCCGGCGCTCGTCCCGTCGGATGCGACCGTTGAAAGAGCCTATCTCATCTGGATGGGGGCGGTCGATCCGGCGAAGTTCGGCGACCCGACCGACAACGCGGTCCGCCTCGACTTCTCCCGCGACGACGGTTACGATCTTCACGAGGATGTCCTTGCCGGAGATATGCCCGCGATGCTTGACGACACCCTCGATCCTTTCCAGTTCGAGAGCATACGATTCACCACAGGCACCGTTACGGGCTGCACCGGGGCCGACCCCGGCACGGCAGAGAGCGGCGAGGTCGCCTTCTTCACTTACCGCACCGACATCACCGATCTTTTCGAGAAGATACAACTGGACAATCGCGGCGCGGCCGAGCCCCTGTCCGATGGCGTCGCGATCACCGGCACCTACACGGTGAGCGGACTCGACTGCACCGAGGACGATCGGTACAAATGCAGCGGTATGATGGTCTCGAACTGGGCGATAGTGCTCATCTATCGATCGGGGGTGGTCCGCGGACACGATATCCTGCTCTACCGGGGGTTTTCCTTCCTGCGGGGCGAAACGATGGTCGTTCCGGTGAGCGGGCTTCTGTTCCCCCAATACCCCACGGTCACCGTCAGCACCGTGACCGCCGAGGGGGACCGAATGTCCGCGAATCAGACCCTGCCTCCCGAAATGATCTATGTCAAAGGGGAGAACGCGACATCGGTCTATATCCCTTCCAATACATGCAACCCTTACAAGAACATGGCCTACGAGGTATTCAATTCCGATTCCTCTGTCTTCGCGTGGGACGCCGACAAGAACGAGCCGACCTGCGTGACGGGCGGTGTCGGCGGCGCGTTCCCCGGCATCGATGTCGATACCTTTCGCCTTTCGACCGAGGACGACGTGAACCTGCAAGAACATTTTTACTTCTACAGCACCGCATTCGACCTGACCCTCTCGGCCAATCAGGACGCGATATTGGCGAATCTCGTCGTCGTGGCGGCCGATACGCAGTCCGCGAATTTCGACATACCGCCCGAAGCGATCGACTGGCCCTACGACCGCGAGAAACACCACTGTTCCTGCCGGAATATTGACGACCCGGACGATGCATGGTGCGAAGGACAGCCCATGTATTTTTTCATAAAGGTTGAGAATTGGGGGAACAACTTCGCCCAGAATGTCATCGTGGTCGACGAACTCGACGACGCACTCGAGTATGTGCCCGGTTCGACCGAGATGACCGACCGGGCCGATGAGATGCTCTGGGTACCCATCCCCGATAAACAGGGCGAGGGGAACGATGCCTTCCCTCTCTCCGGAGAGGGATATAAGGTCGCCGATATCATGGAGTACTGCAACAAGGCTTCTTGGTCCTGCCCAGATTCGCGCCTTATCCGATTCAAGGTCGTTCCCCAATGGGGACTGCCCAAAAATGTGATCATCCATAATATCGCCACGATCAAAGAAGAGGGAAGCGACGAGTCCTTGTGGTACCACACCAACAAGAATTTCCCCTTGAATCTCCGCAAGGGACAGTGCGGCGCATCGCCGCTGTGCCCCGAACTATCGATGGAAGATTGCATTGGGGACATCGTCGATAATGACGACGATGAGACCGTGAACGACGACGATGAAGGCAACGACACGGACTATTATTATGGTAACGAGCCCGATGCTTCGTACTATGATGACGCTTCTCCCGACGCCGACATGACCGAGGATCCCGATGAGGACACCATTCCCGACACCGACACGAAAAAGGAGACCGGCTGCGGGTGTTCGTTGATATTCTGAGCATCAAGGAGGGAACCATGGGAACGATGACACGGCCGCTTTTCGCGGCGCTTTTCGCCCTGATCGTGGCATGCGGCGGCGATTCCACCAGCACGGCGGGCGATCTGGGAAATCTGGTCTTTTCCTTTTACTCCGACTACGAAATGGGCACGGTCTCCTTGACCGACGCCTCGTTCGCGACCGGCGTCACCCACCACATCAGCGTCCGCATCAAGGAATACCGGCAGACCATCAACTATTCGCTCACCCACTACTTCGTCGATGCCGCCGGTTTCACGGTGACGAGCGACACCTGTCCCGACCACTATGACACCGCCTGCATCCCCGGTTTCTCGATCAAGGCGACCAAAGCAGGCACGGTGACGGTAAAGGCCTTCGAAGGGGAACATGACGGCTCGACGCTCATCGATTCGGTCACGCTCACCTTCAAGGAGATGGCTGACATAGAGCCGATCGTCAAGGGGCGCGGGCCATGGGAGGCGGTATTCGACCAGATAGAGCCGGAAGAGGACCGCTTCGTCGTCGAGAAGGGGACGCAGGTCATCTTCGTGCCGGTGCCGCTGGACGGTGCGGGGAAACGACTGCTCGCCAACTTCGATTGCTCCTATACTTTCGACGACGATACGATGGTGGTGCCGGGGAGGAATGTCGACAGCACGCCGTACGAGGATGATTCCGAATGGTGGCTCGTCGGGCCCGCGAACTTCTATTTCGTCGAGGAAGGAGAGGTCACGCTGACGGTGACCGAGACCGAATCGGGCTTTTCGAGCGAGGCGCTCTTCGAAGTGGTCCCGATGACGCTCCCGTAGCGTCCTTCCGCATTGACTTCCCGTACCGCTTCGGTAAAATGCGCCGAACAACGAGGAATCGCTTCGCATGGATCCCGTCGCACGCTATCTTGAACTGCGCGACCGCATCGACTCCGAAGCGGCGCGGCTGACCGCCCTGCACGGCGCGGACATCACCTGCCGCGCCGGCTGCACCTCCTGCTGTGTCAATCTCTCGGTGTTCTCCGTGGAGTTCCACGCTATCCTGCGCGAAATGGAACACGACGGCGTGAAGCCCGAAGGCATCGCGTTCGACACCGCCGCCACCTGCGGGTTCCTGCACGACGGGCTCTGCCGCATCTACCGCTACCGCCCGCTCATCTGCCGCACCCACGGCCTGCCGATCCTCTATCTCGACGACGAGGGCGACACGCCCGAGTGGCGGGTATCCTTCTGCGAACTCAACTTCACCGGCGAGGGACCGGTCGAATTCTCCGACGAGACCCTGCTCGACATCGAGGAGATGAACGCCGAACTCTACCACATCAACCGCGACTTCGTGGCGTCACTACACGGGAAGAACTATCATGAACAGGCACGCATACCACTACAAGAACTGTGCAAAAAACCGGAGGAATGATGAAAAGAATGGTCGCGCTGTGCGTCACGCTGATGATGACCACCCTGCTTTTCGGAGGTGAACCGATGAACGACACCATCAAGACCATCATGAACCGCAAGAGCGTCCGCGCCTACAAAGATGAACCGGTCGCCAAGGAGAAACTGGAACTCATCGTCAAGGCCGGTATGGCGGCGCCGACCGCCGTGGACAAGCGACCGTGGGAATTCATCGTCATCACCGACAAGGCGCTCCTCAAGAAACTCAGCGATGTGCTCCCCTACGCGAAGATGGCCGAGAAGGCGGGGGCGGCGATACTCGTCGCGGGCGACCTCGATAAACAGAACGGCGGCCGCGATTCGGTCTACTGGATCATGGACTGCTCGGCGGCGATAGAGAACATTCTGCTCGCGGTCGAGTCGCTCGGGCTCGGCGCGGTGTGGACGGCGATCCACCCGAACGCGGACCGCATCGAGCCGGTGCGCGCCCTCATCAAGATGCCGTCACATGTCGTGCCGCTCGCCCTCATCCCGATCGGCGTCCCGACCGGCGCCGAGAAGCCGAAGGACAAATGGAACCCGAAACAGGTGCACTGGAACGGGTGGTGATATACCGGGAGGGGAGAATGGAAAACCAAACTGAACAGAAAGAGCCTACGCCAGAAGAACATGAAGAAGCAATGATGCTATACGCACAGTATCTTGAAGATATCAGATACTGTAAGAAACAACAATGGTATGTTGCTTATCTCTATTTTCTGTTGCAAGGCGCCATACTGTATACCTATGAGAAAATGTGCAGTATGTCTAATGCTCTTATGATTGTTTCCGTAATTGTAGCTATGCTTGCAACGTACCTAATACGAAAATATGAACATGATATGGCAAGGTATCGAGACAAAAAGAAGAAACTAAGGGAAGACTTCTTTTCTGAAAAGATTAATAGGGTTCTGTGGCCTGTTGAAACACAAAAAAGACGTTCAGTATGCCAGTTCTGTTTTGATGATATCTCTTTTCTTTGTGTCGCGTACATTTTTTTTATGATAGTAGGATTGTTTGTGATTGTTATTTTGAACGGCGGTTGCAACTAAAAAAGTAGAGAAAACAAGGAGGCCGCCGATGCGCTTAAAAACCATAACCGCTTTCTTCTGCGCTGCGATTGATCCTTGCGCCATATAATCCTTGACAGGGATCGGTATTTTTAGAACGATGGAGTGTCATCTCGTGAGGGGGAGAGAATTCTATGTCGAACATCAAACTCTTTGAGAACAAGAAAGTCCGGTCGGTCTGGAACGAAGAGAAAAAGCGCTGGTTCTTTGTGGTAGCCGATGTCGTTCAGATACTGACCGAAAGCGTGAATGTGACCGACTACATCAAGAAATTGCGCATTCGTGACGATGAGTTGGGCAAAGGGTGGGGACAAATCGTCACCCCCCTTGTCGTGCCGACCGAAGGCGGCCCGCAACGGCTGAACTGCGCCGACGCCGAAGGCATCCTGCGCATCATCCAGTCGATCCCGTCACCGAAGGCCGAACCGTTCAAGCGGTGGCTTGCCAAGGTCGGCTACGAGCGGCTTGAAGAGATAGAGAACCCCGAACTCGCCGCTGGCCGGATGCGCGAGATATACAAAGCGAAAGGCTACAGCGACCAGTGGATAGAGAAACGGATGCGCGGCATCGCGGTCCGCGACGAACTTACCAACGAGTGGAAACAGCGCGGCATCAAGGAACAGGTGGAATACGCCATACTCACCGCCGACATCAGCAAGGCAACTTTCGGGATGACACCGAGCGAATATAAAGGTCTCAAGGAGCTCGGCGGTCCCGACAATCTGCGCGACCACATGAACGACCTCGAACTCATCTTCACGATGCTCGGCGAGGCATCGACCACCGAGATAGCGCGGAACCGCGATGCGAAAGGACTCAAAGAGAACCGTAAGGCGGCCAAGCAGGGAGGCAAGATCGCCGGGAATGCCCGCAAAGAGTTGGAAATGAAGTCAGGCAAGAAGGTTTCGACAAAGACCAACTACAAGGAACTACCCGAGTCGGAACAGCGCAAGAAGAAAATAACCGACGAAAGTGCCGATACGAAAGAGTGAACGGTGTTTTGAGAAAAAGAGAGTTTACCTTATGAGGAAAAAGACCCTGCTTGCTCTTATCTGCGCCGCGGTCGGGTTCGGCTGTGCCTCGTCGGGCGATCTACCGCCGCTGAAGACGGTGGCGAAACTCGACATCAACCGCTACATCGGCAAATGGCACGAGATCGCGCGCTACGACCACCGGTTCCAGCGCGGCTGTACCGGCTCCACCGCCGAATACGCGCTCCTGCCCGACGGCCGCATATCGGTCACCAACACCTGCCGCGAGGAGGAAGATCCGAACGAACTGCGCCAGAGCACCGGCGTCGCGTGGGTCGATGACCCGGCCGAACCGGCCAAACTGCGCGTCCGTTTCTTCTGGCCCTTCAGCGCCGCCTACTGGGTCATCTCGCTCGACGAGGAGTATCAGTGGGCCGTCGTCGGTCACCCGAGCCGCGACTATCTCTGGATATTGTCGCGCACCCCGACGATGGACGACGAACGCTACCAAAAGATACTCGCCCTCATCGCCGAACAGAAATACGATGTGGGGAAACTCGTTAAACATCCCCTTGTCAAGGGGGATTGAGGGGGTTTTGCATCATCTGGCGCGGGGAAAACCCACCCTGCCCTCCCTTGACAGGGCGGGACTTCAGAGCAACCCCACCACATCCAGCGGATGCTCGATGAACACCGTCGCCCCCGCCGCGACGAGATCCTCGCGATCGGAAAAGCCCCACAGCGCCGCGGCGCACGGCATCCCGGCGGCCCGCGCCGTCAGGACATCGGCCGGCATGTCGCCGACGAACAATATCCCGGCGGGCGGTATGCCCCAAGTCCGTGCGATGAGGAAAGCCCCGTCGGGGGCCGGCTTGAGCGGCAGGTCGGGGCGCGCCCCGACGATCGGATCGAAGGTGAACGAGGCGAGGTCTATCTCGGCGTGGGCTCTCGTGAACTTCTCTTCCTTGTTCGAAAGTATCGCCTTCGGGAGCCGCCGCCGGTGGAGTTCTTCGAGCAGTTCGGGGATGCCGGGATAGGCGGGGGTCCCCTTGAGCCGTTCGCCGTCGTAGAGCACCTTCACCTCGGCGATGACCTGCGCCACGGTCACCTCGTCGCGCCGTCCTTCCGGCAACGCCTTCTCGACGAGCGTCCGGATGCCGTCGCCGACGAAGCGGCGATACTTCACCATCTCGTGGACGGGCAGAGAGCGCCGCTCAAGCACCGTGTTCATGACGAGCGCGATCCGCTCCATCGTGTCGAGGAGCGTCCCGTCCATGTCGAATATCACGCCGCGCACTTTCATGGGAGAGTTATACCGGCACCACCGGGCCGATGTCAACGGAAGATAAAAAAAAGCCCCCTTGCGGGGGCCGTGATATATGCGTGGCCGTTCCCTTTTCTTGAAACGAGTTGCGGGACCGCCGGTTAAGGACGGCCAAAGAATGTGTTGGTGTTGACAAAAGACGACCCGAAGGTCACTTGACAGGAACCTGAAAGAACCGCCACGCCTTGTTGAAACTCGAACTGATAAAGAACCTTACTGCGCGCTTTATATAAGCAATGTGCGGTCCTTAAACAACGATTTTAGATAAAAATCTTATAACTTACTGTATATATGGGTTTATTTTTTATTTTTACCATTGCCGCCTATTCTCTAATTTTAAGAAAAGTGTAATCCATGTCGGTCATAATGATTGAAAAATGAGACGAGTGTCTACTTCGGTTTGCTCTCCGGGTCATCAAAAAGACCATAGACCGGACGGTGACAGGAGGGACAGCAGCCGGCGCGTATGAGGTTGTCGCCGATGGAGAAGCCGCGCCGCGTGATGAGGAGCAGGTCGCAGGCGGCGCACCGGGTATGGTCCCCTTCGGAAGAGCGGATGTTGCCGGTGTAGACATAGGGGATGAGCACCTCGGCGCGCACCCGGTCGCAGATATCGAGCAGGAACCGCTCGGAGGTCGCCGGGAGCGACAGACGGTAGGCGGGGTGGTAGGCCGACAGGTGCCACACCTGCACGCCGAGTTCGGCGAGTTGCTTGCCGAGCGCGACGATCTCATCGGCGGTATGGACCCCCTCGATGACGAGCGTGGTCGCCTCGAGCACCTTGCCGGACGCGGCGGCTATGCGCTCGATGCCCCGCAGGACCAGGTCGAGACGGCCACCGCACCGCTCGCGGTAGAAACGGTCGTCCCCCTTGACATCGATGTTGAAGGCGTCGACGACCGGCAGGAGGCGGTCGAGCGCTTCGTCGGAGAAGAACCCGTTGGTCACCATCACGATGCGCGCCCCCTTCGGCCTCAGTATCGCCGCCACGTCGAGCAGATAGTCCTGCCAGACGAGCGGTTCGCTGTAGGTGAAACTGACGCTCGGGGTCGGCCGCGCCTCCCACTGCCGCGCCAGTTCGGCGGGCGGGAGCGGATATCCGGCGGTCGCGGAAAAGGTCTCTTTTTGCGATATCTCGTGGTTCTGGCAGAACGAGCAGGTGAAGTTGCACCCGTGGAGCGCGACCGAGAGGGTCGCCGTGCCGGGAAGGAAATGGTAGAGCGGCTTTTTCTCGATGGGATCGACCGCGAGCGCGATGACCCTGCCGTAGTTGACGGTCACGACCACGCCGCCGCGATTCTCGCGGACGCCGCACCTGCCCCGCGCGCCGTCGGACAGTTCACAGCGGTGCGCGCAGAGGTCGCAGACGATCTTCATGGCCTACCGGTGCGCCTCTTTTTCGCCGAACACGATCGCCTGAAAGGTCTTGAAGCGGCAATCGGGCTCGCGCCATATCTCGGCGGGGAGCCCCGCCTTGCGGGCGAGGTGGCTGAGCGTCGTCTCGAGGTCCCACCCCTGCTCGGGCGCCACCTGCGGCAGGAAGAGCGCCTGCCGCCCGCGGTACGAGAGCATCATCCCGTCGCGCCCGATGACGATGTCGCGCCACGAGCCGACCATCTCAAGCGGCGTGAGGACCGATATCTCGATGGCGATGCCGGGCAGTTCGTCGGCCTCGACCGGCGGGAAGCGCGGGTCGAAGAAGGCCGACTGTATCGCCATGTCGCGCACCGTCTCGCCGAGCGGACTCTCGCCGACGATGGCGCCGATGCAGCCGCGCAGGTCGCCATCCTTCTTGAGCGTGACGAACAGCCCGCTCTTTTCGGCGAGCCACGGCTCCCCCTTGAGCCGCTCCCATGCCGGCGACGGATTGCCGAAGATCTTTTCCTCTATCCGTTCGCGGGCGAGTCTCAGCAGGTCGCGTTCCCGTTCCGGCGTCATGTGCATCGTCCCCTCCCTCGTCAATGGAACAGTATCGTGGCGTAACAGACGAAATCGGCGCTCTTCCCGGCGATATCGCACGAGGTGTAGTAGCCGGCGACCTCTCCGCGCAGGCCGCGCACATCCATGAGCCGCGACAGCACGAGCGCCGGGTCGAGCCCGCAGATGGTCGGGTCGTCGCGCCGCCGCGCCTCGAATACCTCGGCGTACCGGTGCTGCGCGATGAGTTCGGCGTACCGTCGGTCGAGCGCCGCCACCTTCGCGAGCGCGCCGTCAAGGTCGCGCGTCCCGAACGGCGCATAGCCGAACCGGTCGCCGTAATGGGTGAAATCGCTCGACGCGAGGAAGATCGTATCCTCGCCGAGCCCCGCGGTCGCCCCGGCTATCGCGTCGGCGAACGAAAAGAGCCGTTCGGCGTCGGTGAGGCGCGGGATCAGCAGTATCGCCGTCGCCGCATCGGGCAGGGCCCGGCGAATGAACGGCAGGAACATCTCGGCGCTGTGCTCCGCCGCGACCGCGCGGTCCATCGCGACGAACGGCGCGCGCCCCGCGAACGGGGAGGCAAGCCCGGGCACCGGACCGAGCGGCGTGTCGAGCGCGGCGAAGGCGCCGTACCCGATGCGGTCCTCCGGCAGGCGGACATAGTGGCTCGGCGCGAGGATGACGACCGACCGGACGGCGGGCGGCAGGTTGCGGAACAGCGGCGCGATGCCGCGCCCCGAGAAGGCGTGCCCCGCGTGCGGCAGTACCGCGCCGCGGACGGCGTACGGCAACTCCTTCGCGCCGGCGACCAGCCGGTCCACCGCGCGGCCGAGCGCCGCCGGATCGCCTTCGTACCAACTGCCGGCGAAACCCGCCGGGCGTGTCGCGTTCATGATCGTCCCTGCCCCTGACATTCCGCCCCCCATTAGACGCCTCCGCCATGAAAAAGCAAGAATGGCCGTTCGATTGACATGCATCGGTTTTCGACCATAATCGGGCTACCCTGACGCAACGGAGGTACCCATGACCGTGGCCCTTATCACCGGCGCTTCGAGCGGCATCGGCCGCGAACTGCTCGACCGGTTCGCCGCCGACCGGATAGATCTTATCATCACGGCGCGCGACGAAGCGGCGCTGAAAAAGGCGGCGGACGACCTGACCGCCAAGTACGGTGTTGCCGTCACCGTCATCCCCGCCGATCTGGCGAGACCGGGCGAGGCGCACCGCCTCTTTGCCGAGGTGGAACAGCGCGGCATCGCCGTCGAATATCTCGTCAACAACGCCGGGTTCGGCAACTACGGCTTTCTTCATGAGTCGAGCGCGCAGAAGATGGACGACATGGTGCAGGTGAATGTCGCGTCGCTCGTCACGCTCACGCGGCTCTTCCTCCCCGCGATGGTGGCCCGCAGGAGCGGCCGCATCCTGCAGGTCGCCTCGGTCGCCGCGTTCCAGCCCGGCCCGCTCATGGCGGTCTATTACGCCACCAAGGCCTTCGTCCTCTCGTTCTCCGAGGCGGTCGCCGAGGAACTGACCGGCACCGGCGTCACGATGACCTGCCTCTGCCCCGGCCCGGTCCACACGCAGTTCGCGGCGCGATCGAACTTCAACCATTCGCGGATATTCCAGAAAAGTCATGTCGCCACCGCGCCCGAGGTCGCCGACTACGGCTACCGCGCCTTCATGCGCGGCGAGATACTCGCGGTCCACGGCTTCAACAACCGCCTCCTCGTCCTCGCCGGACGGTTCATCCCGCGCCGGCTCATCGTCAAACTGGTCCGCTGGATACAGGAAAAACGGGACTGACCGCTCAGACCGCCCATGAAGAATATTATTTCCTCTGATATGCCGAAGAGTTAGGCTTTTTTTCTTTTTGTTTGTACCTTTTCGGCCCTTTGTTGTATCTAACCGTACGATACACAAAGAGAGGGGTATGCGCGCTCGTTTTTTTCCCGCAACGGAGCCTCTCCATAAGGCGGACCCGGGATCTAAGGCCGATACCTCCCAAAGGGTTTTCCGGGTCCCGCCTTGGCTCCGTCGAGCCGACCAAAAAAGAATTTTTCTCACGGATGAACGGAGGGTGTTCCCATGAGTACACGCAGGCCGTTTTTTTCTCCGCTTCTGTTCGGCTTGTTGCTTTTATGCTTGTTCGGTTGCACGACGGATCCGGAAGGATCGATCGAAAAAACCATCCGGCCCCTCGCGGAGAGTACGGCGTACGATCATTACCGGTGCGGAACTGGCGAATGACGACGACTCCCTGTTAGACGATAACGAGGCGCCATTGATCACCGATGACATACCCGACCATACCGATGCGAGCACGAATGACGAAGCGACCGTGCCTGATAACGAGACGGGGAACGAAAAAGGGTGCGGCTGTGCGCTCGCGTTCTGATGCGGCGCGATGGAAAAGAAGGAAAGCCCTTTATAAAACTTGAACGAGCACGCAGAGTTGGTATTATCCGCTGGTGGTTACGGTGTTGCGCTCTCCTCAACGGAAAAACGGATAACTGATTGGATCCTAAAGACAAAAACGGTATAGACGAAAAAGGGATGGTCGAGCGGGCGCGCGGCGGTGACATTGTCGCCTTTGAGAGTTTGATCCGGGCACACGAAACGAAACTCCATGCATTCGCCCTCAATCTCTCCGGTGGCCGACGCGATTTGGCGCAGGATCTTCTGCAGGAGGCGCTCCTGCAGGCCTATCGCGGCATCGCTTCCTTCCGTGGTGAAAGTTCCTTTTCTTCTTGGCTGTGGCGCATACTCAGGAACACCCTCTTGCGGTATCGGGAACGAAAGGGAATGGCGATCGAAACATCATGGGAAAAAAGTTCGGCCGTCGGCGATACCCGAACCCCTTCGGCCGAAGAATCTCTTATTCTCGATGACAGGTTGCGCCATCTGCGGACGCTCATTTCTCTTTTGAGTCTCGACGATCAGGAGGTCTTGACCCTGATAGATCTGCAGGAACTCCCCTTCGAAGAGGCAGCGCGCCTGATCGGTATACCGGTGGACAGGCTCAAGCCGCGGATATTCCGTGCGCGACAGCGACTCGCTGAACTGGTGATGAAGCACAAGGATCTTTTTTTGTAGGCCCCGGGCCGGGCACGAGGTGACCATGACGAACGAGAACTGTGAACGGGTCAAAGGCCTTTTGGGTGACCTGCTGTCGAGGGATTTGACCTCCGACGAACGGCGCATGATCGAAGAACACGCGGCCAGTTGCGCCGCCTGCGCCACCTCATATCGAGCACTCCTCGCGGCCCGGTCCCTTTTGCGGGAACATCGACCGGTAGACGATGCCCCGCCCGAGGAACTACGCGCCGCGCTCCACCGGAGACTGGTGGAGGAACGGTCGGTACCGGAAGAGGAGCGGGCCTCTTTTCTCGGCTGGCCCGTCAGGACCTTGCTCGGTGCCGTCGCCTGCCTTTTCCTGTTCCTTTTGGGCTACTGGACCGTTACTTCGTTCCCCCGACAGACCGAAGATGCTCCGGTCGCGATTTCCCGTTCGGTCGTGAACGCCAAAGAACCCCTCACTATTCGACTCACCTACACCGCCGAGCGACCGATCACCGAGGTTTTCGTGAAGATACGGCTGGACGAAGACATCGTCTTCCACACCGAAGACCTGTCGTTCCGCGAACTGCGCGAATACGAGTGGAAAGGAGACCTTAAGGCGGGCAGGAACGAGATCCCGTTCGTGGTCGAGATGCGCAGGGCCGGCACGAGGACCATACATACCACTGCCGAATTCGAAGGATACCGACACCGGCACGATGTCGAGCTACATGCCGACGGCGAAACGATGACGGTCACATATCTTGCATACGGACGGGTGCCCCTATGAGAGCTCTCCCCGTCATGAGCGCACTCTTGTTCTCCGTAATTCTCTGCGCGAGCGAAGCCCTGCTCAAAAGCGACATCACGGTCGAGCCGGGCGTATACAAGAAAGGATGGGAACGGGACTTTTTCCGCGACCTCCCGCCGCATGACCCGCCGGAAGAGAGCACCGACGCCGTGCCGATACCCCCCGATACCGATGCGATAAACCACCGGCGCGCCGTAACGGCCCCCTGCAGGATGCCGACGCCGACCGTCACCCCGGAACCGGCCGTGGACCCGACAGCCCGCCCCGCCGCGAACCCCGAAGAAAAAGATCTCGACGATACTCCGCCATCTCCGCGAGAGGAACGGCGGGCGCCGCGACGACCGCCGGAACCGGTCATCCTGCCCGACCGGACCCCGGAGGAAGAGACATCTCCCGCGGCCGGGACACCCGCCGCCGACCCGGAAAAGAAACGGAAAGAACGGCTCCGGGAGATGGAGAATAAACGGAAAAAAGGGAATTTCCGTGATCCGAAACTCACTTATTAGTTTGCTCCTCCTCTGCTCGGTCGCGCACGGGATCGAGACCGAGTGGAACGGACAGGTGACCGTCGGCGCGAAATACAACAGCAATGTCGAATATCTGTACCTCGTAGACCGGCTTTCCGACGACGAACAGCCGCGCAAAGAGGCCTTTTTCGCCTTGTTGAACGGGGATGTCTCTCTTTCCATCGGCGAAGAATACCTAGGGAAGATAGCCTATTCCCTGCTATCGGAATCGGGACTCGACCGGCCCGAACTCTCGCGATTCGACCAGTATCTCGCCGGGAGTTTCTCCCATCTTTTCGGCGAAGATCTCCTGCTCGACTGTTCGTTGGTGCTCCACCACGCCGCCGAACGGTGGCCGGTGCCGCGGCAACTTTCCATCGACCTGTTCGGCTGGGTCACCGTACTGTACGACCTTAACGAGCATTTCTCCCCGTACGGCTCCGCGCGGTTCGGGTACTATCACGACATAGACCCGTTCGGCGACCGGCGGCTCGACTATTTCCGGGGTCCGGCGGGGGGCGTCGAAGGCGGGTGGTACATCTACCCGGCGGCCGACACCAGTTACCTCAAAACGGGGGTCGGGGTGGACCTGAACTGGCTGCGCGACGAGGAATACGATCGCTTTACCGACCGGACGGGCGATGTGTTGGGGGTCAGCAACAAGCACCTGCGCATCACGGCGCTGGTGGAGGGGGCCTTCGTCGATGAACGGGTCACCGCGGCGGTCGCGCTCCGGTATGTCTATCAGTACTGGCTCGGCGTCGACATGTTCCGGTACCTCGACTGGGAGAAGCGGCGTATCGAGCATACCGTCCACCTGCAACCCGAGATCGAGTACCGCTTCCTCGAACACTACGCGGTCCGGGTGACCGGCAGCGTCATGCGAAAACTATCCAACATCGGCGAGCATAGAGATGATTACACCGATTATTCGTTCCTTCAGTTCACCGGGGCGGCCTCCTTTTCTTACACTTTTTAGTGCGATCGCCGCCCTGTGCATAGCCTGCGAAGCGCCGGTATTCATGGAAATGGGCCCGACCGTCGCCGGCGACGACGGGATACCCGACGACCTTAGCGACGACACAAAGCCCGATATCGACGAGCCATTCCTCTCCCTCCGCATCGAGGGAGGTCCCGCCGCAGATAGAGGCACCGCGCTGCTTCATCTGGACGGCGACGGGATCCTGCTTGGAGGCATCACCGAGGGCGGTATCGAAGCGGTGGAAAAGACGGGGGGAAAAGATGTGTTGCTTGCACGCTACGATAAGGAGAGGGTGCGCGAATGGGTCAAACAGGTCGGAAGCGATCAGGACGATATCCTGACCGCCCTCGCGCGTGACGAGTCCGGTTCGCTGTACGCGATCGGCTACACCTTCGGCACGCTTGGGGAACGCTCCTACGGGAACGCCGACATCTTCGTCGCCAAGTTCGGCGCCGACGGCGTGCCGGTCTGGCTCTGACAGTACGGCTCTCCCGAGAACGATCTGGCGTTCGCCGGCGTCGCGATCGGCCAATCGCTCTACCTCGGCGGCTCGACCGCCGGAAAATGGCTGTCGGGTCCCGTACCACAGCAGGATGACGGAT
>JAKLFG010000035.1 GCA_022711315.1 bacterium | reverse complement strand
GAGATCCTCGTTGGTGACCGCGACATCGTGCACCTCGATGAGCACGCTCTCCCACTGCTCGGCCGCCGCGCCGTGGGCGGTCGTCGGGAGCCATTCGTCGCCGCTCAGTTCGAACGGGGTCGCGACGCTCGACGGGTCGGCGATGAGCGCGGGCGCCGGGAGGTCGGCGGAACCGAGTTTGCCGATGGTCGCGTTCTCGACCTGCGAAGCGCCGTAGTACTCCTTGTAGGTGCCGCTTATCTCCAACAGATCGCCACGGGCGTAGGCGTCGACCGCGGCGGGCGTTTTGATGAAAACATAGATGCCGCTCCACGGCAGGGCGGTGTCGAGGCCGGCCTGACTGACGAACAGTCCTTTGATGCCGGTCGGGGCGTATTCGGTGTCGAGTACATATTCCACCGCCGTCACCACCGCCTCGAACGACACCGGCGAATCGACCGCGACCGTCCCCTGCTGGATGTCGCCGATGACGCCGAGGGAGATCGGTGCGTCGTCGGGGACCGCCGTGTCGGTGCCGGACATCGCGTCGTCTTGGGCGTTCGGGCCGTCGTCGGACAGAGCGACCGGCGCATCGGAGTCGGTCGCCGCGGTGTCGTTATCCCCCGTCGCCTCCCGGTCGGTGAACCAACTCTTGTCGGGGTCGAGGTTGCAGCCGGCGCACCACAGAAGCGCCGCGATGAGTAACCAGCGATACGCAAGGACCAACATGGACGCCCTCTCCAACATAACGGTCACGCCCCATGCTACGATAAAAGGAACGATAAGTAAAGTCCTTATCGACAAAGGAAAGATGCCGCCGTTTCCTTGCAAAAAAAACGCATTTCGTTATCCTTGACTGGCGGAAGGTCACCAAAAAAGTTCTTTATGCGACCGAGGATAGGGAGGAACGGATGAAAGCGTTTCTTGTGTTTCTGGCGTTCTGTTCGGCGTTGCTGTGCGTTGCCTGCGCCGAGGACGACTGTGTCTACTGCGGCAAGGATGTGTCGGGCGGCGTCACCTACGATGCCGATGCCCATAAACCGCTGGTGGACAAGGATACCGTGAAACCGGACGGCCAGACCGTCGCCGATCAGGACACGGCGGAGCCCGACGAGGAACTGTCCGATGCGGACGCGCTGGTGACCGACGATAACTTCGTCGTGGCCGACCGCATGGTGCTCGTCCCGGGCGACACCTTCAACATGGGGTGTCTCGATGTCGAGGATCCGGCCTGCGCCGAGACCAATTCCTCTCCGCGCCACGAGGTGACGCTCCCCGATTTCGAGATAGACATCTACGAGGTGACCAAGCAGGAATTCGAGGCCTGCATCAAGGCGGGCGCCTGCAAGAACGAAGATGGCGAGCCGGTCCAGTATGTCGCCTATGACGCCGACCAGAACGACTACTGCGTCATCTACGGCGTGTACGATAAGGATCTCCCGGTCAACTGCGTCAGTTGGTACGGGGCGCGCGCCTACTGTGAATGGCTGAACAAGCGGCTTCCCTCCGAGGCCGAGTGGGAATTCGCCGCCCGCGGCGACGACGGCCGGGTATACCCGTGGGGCGATACCCCCGCTCCCTCCTGCGACAATGTGGTGATGGCGGGGCCGGATGACTGGGGGTGCGATTCCGGTTTCTCCTATCCGGTCGGGAGCAAGGAGACGGGGCTCAGCGCCTACGGACTGTTCGACATGGCGGGCAACGCGCGGGAATGGCTGGAGGACGACTGGCACGACGATTATGACGACGAAACCCGGCCCGATGACGGCACCGCGTGGGTCGACGGGACCCGCCCGGCTCAGCGGGTGATGCGCGGCGGCTCGTTCATGATAGACGCCGATCACTATGTCCAGTTCATGACCTACGCCCGTTTCGGCTTCCCGGTCGAGAACACCGACCGCTCCGGCGGTTTCCGCTGCGCCCGGACGCCGGAATAGCGCCGCCGCTCTCTGTTGAGAAATATCCCCATCAGACACGATCTTTCGGCGCTGGTCGGATTCGCTTTGAGCGCCTTTTTCGCCTTTCGGGACGGGTGGACCCTGCCGGAATTCTGCTGGAGCGCGTGGCTCGCCGGTCTGTTCTTCTCCTATGCCTGCGTCGTTGTCGCGCCGGTGCAGATCATCCTCTTTTCGGGGCGCGAGATAACACGGCTCCGTGACCGGATCACGCAATTGGAACGGGTTCCCGACGGTGCATTGAGGGCCGGGATGATAGTCGTCGCGCTGGTCATCGGCGGCGTTTCGTTCTATGTCTATTCATATCTTTTCGGGTTTTACGGGATATTCCTGTCGGTCTTCGCCGAGATGGAGCCGCTTACCTTCTTCGGGCGCAACGGGTTCATCAACTCCGACTTCTACACGCCGGTGGTCTATCTCGCCGAACGGTTCTGGCCGATGGTGGCCGGGGCGCTCATCGGCAACGCGGCGCTCCTCCTCGGTCCCGATCCGTGGGGGAAGGCGGTCATGCCGTTCAAGTCGAAGCAGATCGTCCGCATCCATGTGATGGTAGTGCTGATGCCCCTTATCACGCTCGCGGTGTGGGCGGTGGTCGGCGACCGCTACCATTTCCCGGTCATCGTGCTCCTCATGGTGCTTTTCTACCTGATACCGGAAGGGTCGCGGCGTCGTCCGGAGGCCGGGTGAGGTATGCGCACCCCGTTTCCTTGACTCGGGGCGGCGATTTCGGCATAATGAAATGGATTTTGCGTCAACGGCAGGGGAAGGGGAAGTGCATAGCGTTCAGGGACTTGTCCGGATTATCTTTCTGTTGAATGCCTTTCTTCTGTTGGCTGCCTGCGGTTCTTATGCTCATGTCGAAGTGTATGTCCAGAATGATTCATCAGAACAAGTGATGGTGGTATATAAGAGAAGTAATAGCGGAGATTTCTATAAGGAAGAAGCACTATCTCTTGAAGTAGAGAAAAGGGAAGAATTGTTCGCGTTCGAAGCAGGGGGAGAAACTCTTACAGAGGAAGAATGTGAGCCGTTCCTTGTAGAATATCTGATGATCAAGGGCAACCAAGGACAAATACTTTATACTCAAGATCCGACCGACCCCGCTTTGTGGGATTGTTCACTTAGCAAACAGGGATCCCTTTGCACCTGTCTTTTCGTGATAACTGAGGATGTCCTTACGCCATCTGATGATCAGCCGGATGCCGACAATGTTGGGGAATAGAGAACACGGACAAACTATGCGGATAAGGAGACTCCTGCTTTTTATCTTTTGTCTGGCGTTAGTGTCTTGTGATTATTGGGGCGATTTTTTTCACTCCGTAAAAAACGGTTCTTCGCGACAGATTTCTGTTGAATCAAAAGAAAGCAACAGGGCGTTCGAATTCAGGCAAGCGGAGACCTTCATTCTTGATGTTCAGGAAGAAAGGATTGTAGGCGGGTGGTCCTGTTTTGGACCCAAATCCTGTTATTCTTCTTGTGAAGGGCCGTTCCTCTTGGAGTATATAGAGGTGAAAGACCACCGGGGAAGAATATTATACTCTCAAAAACCAGTTGACCCTACCTTGTGGAAATGTGAAGGTGGACACGGCGAATGTTTGTGTGTTTTTACCGTGACGGATGACCTTTTGAACGACCTTGATGATCCGGACGACGATGGCATAACAAGTGATTCGCTGGAAGAGGACGAGGACTCATGGCCAGATACTTTCTGATCCTTGTTGTCCTGATGGCAGTAATCGCCTGCGATGACGATACTTGGAAAGGGTCTCAAGTATTTGCCGACCTTGAATGGTCGGCATTATCTAACGGCTCGATGTTTTTTAACGGCGCTAAAAGGTATTGCGATGACATGGGAGGCAGATTGCCGACCGTTGACGAACTGCGAAAGGTCATCATCAACTGTCCCGGCAGTACCTACGGCGGTGCCTGTCAGATCACGGATTCCTGTCTGGATGCAGAGTGCTGGAGCGAGGATTGTCATTGCGACGGTTCTGCGGGATTGTATTCCGCCTTGGGGGACGAAGATATCTTATTGTGGTCTTCATCGATCGGGCGGCCATACGATGGGAGCATCTGGCGTGTTAACTTTTATAGCGCCAGCGTAGACAGACGCGATAAAGCAACATATCTCTTTCATGTCCGCTGCGTGAGATGACCCCGTTTCCTTGACTCGGGGCCGCTCTTGTCGTATGGTCGGCTGACCGTAACGGAGCGGCGATGTATTACTTCGCGACCTTCACCACCCACTTCACGCAAAAGAATGTGCCCGGGGTCCGCGACCTCATCAAGGGACTCGAAGAGGTCGGCCTGCGCCATCTCGTGAAGACCGGCGAGGAAACCTTCGCCGAACTGCCCGCCAACACTTGGATCGGCGAGTACGACACCGAGGACAAGGAGGAACTCAAGAACCTTCTGTACGCCGAGGTGAAACGCCTGTTCGAGAAGAACAAACTGGCCGGGACCATCTTCATCTCCGTCTCGGAAAAGGCGGTGGTCGGCGTGGCCGACTTGTCCGGCCCCGACGCGAAGGGCGCGGAATGAGCAAACTCCGCTCCGGCCGCGTCAGTTTCATGACCTTCATCCCCGAGAAACAGCCGCCCGATGTGACGAAACTGCGCAAACTGCTCCGCGAGCACCGGTTCCTGCCGCTTGCGCCGGAGGATGTGCGCGACGAGTCGATCGGCTGGGTCGATCCGCTCCTGTCGTTTGAGACCGAGGAATTCCCGAACTGCTATTTCCGCGATTACTATCTGTTCTCTCTCCGCATAGACCGCTACGGCGCGGGCGGTTCGCAACTGCGCCCGTTCCTCGAGGAGGCCGAGTTCCGCTTCAAAGAGGAGCACAAGGTCGAGCGGATACCGGGGCACCAGAAGAAAGAACTGCGCGAAATGGCGGCCCGCCGTGTCCGGGTGAAGACCCTGCCGCGCACCGTCATCGCGGAGGTCGCGTGGAACCTCGGCGAGAACCGGATATACCTCTTCAGCCAGTCGTCAGGCGTGGTGTCGCGCTTTCTCGACGCGTTCGAGAAGACCTTCGCGATAAGCGTCGCCCCCTCCCTCATCGTCGATGCGGTCGATGAACTCGACAAGCCGGAGGAACTCAACTCCATCATCGGCGAACTGTGGGACCTCGGAGGCGGCGCATGAGCGGCAGGGAACGCGAAACGGCGCAGGCGGTCCCGTTCCTCGGACAGGAATTCCTGCTGTGGCTCTACTGGCGCAGTTCGTCCGACCCCTATTTCTTCCTCGACAATCAGGGGCTCGGCAGCATAGACCTGCGGCTCGAGGAGCAGATAACGCTCGAATCGCTGCGCGGCGAAGGGTACCGAGAGACGATACAGACGCAGGAGGTGGCGCTGAACGACGACATCCGCGACTCGGTGCGGACCGGGCGGATACCGGTCGCGGCCCGCGTCAAGGTGTCGCGCGGCAAGGCCGAATGGCAGTTCATCCTCACCGCGCTGCCGCTAGCGATGCGATCGGTGAAATTGCCGGCGCCCGAGAAGAGCGAGGACGACGAGACGATGCACCTGCGGCTCATCCAGATGGAAGAGATAGACCGCATCATGCGGGCGCTGTTCAAGATATTCCTCGCCGAGCGGACCAACCCGGCTTTCGTGAGCGATATCAGGACCTTCCTCGGCCTTGAGCGATAACCTTCTCCACATACTGTCGAGCGGTTCGAAAGGGAACGCCGTGATCGTCGAGAGCGATGGCGAACTCCTGCTCATCGATCAGGGGCTGTCGCTCAAATGTTTCACCGGCCGGTGCGCGGCGGCGGGGATCGACCCGGCCCGCATCGTCGGCATCGTCATCACCCACGAGCATATCGACCATGTGAGCGGCGTCCCGCTCACGGCGCACCGTCTCCACCTGCCGGTCTACGCGGCCCCCGCGGTCGCGGCCTACCTTGCCGAGAGCGGCGGCCGGTACGAGTTCGAGACCCGCGAGATCGCGCCGTTGCGTCCGGTCGCCATCGGGCCCTTCACCGTCGAGCCGTTCCCGGTGATGCACGACGCCCGCGACCCGTACGGCTTCACCGTGACGCTTCCGAACGGCGAGCGGCTGACGCTCGTCACCGACACCGGCATCGTGACCCAGCGGATATTCGCGCAGATCGCGGCGAGCGAATACCTCGTCATCGAGGCGAACCATGATCCCGGCCTGCTCTACCGCAACCCGCGCTATCCCGCCGATCTCAAACAGCGGATACGCGGCGCGCAGGGCCATCTGTCGAACGAGCAGTGCCTCGAAGCGCTCGAAAGACTGCCGCACGACAAACTCAAGAAAGTGATATTCGCCCACCTGTCGGAAGAGAATAACAGCCCCGAACTGGTGCGTCATTCCGCCAAGGAATGTTTCGGTCGCACCCGCTTTACCGGAGAGTCGTTCATCGCCCCGCAACAGGGGCCGCTCACGATACCGCTCGACTGAGGAGCGGGTATCCCCCCCGACGATCTCCCGAAAACGCAAAATGGAGGACTGGCCCCGCTTGACCCCGCAGAATTTGCATCCTCCTTTTCGCCGGATATAATGAGCCGTTCAATTCCTTTAAGAGGAGAATCTCATGGGCAAGTATTTTATGATCTTTGCGGTGCTGATAGTGATGTTCTCTGCCTGCAGTAGTGGAGCAAAAACCCCGATTGATGACTATACGGGGGCCGACGATACCGTTGTTCCCGACAACCAGAACGACATCGATCAGTTCTTTTCCGATATCGATGGGGAACAGCCGGACGAAATCGGTGAAGGCGAAGCTCCTGATGATTTTGGGGATTTCGAACAGACCGAGGAAGATAACGTCGATATTCAGCCCGAGCCGGACATGGTGAATGAAGATATGGTTGACGAAGACACGGTTGATGTGGATATCCTGCCCGACACCGATCCGCTGCCGGTTTCATGCACCGGTCAGACGAAATGCTACGATAACACGGAAGAGATCACTTGTCCCGCAGAAGAGAACGATTTCTACGGACAAGATGCCCAGTATGCGGCGTTGGGGATGTGTGTGCCGAAAAGTTATACCATCGGCGATACTCCCCCCGAGGAGATCGTCACCGACAACAACACCGGGTTGATATGGCAAAGAACCCTCAATGCTACGACCCATACATGGGCCAACGCAATAACCTATTGCGAGAACCTTTCGTATGGCAGTTACAACGACTGGCGTCTGCCGACTCGCAGGGAATTGGCGACCTTGCCCGACTACGGACGCTTCGACCCGGCAATAGACACCGCGATCTTCCCCGCAACGCCGTCGGCGTGGTTTTGGTCCTCTTCGTCCTACGCCTATGTTACCGACTACGCATGGTTTGTGCATTCCTACTACGGCACTATGAGATACAGCGATAAGACCAGTACATCCTATGTCCGTTGTGTGAGGGGAGCGCCTTTGCCTGACAGCGCCTTCACCGAAGAAACGATATCGGGAGAAGTGATCGTGACCGACAAGACGACGGGTCTTATCTGGACGAAGGACTACTATGGCGGCGGATGGGAGTTTGCTCTCTATTACTGCGAGAACTTGGATTACGGTGGCGCCACCGATTGGCGTTTGCCGAATGTTGAGGAGTTGAAATCGTTGATAGACGACACGATCCACAGCCCAGCCAGCAAGTTTCCGGGGATACCCTCCGGTAGCTTCTGGTCCTCCTCGTCCAGCGCGTTCAGTACCGACTACGCGTGGTATGTGGATCTCGCTAGCGGCGATGTGTTGACCAACTTTAAGGCTGGCGACTACTATGCCTGTTGTGTGAGGCAGTAGGGAAATCTGGTTCAATCTGACCACTCAATTGGGAGCAAAGGGAAGCACTAGGGCGCAAGAACTATAGAACTGAAAATCTATGTCACCGTCCGTCCGAAGGTTGCGATCCCACTCGACTGAGGAGCAGCCGCGCGAAGCGCTCATCGGAGAGTTTCCCCGTCAGCCGCACCAGCGCCCAGACCACCCCGACCGCGAAAAGCGCCCGCACGATGAGCAGGCCCGAGAAGTGGCCGCCGAGCGAGGCCATCAGCAGGGTGTCCTCGATGAAACTGTGGAAAAGACTCAGGAGCGCCATCGAGAAAAAACGGTCGCGCGGCGCGATGCGGCCGGTCTGCGCCTCGCGGATGATCAGCGCGCCGCCGTAGGCGAGTCCGAGCGTCATCCCGATGATGGTGAGCGTCGTCACCTCGCGGCCGATGCCGATGAACGACAACACTGGGCCGAAGAGGCGGTCCATGAGGGCGAGGACGCCGAACTTCTTGAGAAGCGCCATGATGATGAGAAGCACCGCGATGATGACGAATATCATCCCGTAGTTGCGGAGTTCTCCGAGCGCCCACGCCGTAAGCGACGGGTCGGCCGGTGCGGTCGCCGCCCACGATATGGTGGAGGGGCTGCCGAGCGTCCCGGTCAGCCGGTAGCCGAGATAGAGAAGCGTCCCGATGAGATAGCCGCCGCCGACCCGCACGGCGAATATCGCGGGAAGCGATGCCCCCGCCTTGCGCGCCACCTGCAGTTCGACCGGCAGGGAGTGGGCGACCAGCATCATCGTGGTGAGCGTTGTCACCTGCGCCGTGGTGAGCGGATGATCGCCGGAGATGGCCACGAAGGCGAGTATCCCGCCGTAGAGGTTGGTCACCATCCCGGTCACCCAGACCAGTCCCATCGCCCCCGGCAGCCCGATGAGTTCCATCAGCGGGGCGAAAGAGGCGCCGATGATCTCGATGAGACCCGTTTCCTTCAGTATCTTGATGACGATGGAGACCGGTATCATGATGCGGAAAAGTATGAGACTGGTGCGCCAGGTCTCGGTCAGAAGGCCGCGCAGGGCGGCCGTCGCGTTCCGCATGGGCGGCTCAGCGCTTCCGGCCCTTCCTCGGTGCGGCCTGTTCCGGCTTGCGGCGGCGGAAGCCGATGCGGATGTCGAGTTCGAGATTCTCGAGCGCGCTCGTGAGCGCCTTGTCGACATCGATCTTCTCGAGGAACCCGGCCAGTTCGCGCGCGAGGATGGCCTTGGCCTCCTGCTTCATCCTGCCGCCGTGCTCCAGCAGTTGCGTCGCTACTTCGCGAGAAATAATGGCCGAAAGGTCCAACTGATCGCCGATGATATCCCTGAGTTCATCGGGGATAGGCATCCGGTCGAGCAGTTTTCCGACAAGCCGGTTCTTCATGGCGTCTCCTCCGTGGGTATCCGTTCTATCCGCTGTTCCGCAAGGGTCCGGGGATCTATCGCGGCGATGGGGTCCGCGAACGGGGTGCCGTCCGCTATTTCGCGGGCCGGCTCGACGACGAACCGTCGCTGGCGCCAGCGCGGGTGCGGTATCTCTATCCGGGGCGATCGGTAGGCGCCCGCCGCGCTGAGGACGATGTCGATGTCGATGGTGCGCGGGCCGTTCTTCACGGTGCGTGTCCGGCCCAGAGCCGTCTCGATCGCCGTGGTGAGGTCGAGCAGTTCTTCGGGGGCGAGCGGGGTCTCGACGAGCGCGACCGCGTTCACGAAATCCTCCTGCGGCGGTGCCTCGACCGGCGCGGTGCGGTAGAGCGACGAGCGTCGCTGGACTGTGACGCCCCGGTCGGCAAGGAGCCGGAGCGCCGCGTCGATATTCGCCGTACGGTCGCCGATGTTCGATCCGAGCGAGAGGAGGTATCTCATCGGGAAAGTCCCTGTTCGAGCCGTTCCGCCGCTTGCTGCATCTGGTCGGGAGAGCGCGTCGCGGCGATGCGGAACCAGCCTTCGCCGTTCGGGCCGAACGCGGTGCCGGGGGTGACGAGCACCCGGCGCTCCTCGAGCAGGCGATCGGTGAACTCGACGGCGGAAAGCCCCGCGGGCACTCTGGCCCACAGGTAGAATCCGGCCCGTGCGTCAAAATAGGGGATGCCCGCGGCATCGAGCGCTTTTTTCATGAGGGCGCGGTTGGAGCCGTAGAAGCGGCGGGTCGGCACGAGTTCGGCGTCGCTGAGCGCGAGCGCCGCGATGCCGGCGAACTGCACCGGCTCGAAGGGGGCCGAGTCCTGCAGCCCCTTCACCTTGACGAGCGCCTGCACCAGTTCGGCGTTGCCGCAGGCCCACCCGAGCCGCCAGCCGGTCATGCTGTAGGTCTTGGAGAAGGAGAAGAACTCGACGGTCCGTTCATGCTTCGGGTCGAACTCGAGCGCGGCGCGGGGCGGCGCGTCGTCGTATATCTCGCAATACGCGTTGTCGGAAACGACGATCCAATCGTACCGCGCCGCCATGCGGTACAGTTCTTCGTAAAAAGCGGGAGCGGCGATCGCGCCGGTCGGGTTCGACGGGAAATTGACGATGATCATCCGGACGGAACGGCCCGTATCCTCGGATAGTGCGCCGAGGTCGGGAAGGAACCCGTTCCTTTTGGAGAGTTCCATCGCGATCGGCCGGCCGCCGGCGTGCCGTATCGCGAGCGGATAGACCGGATAGCCGGGGTCGGGGTAGATCGCGGCGTCACCCGGGTCGAGCGCCGCCTGCGGAAGACGGAAGAGCCCCTCTTTCGAGCCCATGAGCGCGGTCACCTCCCGTTCGGGGTCGAGCGCGACGCCGAACCGCCGGTCCATCCAATCCGCGATGGCCCTGCGGAGCGGCAAGATGCCGTTGTAGGAGGAGTAATGGTGATGCGCCGCGAGGAGCGATCTTTCGCGCAGCGCCGCCACCGCCGCGTCGGGGGCTGGGAGCGAAGCGTCGCCGATAGAAAGGTCGATGACCGTATGGCCGCGCTGCTCCATCGCGCGTTTCTTTACGGCGAGCGTCGCGAAGGGATAGGCCGCCTGCGCCGTGACCGCCTGTGCTATCCGCACCATGGGTCACCCGTTGAGCAGAAGATTGTCGATGAGCCGCGTGGCCCCGACGCGGACCGCCGCGAAGGCCCGCGACCGGTTCATGATGAAGTGCGTCGGTTCCAGCGTGTCGGTATGCCGTATCTCGAAATAGTCTATCTGCGCGCCGGGGATGTCCTTGAGTATCAGCGCCCGGCCCTCTTCCTCGACCTTCCCGACCGGCAGCGCTATGCGGTCGAACCGGATCTGTTCGGCGCGTCCCTTGCAGTGGAGCAGGGCGCGGTGGATCGCCGGGGCGGCGGTCCGCTCGGCGGGGGAAAGATAGCGGTTGCGGCTCGACAGCGCGAGACCGTCGGGTTCGCGCACCGTCGCGACCGGGACGATGGCGACCGGGAAATGGAGATCCTCCACCAGTTTCCGTATCACGGTGAGTTGCTGGTAATCCTTCTCGCCGAAGCAGGCGCTGTCGGGCCGGACGAGGTTGAAGAGTATCGCCACCACCTGCGCCACGCCGTCGAAATGGCCCGGCCGCTGGGCGCCGCAGAGGATGCCCGACAGTTTCGGATCGACCGTCACGCGGACGGTCGGTCCGGCGCGGTAGATCTCGGTCGCCTTCGGCAGAAAGACGATGTCGGCGCCCGCCGCCTCGCAGAGCGCGAGATCGGCCTCCTCGGTGCGTGGATACTTGGAAAAGTCCTCGTTCGGTCCGAACTGGGTCGGATTGACGAAGATGGAGACGACGAGGTGGTCGGCATTCTTTTTTGCCGCCTCCATGAGCCGGATATGCCCGGCGTGGAGTGCCCCCATCGTCGGCACGAACCCGACGCGGCCTGCGAGCGATGCCCGCGCCGTCCGGAGTTCCGCCGCCGTACGGACGGTCAGCATGGTTCCCTCCTTAAGTAAAGACAACTGGATGGGTATATAGCAGAAGAGGGGGGAAAAGGGAAGGGAAAGATGAATCTCTCCCGAGAACACCCTCACCTCGGGTCCTCTCCCTGAACAGGGCGAGGAAGAATACGGTCAACCACCTTCTCCCTGTCGAGGGAGAAGGCCGGGTTGAGGGTCTCAGGTGTCCCGCGCCGTCTGTATCTGTTCCCGCAGGGTGGCGCCGAGTTGGTCGCGGTGTGCCGATGCGGCCTCGACCGGCGGCAGTACCGTCACCGTGGCGGTGATGCTTTTCAGCGCGAGGAATTTTTTCGCGTGGGCGAGGAACGATATGTCGCCGTAGTAGGCGACCGCGTCGAGCAGATCGCCCTCCCGCGCCGGACGGCCATTGATCGTTTCGTAGCGTATCGCGACCGGCAGTATCGGCGTTCCCGCATCGGCGGCGGCGGCGAAAAAGGCGGTCTTAAAGGGTTTCAACGGGCTTCTGCCGTCGGTGGTGGTCCCTTCGGGGAAGATGAGGACATTGAACCGGTCCCGCAGGAGCGCCGTTACCTTCGCCAGTTCGCCACGCAGGTGTCTGACACTGCGCCGCTCGACGAAGAGCGAGCCGCCCATCTTCGCGATAAAGCCGTCGAGTCCGCCGGCTTTGACCTCGACCGAGGCGACGCCGGTCAACGGTCGCAACGCGTAGACGAGGAGGACATCGACATAAGAGATGTGGTTGGCGATGATGAAATAGTTGCGGTCGCTCCGCGGGTTCTCCGCGCCGCTCAGCGAGAAGGAGATGTTCAGCGCCTTGAGGGTCGCCCGTATCCAGAAGCGGGTGCTTCCCTGAATGCGCCGTCGTTGAAGGACGGGATCGCGCGTCACCGCCCACAAGGTCACATTGCAAAGAGAGAAGAAGAGGAGGATGATGAAAAGCGCCAGGCCATTGCGAAGTATGCGGAGCGATCCCGTGTTCATGGCGGCGAGTGTAACGCGGAAGGGGCGGTTCCGCAAATTAAAATTATGCAAAAGTATGTATCTTTGTTACGAAGTTATATAAAACTTGACTCGTTTTAAAAGGCCGTTACACTGAAGACATGAAAATAACGCCCGCCGAACACTTCAGACAGTTGGCCGAACTGGTCGCGATGGATCAGCCGCTCGCGGTCCGTGCCGAGGTCGAGACCACGATACAGTTGGCCTTCCCGGGGCTGGAGACCGGTCGGATAAGGGAGGTGTTCGAACACATCCTCGCGCTGTTCGACGGCCGGGTGCCCGGCTATCGCCCCTGCAACACCGAATATCATAACCTCCAGCACACCACCGACGCCTTCATCGCGATGGCGCGGCTCATCCACGGCGCCGTCGTCGAGGGGAACAGTTTTTCCGAAAAGAATGTCGAACTCGCCCTCATAGCGACGATACTGCATGATGTCGGTTACATCCAGCAGGAGGGCGACATAGGTTCGGGCGCCAAATACACGCAGAACCACATTGAACGGAGCGCCGATTTCCTCTCGGCCTACCTGCGCGCCAAGGGCTTCGACGAGGGAGACATCGCCGACGGTCGTGACATGCTGGCCTGCACCGGGTTCACCGTCCGCATCCCCGACATCCGGTTCCGGTCGTTCGAGTCGCGGATACTCGGCATGATGCTCGGCACCGCCGACCTGCTCGGCCAGATGGCCGACCGCGCCTATCTCGAGAAGATATCGCTCCTCTACCGCGAGTTCAAGGAGGCCAAGATACCGGGCGTCGCCGAGGAGATAGACCTGTATCTCAACACGCTCTCGTTCTACGAACTGACCCAGAAGCGGTTCGCGAACGATCTCGGCGGGGTCAACCGCTTCATGCGCTCCCATTTCCGCGCCCGGTGGGGCGTCGATGCCGACCTGTACGCGGTTTCGATAGAGCGACAGATGAACTATCTGCGCGAGATACTGGAACATTTCCGACCCGATTACCGCAAGTACCTGCGGCGGTGGCGGCGGACCGCTCAGCAGTGACCGCGGGGCCGTCCGTTCGGCCGTGATCCTCAAGAGAACGACACGGGGGCTTTTCCGATGTTCATCCCGACGACCCGCGACGAGATGGCCCGGCGGCGTTGGGATGCGCTCGACATCGTCCTCGTGACGGGCGATGCCTATATCGATTCCCCCTATAACGGCGCCGCGATCATCGGCCACCACCTCATCGCGCACGGGTTCCGCGTCGGCATCATCGCCCAGCCGGCGACCGACGGGCCGCCCGATATCACGCGACTCGGCGAACCGCTCCTTTTCTGGGGCGTCACCGCCGGCTCGGTCGATTCGATGGTGTCGAACCACACCGCGCTCGGGAAACGGCGCCGCGAGGACGATCTCACGGCGGGAGGCGTCAACGACCGGCGCCCCGACCGGGCGAGCATCGTCTACGCCGGACTCATCCGGCGATACTTCAAGCACACGGTCCCCATCGTGCTCGGCGGCATCGAGGCGAGTCTGCGGCGCGTCGCCCACTACGATCTCTGGTCCGATACGATACGGCGTGGTCTGCTGTTCGACGCGAAGGCCGACATCCTCGTCTATGGCATGGCCGAGCGTGCGGTCGTCGAACTCGCCACGGCGCTCCGCGACGGGTGGGAATGGCGCGACATCCGCGGCCTGTGCTACATCGCGGACGCGCCCGTCGAGCAGTTCCTCGGCCTGCCGCCGTACGAAAAAGCGGCCGAGAACGACAAGACCTTCACCGACATGTTCCTCGCTTTCTACCGTAACAGCGACCCGCTGACGGCGCGAGGCATGCATCAACGGCACGGCGACAAATGGCTCATCCACAATCCGCCGCAACCGGCTCTCACGCCCGAGGAACTCGACGCGGTGTACGAACTGCCGTACGAGTACGACGCCCACCCGTCGGAAAAGGAACGCGGTGAGGTGCGGGCGCTCGAAACGATAAAATTCTCGGTGACCACCCACCGTGGCTGTTACGGTGAATGCTCGTTCTGCGCGATACACCTCCATCAGGGGCGCCGGGTCGTGTCGCGTTCCGAGGATTCCATCGTCCGGGAGATAACGCGATTCCTGAAGATGAAACGGTTCACCGGGGTCATCTACGATCTCGGCGGGCCGACCGCCAACATGTACGGCATCGACTGCGCGCGCAAGTCGAAAAGCGGCGCTTGCCGGGAGAAGCGGTGTCTCCACCCGTCGGTATGCAGGGAACTGGCGCCCGATCATCGACGCCAACTGGCGCTCCTGAAACGGGTCGCCGCCCTGCCCGGCGTGAAGAGGGTGTTCGTCGCGAGCGGCGTCCGCCACGATCTCGTGCTCGCTGACAAGGAGCATGGAGAGCCGTACCTTGCCGCGCTCGTCTCCGCCCATATATCGGGCCAGATGAAGATAGCGCCGGAACATACCGAGGACCCCGTGCTCGCCCGCATGGGCAAGCCGTCGAAAAAGGTGCTCCGCCGGTTCCGTGAACTGTTCGATACGCTCAACCGGAAAGCGGGTAAGCGGCAGTTCCTCACCTACTATTTCATCGCGGCCCACCCCGGCTGCACCGAGGCCGACATGCGGGCGCTCGCCCGGTTCTGTCGGGAGGAACTGCATCTGACCCCCGAACAGATACAGGTGTTCACCCCGACCCCCTCGACGATGGCGGCGCTGATGTACCGCACCGGGCGCGATCCGCTCAGCGGGGAAGCATTAGCCGTTGAGAGGAGCGTCGAAGGGAAAAAGCGTCAGAGGGAGGCGGTGAAGGGGAGCGCTACTTTACGAGGAGCGCCTCGTAGTGGAAGAGGGCGTGCAACATGATCTGGTGGGTGTTGTAGGTGTTCTTGACATAGTTCACCGGATCTATCACCGCGTCGAACACATTCCGCGTCTCCTGTACCCAGCGCCAGTCGATACCGGCCTGGAAGTAGTCGGTGACATTGTAGTTGAGCATCACATCGAGCCCCAGTTTGTAGTTCTTCTGGTCCTCGACGAAGGTGTAGAGATAGGGCTGTTTCGACATGCTGAACCGGATCATGGCGTCGAAGTCCCACAGATGGGCGTACGGAGCGGCGAAGAAGCCGTAGGACCAGTAGTAGCCCTGTCCGTAGAAGGCGCCGCTCGCATCCTCGAGGAAGCGATAGGAGAACAGGTCGTCGGTCGCCGGGTTGCCGTCCTGATCGATGATCTTCTCGGGGTTGAATATCTGCCGGTATGAGTAGTAGAACTCGGCGGCGAGACCGAAGGTCATGTTGTCGTCAAGTTTGTAGTTGAGATCGGTGCCGAAGCCGAGCAGTATGTTCATCTTGTTGCGGACGAAATCCTTCGTGTAAAGGCGGAAATCCTGCTGTCCCGGTACATCGTACTGGTAGCCGAACCGTTCGCCGGAGGTCGCGTCGATCTGGTCGAGCGAGGTGTTCATGATGCCGCCGGCGGTCTGGGTGTCCATGTCGTGGTAGGCCGAGCCGATGACGAGCGACAGCGCGCCGATCAGGCTGAACCGGTCCTTCATCTCGAACCGCACATCGATGCCGTGCGCCGGGTCCTGCAGGTACTGACTGCCGTCAAGTTGGACCTCGTTGCGACCGTTGAAGAGGAAATAGCGCGCCTTCACCGCCATCGTGTCGGATATCGGCACATTGGCGCCGAGTTGGAGCGCGAGATCGTTGAAGCCGGCGCCGAGGAAATGCTCGAAGGCGAGCGGGCGCCAGTAGAACGGGATCTCATGATCGTAGCGGGTGTTCTCGACGCCGAAGGGAAGCCCGAACTTGCCGCCTTGTATCTCGATGTAATAGCCGCCGATGTTGGGGAAGTGGAACGAGATATCCTTGATCATGTCGACGACATTGACGGTCGTGGCGACATCAGGGGTCAACGCGTTGGCGTCGTAACTGGGGGAGATGACGGTGTTGCTCGTCAGGAAGCCGTCGGCGAGGTCGAAGGCGAGCCGCGCGGTGAAGGTGTCGGTGCCGCCCTTGAGATCGATGACCGCCTGCGGTACATCGAACTGGTAACTGTTCTTGAGCACATCGCCGCCGAACAGGGTGATCCCGTTGGCAAGTTGGCCGACCGTTTGGAGCGACAGCGTGAAGTTCGAGGGGGTCTCGACCTTCGGTTCCGGTTGGGGCGCCGGGATCGGTTCGGGTGTCGCGACCGGTTCCGGTTCGGGGGTTACGACCGGTTCAGGTTCCGGCATGGGAGCCGGGGCCGGGGCCGGGGTCGGAGCCGGGGTCGGAGCCGGAGCCGGGGCCGGGACCGGAGCCGGGGCCGGAGCGGGCGTCGGGGCCGGAGCGGGCGTCGGGGCCGGAGCGGGCGCCGTCTCGGCGGGTGTGCTGTATTTCTGCAGGTACTGCTGGTACAGTTGCTGGTAATCGTTCGACTGTTCTGCCTTCTGTTCCTCTTTCTGCTCATCCTTCTTTTCCTGTTTCGGCTCCTCCTTCTTCGCGGGAGCCACCGGCACGAGCGCCGGTTCCTGCGCTATCGCGACCGAAAAGAAAAGGGCAAGGAACGCCATAGAAATCACTCGCATCGTTTTCCTCCTTACAACTGTCTGACGGACGACCGCATGCACCGACTGTAATACAACGGAAAATGAAATACAACATTTTTTTATGTGGCAGCGCCGATATCGGAAATTTGATTTTGCGTACGCCGGAGGGTACGATGGGGTGCCACGGGAACACGGAGCGACGGCGGCGCATGAACCGGAAGACAGCGACAGCGGCCCTCTCGGTCGCCAGCAATACCTTTCTCATCGCCGTCAAACTGGCGGTGGGTATCGTCACCGGGTCGGTGAGCGTTCTGTCGGAGGCGATACACTCGCTGTTCGATCTCATCGCCGCGATCATCGCCTTCTTCAGCGTCCGTCTCGCCGATACGCCGCCCGATACCGATCATCCCTACGGCCACGGCAAGATAGAAGGTCTGTCGGGGATGGTCGAGGCTCTCCTCATCTTCGCCGCCGCGGGACTCATCATCTTCGAGGCGGTCAAAAAGATCATGGAAGGGTCGGAGATAGCGTTCCCGATGGCCGGCGTCGCGGTCATGGCGCTCTCGGCGGGCGTCAACATCGTCGTGTCGCGCCGACTCTACAAGGTGGCGAAGGAGACCGGCTCGATCGCGCTCGAGGCCGATGCCCTGCACCTCAAGACCGATGTCTACACCTCGGCCGGCGTCGCTATCGGGCTCCTGCTCCTGTGGGTCACCGACATCCACCTGCTCGACCCGATCGTGGCCATCGCGGTCGCCTGCCTCATCCTGTATGAGTCCTATCAGATGCTCAGGAAGGCGCTGAGCCCGCTCGTGGACAAGCGACTTTCCGACGAAGAGATAGCGCTCATCCACGAGGCGATACAGCGGCACCACGATTCATGCATAGGGTTCCACGAGATGCGGACCCGCAGTTCGGGGAATGTCCGCTATGTCGATCTGCACCTTGAACTGCCGAAGTATCTCACCGTCGAAGAGTCGCACCGCATCTGCGACGCGATAGAGACCGATATCGAGGCAAAACTGCCTCGGACCGAGGTGACGATACATGTCGAACCCTGCACCCCGGACACCTGCGCGACCTGCGATCACCGCACCCCGCGCTGCGGGTGAACGGAGCGGTTATCTCACGCAACACGCGAGGCCGTCGGCGCCTTTGCTGCTGTTAAACACGCCACCGGTGTCGATACCGACGCCCCACGCATAGTTGGTTAAAGAGGCGTGAGAGGAGGAAGACCAGAACCACCCTTCCGCAGGCATGTCGGGGAAGGCCGATGCGGGGCTGAAAAGTTCACGGTCCACTAAGGTTCTCAATTCATTGATGTTCGGAAGCCGCCAATCGGTGTGCCCCGCGTAATCCGAATTCTCGCAGTGACTGAGCGCATTCTGCCAGTTCACCGGCCCGCCGCACTCTTTTGTCCAGATAAGACCGATGACCGTATCGGTGACGATCACCTTTTCATTCACGGTGGATACGGTGAAGGCACTTGCGGGTAGCGGGTCACCTCTCACACAGCGTGCGGAGTAATCGATGTTATATATAGAGCGACGCCGCACATACCCATAATCGAAAGAGACACTCCATGCATATTCGGCATTGTCGGCCCTGACGAGCGATGACCAGTGATCGGCGGAAGGAGTATCGGGGAAGGCAACGGTATCTATTGATGAGTTATAGCGGCCATAGTCGACAATGCTTTCCAGTTCCCGGTCGCTCGGCAGTCGCCAGTCGTTAAACCCGCCGTAGGCAACACCATCACACGCATACAGCAGAGCGTTATCCCAAGAGGAGGCTCCTCCTAAAACCGTTCGTTGCCACTGGAGTCCGGTGTTGTTGTCGGTCACGATCTCTTCGGGTGTGGAGCCGCTTACGGTATAACTTTTCGGCACGCAGTACCCGAGGGCGGCATGCTGGGCATCCTGTCCGTAAAGGTCTGAACCGTCTGCGGGGCAGATCATCTCTTGATCGTTATCATAGCAATGCATCTGCCCGGTACAAACGATGCCTGAATAGACCATGTCGTTATCGGTCACGACGATATCTTCATCTGTCAGATAGATATCAGCAAGGTCCTCGTCCCCCGTGTCAATATCGGCGGCCTCTTCATCGGCCCAGTCGATATCCACGGTGTCTTCATCCACAAGATCGGGGTCCGATTGCGCCTCCTCTGTGTCGGGAACGATCTCGTCAACGATCTCGTCGGGCTGTATGTCGCTGGTCAGCGCGTCCTCCTTTTCACCGGGATCTTCCGTGTCAACTACTGCCGTGTCCGTCTGTTCAGTATCTGTCTGGCTGTCCGGATCGATGCTATCATTTATTTTCGCATCGTCATCGATGTTCGTTTTTGTTCCAGCGTTGCAAGAAGACAGGAACACCATCGCCATGAGAATGAGAGGAATGACGAGCGCCGATCGCATGCTGTTGTCCGCCGTTAACTGAAATTGATCCGGCCGATCTTCTTCTTGCCGACCTTCAGAACGAAGGAGTCCTTTGCGGTTATCTTGAGCGCGACATCGGACACCTTGTGCGCGTCGATGTCGGTGCCGCCCTGCTGTATCATGCGGCGCGCCTCCGCCTTGCTCTCGGTGAACCCGATCTGCATGATGAGGTCGAGGAGCGCGAGCCCGCCGTCGGGCAGCGTCACCGCGTACTCGGCGAGGTTCGACGGTATCTCGCGGTAGAAGTTCTCCTTCGCCTCGCGCGCCGCCGGCTCGCCGTGGAACCGCGCCGTGATGAACAACGCGAGGTTGACCTTGCAGTCGCGCGGATGGACCGTGTCGTTCTGTATGCCGCTCTTCATCGCGGCGATCTCCTCGACCGGAATGGTGGTCAGGAGTTCGTAGTAGTTCCACATGAGGTCGTCCGATATCGACATCACCTTCGCGAACATGCTGTCGGGCGGTTCGGTGACGCCGATGTAGTTGCCGTAGGATTTCGACATCTTCTGCGTGCCGTCGAGCCCGACGAGCAGCGGGACCGTCATCACCACCTGCGGCTCCTGTCCGTAATCGGTCTGCAGTTTGCGCCCGACGAGCAGGTTGAATATCTGGTCGGTGCCGCCAAGTTCCACATCGGACTTGAGGGCGACCGAATCGTACCCCTGCGCCAGCGGATAGAGGAATTCGTGGACCGATATCGAGTCGCCGCTCTTGAAGCGGTTCTTGAAATCCTCCCGTTCGAGCATCCGGGCGACATTGTATTTTGACGCGAGGTCGATGAGTTTCATGAAGTCGAGTTTGAACAGCCAGGTCGAATTGAACACCATCTCGGTCTTCTGCGGATCGAGGATCTTGAAGGCCTGCGTCGCGTAGGTCTTCGCGTGGTCGAGTATCTCGTCGCGGGTGAGCACCTTGCGGGTCTTGTTGCGACCGGTCGGGTCGCCGATCATCGCGGTCGCGTCGCCGACGACATAGGCGACACGGTGGCCGAGGTCCTGAAACTGGCGCATCTTGTTCATGAGCACCGTGTGACCGAGGTGAATGTCGCTCGAGGTCGGGTCGAACCCCGCCTTGACGACCATCGGTCTGCCCTCGCGGTGGAACCGGTCGAGTTTCTTTCCCAGTTCTTCTTCGGTGTAGAGGTCGACGATGCCGCTTTTCAACTGGTCCAGTTCGTGGCGCGTCCGCTCGTCACTCATCATATGCCTCCGCCTGCTGTCGTATCCGTTCGATCCGTGCCGTCCGTCCCGTCGCCGGGTCGATGTCGGCCAGTACGCCTTCCATCATAAGTGTGCTTTTCGCCGGGGTAAAGTTTTGCGGGACACCGGTCAGGAACCCCTCGATGCTTGCCTTCGGCTCGACGCCGAGCACCGAAAGGAACGATCCGCACCGGCCGAGGTCGGTGATGTAGCCGAGCCCGCCGGGAAGTATCTTCTCGTCCGAGGTCTGCACATGGGTGTGGGTCCCGGCGAGTAGCGCCGCCCGGCCGTCGAGATAGAAGGCGAACGCCTCCTTCTCGGCGGTCGCCTCGGCGTGGAAGTCGACGAGGGTGATCTGAGCCCCCGCCTCGCGCAGTGTGGCCAGTTCGCGGTCGGCCGCCGTGAACGGGTCGTCCATCGGGTCCATGAAGACACGCCCGAGCAAGTTGACGACGCCGATCTTCACGCCCGCCTTCTCCACGACGACCCGACCGAGCCCCGGGAGACGCGCCGGATAGTTGGCCGGCCGCAACAGCCGCGGTTCCTCCGCGAGGAGGCCGTACACCTCCTTGCGGTGCCACACATGGTTGCCGCTCGTCACCACATCGACGCCCGCCGCGAACAGGTCATCGAGCGCCCCGCGCTGGATGCCCATGCCGCCCGACGCATTCTCGCCGTTCGCGACGACGCAGGCGATCCCGTGCCGCTCGCGGAAGGAGGGAAGCGTGCGGAGAAGCATCTTGCGACCGGGGCGACCTATCACATCGCCCAGCATCAGGACCCTGAAGGGAGCCATCGACACCCCGCTACTGCGCCATCGCGATGACGCGGGTCTCGCGAATGACCACGACCTTTATCTGGCCGGGGTAGGTCATGTCGGCCTCTATCTTCTTCGATATGTCGTTGGCGAGCACATAGGCGTCCTCGTCGCGGATCTTGGCGGCGTCGACCATCACGCGCAGTTCACGCCCCGCCTGTATCGCGAAGGTCTTGTCGACGCCCGGGAAGGCGTTCGCAAGATTCTCGAGGTCGGTGAGCCGCTGGATGTAGGAATCGGTCATCTCGCGCCGCGCGCCGGGGCGGGCCCCCGAAAGGGCGTCGGCCGCCATGACGATCATGTCGAGCACCGAATCGGGCTTTATCTCGTTGTGGTGCGCCTCGATGGCGGTGACTATCTTTTTCGCCTCGCCGTACTTCTCGGCGAGCCGGGCGCCGAGCGCCGCGTGGGTGCCTTCCTGTTCGTGGTCGACCGCCTTGCCGATATCATGGAGCAACCCGGCGCGGCGCGCCATCTTGATATTGTAGTTCATCTCGGCCGCTATCATCCCGGCGAAAAAGCCAGACTCGACCGAATGTTTCCACATGTTCTGACCGTAACTGGTGCGATACTTGAGACGCCCGATGAGGAGCACGAGTTCGGGGTGCATCTTGTGGATGCCGAGGTCGAACAGCGCCTGCTCGCCCGCCTCCTTGATACCCTTCCAGACCTCCTTGGTCGCGGCGTTGAACAGTTCCTCGATGCGGCCGGGGTGGATGCGGCCGTCGGCGATGAGCCGCTCGAGCGTAAGGCGCGTTATCTCGCGGCGCACCGGGTTGAAGTCGCTGATGACGACCGCCTCGGGGGTGTCGTCGATGACCAGATCGCTGCCGGTGGTCGCCTCGATGGCGCGGATGTTGCGGCCCTCACGACCGATGATGCGGCCCTTCATCTCGTCGTTGGGAAGCGTCACGGTGGTGACGGTGGAACTCGCGACATACTCGCCGGCGTAACGCTGGACGGCCGTCGCGAGGATGTTCTTCGATATCTTCTCGGCGTCCTCGTTCGTGGCGTCCTCTATCATCTTGATCTTCTTGGCCGCCTGATGCTTCGCCTCGTCCTCTATCTTCTGGATGAGCCCGGCCATCGCCTCCTCCTGCGTCATCCCGGCGACCCGCTCCAGTTCGTTCTTGATATTCTCGCGTGTCGCCTCGATCTCTCTGGACTTGTTGTCGAGGAACTTCTCGGTCTCCTGCAGTTTCTTCTCGCTCGCCTTGAGCTCCTTCTCCTTGTTGATCAGTATCTCGTCGCGCGCGTCGTTCTGTTCCTCCTTCTTGTTGAGCCGTTTCTCGCGCTCCTTGAATTCGCGGAGCAGGTCGTTCTTCTGCCGTTCGGTCTCCTTGCGGCCCTCGAGCAGTATCTCCTGCGCCTTGAGTTCGGCCTGCTTGATGATCGCCTCGGACTTCGACTGCGCCTCCTCGGCCGCCTTGCGCCATTTCTCGGTCTTCGACTTGAACACGAGGTTGAGCGCCATATAGCAGAATGCCGCGCCGAGCAGAAGTCCGATCAGCAACATGATGATGGTCGTAGTGTCCATGAGTTACTCCTTTTCCGTTATATTGATGAACATCACCGATGACTCGGTGACGAGTCCGTCCAGTCGTGCGTCCCACGGCTCGGCGAAACCGGGCTCGACCACCTGCAGGTCGAAGCCGACGCCGATCGCGGCCGATCGCGGCCCCCGCTCACGCAGGGTGGCGTCGTAGTAGCCGCCGCCGTAGCCGACGCGTTCACCGTGCCGCGAGAAGGCGACCCCGGGAACGAGGAACAGGTCGATGTCGGTCACCGGGCAACGCGGCGCGTCGGCCGCCGGCTCCCGTATCCCCTTGAATCCGTCGATCAGTTCTTCCGGCGACCCGACCCGGTGGAAAGCGAGTACCTTCGTCCCGTCGACCACCCGGGGAAAATGGAACCGTTTATCGGGCGTCCCGATAAGCGGCAGAAGATCGACCTCGCCCCGATACGGGTGATACACCGCGATATTCCCCGCGGCGCGGAACGGGGCTGTTCCAACGATGCGTGAAACGATATCATGACTCTTTTCAGATAGTTCCGCCGCGCTCAAGAGTTGCCGGCGTTCCAAGGTATCCTTTCGAATTCGCTTTTTTTCCACGATATCGACAAGCCTTGCGGCTTTCGACCATTGTTAAACACGCTATGTAAACCCGCATGAGCGGGAAAGACACTTAGTATCAAAAAGAGAGAGGAATGTCAAATTTTATTTCTTGACACCGCCTTCCGGTCGCTGTAGGATGCCCCATTGTTTTTGAGGAGACGATTCCGCGTGCTGTCCATACTGCCGCTCGGGTGTTACGGGAGCGACCTCGAAGAGAAAAAGTGCATCTCGATGCGCCTTTCCCCCGCCACCATCATCGATGCCGGCGCCATTCTTTCCAACATGTCCTCGGCCGAACTCCTCAAGGTGAAGCACATCCTCATCACCCATGCCCACTTCGACCACATCAAGGATCTTCCGACACTCGCCGACTTCATGCTGTCGTACGGCATGCACACCTTCACCATCCACACGACCCGCACCATCGCCGACCAGATACGGCAGTATGTGTTCAACGACCTCATCTGGCCCGATTTCACCAACCTGCCCAAGAAGGGGACCCCGACCGTCGCCTTCGAATACTTCGAGTACGGTCAGCCCTTCGTCGTCGATGATATGGATATCCTGCCGATACCGGTGAACCATGTCGTCGAGTCGGTCGGTTTCATCATCCGGCAGGACGGGGTGAGTCTCGGCTATTCGGGCGATACCGGCCCCTGCGACCGGTTCGTCGAGGCGGTCAACAACGAAAAGAACCTTCAACTGCTCTGCTGGGAGACCTCGTTCCCCAACCGGTTGGAGGTGATAGCCAAGAATTCCAAGCACCTGACGCCACGCGGTCTCGAGTCCGAACTGGCGCGGGTCTCCCCGCAGGTCCCGGTCTGGGTGTTCCACATGAAGCCCAGCATGATCGACGAGATAGAAAAAGAACTCAGCGAGATCAAGACCAAGAAACCCATCCGCTTCATGCGCCAGAAAAGGCCGATCGTGGTCGGGTAGCATGCGCCGTCAGATCCTCGTCAACGCGATCCCGGGCGAGAAACGGCTCGCCGTCCTCGAAGACGACCGGCTCGTCGAGTTCTCGATACAGCGCGACCACGACCACCGGTGCCTCGGCAATGTCTATCGCGGCACGGTGAAACGCATCGTCCACGGCATGCAGTCGGCCTTCATCGAGTTCGGCCACGACCGGACCGGCTTCATCTACCTGCGCGACCTGCGGCAGGACATATCGTACGAGGAGTTCGAGAAGAATCTGAACGACGACGAAGATAACGGCGACACCGCCGCGACCGCCGCGCCGACGGTGCCGGAATATGTCCGGGAGGGAGAGCCGATCATCGTGCAGGTCGTCAAGGAGCCCATCGGGCAGAAGGGGGCGCGGCTCACGACCCATGTGACGCTTCCGGGACGGTTCGCGGTCCTCATGCCCACCATCCGTCACACCGGCGTTTCCAAGAAGATAACGGATCCCGAGGTGCGGCACGATATGCAGGATCTCGCCCGGAAGACGAGCGAGAAGGGATATGGCGTCATCATCCGTACCATGGCCGGTTCGGCACCGCGCCAGATCGTCGAACGCGAGATAACGCAACTCATCAAGAAATGGCGCGCCATACAGACGAACTTCAAGAAGGCGAAGACCGACGGGCTGATCGTCGAGGCGGTGAGCCCGCTCATCGAGGCGATAAAGAACACTTACACCGACGATCTCGACCGGGTGGTCTGCGACAGCGCGGAGGACCATGAGGAGGCGCTTGCGTATGTCTCCGATTTCATTCCCGAGAAACGGACGGTGGTCCAGCGGCACGACCTGCCCTATCCGATATTCGAGTACTACAGCGTCGAGGCCGACATCGAACGGACGCTCGGCAGGAAACTGTGGCTGAAAAGCGGCGGATTCATCTACATAGAACAGACCGAGGCGCTCACGGTGGTCGATGTCAACACCGGCAAATTCCTCGGCCACGGTTCGCTCGAACAGACGGTGCTCCGGACCAACCTCGAGGCGGCCGACGAGATAAGCTATCAACTCCGCCTGCGTAACATCGCCGGTATCATCGTGGTCGACTTTATCGACATGCGCCACCACGCCAACCGTCAGAAGGTCATCCGGGCGCTTGAGACGGCGCTCGAACGCGATCCGGCCAAGAACACCGTCTATCAGTTCACGCGACTCGGGCTTATCCAGATAACACGCAAGCGGACCTCCGAAAGCGCGCTCGCGACGCTCACCGAGCCGTGTCCCTACTGCACCGGCTCCGCCAGCATACTGTCACGCGAGTCGGTCTGTTTCAAGATCATCCGTGAACTGGTGCGGCAGAACCGCCTGTACCAGACGCGCCGCTTCCATGTCGAGGCGCACCCCGATGTCGTCTTCGCGCTTCAGCAGACCTTTGCCGATGAATTCGCGAAGGTGCAGAAGACCCATCGGCTCATGGTCGAAGTGCGGAGCGATGGCTCGCTCCACCGAGAACATTTCGTTGTGTCGGCCGACTGAGCCGCCGGCTTTTTCCCCTAGAACACCAGTGAACAACCGCAGCCGTTGTCGGCCGGTTTGTCGGTGTCGATGTCGTCGGGAAGAGAGGAGTCCTCATCGTCCAAAAGGTTGTCCGCGTCGTCGCACGCAGTGTACCCGGTGCAGGTCGCATTGCAGTGTCCGCAGGTCCCGTTAAGGAGAGAGCCGTCATCGCAGAACTCCGGTCCATTGGTCGTGCCATCACCGCAGTGGGGCATGACCGAGTCGATATCGGTGTCGGGAAGAGGCGTATCCTTGTCCTGCGGCATCCCGTCGTCGGGCGTCACAGTGTCGTCGGCGAGCGGGGTGCCGTCGTCGAGGATGACCGGCGCGTCGTCGGTCTCTTCCTTGTCTATCAGGATGTCATCGGTCGCTACATCGTCGATGACCATTTCGTCCGGCTCTTCTTCGTCGACAACGATCTCG
>JAKLFG010000034.1 GCA_022711315.1 bacterium | reverse complement strand
CGACCGTGCCCTTCCATCGGTACACGCTCGTCATCGGGGCGACCATTTGGACGCAGGCGGCGAGTCGGCGTTCTACGAGGATCCGCGCGACCCGTTCGGCGTCCTCGCGCTTGTCGAAGGTGGTGAGCGCGACGATGTGTCCGGTGTGCATGGGGGACCTCCGGGAGGTGGTTCGGAGGCGAGTATATGAGGAGAAGGGGAATTTTGCAATGGTGCGGGGGCGTAGGGGTTTATTTGACATCGTCGCCCTCTTTTTGATATATGGAATGGCGCGACACCCGCGTGCCGCACGGTTCGATACCAACCGAAGCGAAGGACAGCGCCATGACCGCCACTGACCACATCGTCGTCGTCAACACCGGTTCGACCTCCACCAAGTGCTCCATCCACCGCATCGACCCCGGCGGGCCGGTCGAGGTGACCGCTGACTGCATCCGTCACCCCGACGATCTGGTCCACCGTTTTCCCACGATCGCCGATCAGTTGGACCACCGCGAGGAACTGGTGCGCGCCTTTCTCGACAAGCACCTGCCCGAGCGGAAGTGCCGCGCGATGGGTGCGATCGGCGGGATGCTGCCGCCGGTCCCGAGCGGCGTCATCGAGATGAACGATGAACTGGCTTATTTCAGCCATAAGACGCCGGTCTATCAGCACGCGTCGAACCTTGCCGCGCCGCTGGTCCACCGGCTGTCAAAGGATTACGGCTGTCCCACCTACGCGGTCGATCCGGTCGGGGTGGACGAGATGGCGCCGATAGCCCGGATATCGGGCGCGCCCGATTTTCCGCGGTTCTCGTTCGTCCACGCGCTCAACATCCGGGCGACGGTACGGAAACTGGCGGCGCAACTGGGAAAACGGTTCGAGGAGATGCGTTGTGTCGCGTGCCATCTGGGCGGCGGCTATTCGATAGCGCCCTTCGACCGCGGCCGTATCGTCGACAGCGACAACCGGATGGAAGGGGCCCCCTTTACCCCCGAACGGGCGGGCGGCATCCCGCCGATACCGCTGCTCGAGGCCTGTTTTTCGGGAAAATACACCAAACAGGAACTGCACAAGAAACTCTACGGTGCGGGCGGCATCTACGGCTATCTCGGCACCAAGGACATCAAAGAGGTGGTCCGCCGCATCAAGGAAGGCGACGCGTTCGCCAAGTTCATCTACGACGCGATGATCTACCAGATATGCAAGGAGATCGGCGCGATGGCGTCGGTGCTTGATTTCGACATGGACGGCATCATCGTGACGGGCGGGGTGGCGAACGAGAAGTATCTGGCCGCCGAGATAACGCGTAAATGCGAACGGCTCGGTAAGATATACATTTTCCCCGGCGAGAACGAGAACGAGGCGATCGCCGGGAGCGTATGGCGCGTCCTGACCGGCGCCGAGAAGGCGATGCACTGGCCCGACTGCATCATGAAGGATGCCGACATCGACCCGTTGTATGAATGGCGGAAGAGTCGTGAGAAGTGAGTCGTGAATCGTGAGAAGTGAACGGTGATGTAGGGGCGCGCCAACGGCACGCCCTTTTGTAATAATGGAGAACACCATGGTTATCAGGAACTACACGGAACTCAAAAAGGCGGTCGGGACCCTGCCCCCGGTAACGGTCGCGGTCGCGGCGGCGGCCGACCCCGAGGTGATCGGCGGTCTGAAACTGGCGCACGACATGGGCTTCATCGGCACCTGCATCGTCACGGGCGACCCGAAGGCGATAGAGAAGTGTATCGCCGAGGCGGGGGACGACATCAAGAAATACGAGATCGTCGCGGCGAAGGACGACGGCTCGGCGGGGCGGCTCGCGGTCAGGGCAGTGCGCGAGCAGGGGGCGAAGATACTGGTGAAGGGCTCGCTCAAGTCGGAACTGTATCTCAAGGCGATACTCGACAAGGAGCAGGGAATAAAGGCCTCGGCGGTCCTGTCGAACATCAGCCTCTTCGAGATGCCTTCCTACCATAAATTCCTCGGCGTGACCGACAACGCCATCATCGTCGCCCCGACCATCGAGGAGAAAAGGGCCATCATCGAGAACACCCGCCCGCTTTTTAAGGCGCTCGGCGTCGATAAGCCGAAGGTGGCGCTCCTCGCGGCGGTCGAAACGGTGAGCCCCAAACAGCCCGCGACGCAGGACGCGGCGGCGCTCGTGGTGATGGCGATGCGCGGCCAGATAAAGGATTTCATCGTCGATGGGCCGCTCGGCTACGACGCCGCGATAAGCGCGGAAGCGGCGGCGACCAAGGGGATCAAGAACTCGCCGGTCTGCGGTGACCCTGACCTGATCGTCGCGCCGAACCTCGAGACGGCCAATTCGCTCGGCAAGAGTTACAAGTTCCACGGCAGCGCGACCTGGGGCGGGCTGGTGCTCGGCGCGCTGGTCCCCGCCGTGCTCAATTCGCGTTCCGACGACGAGCAGAACCGGCTCAACGCCCTCCTGCTCGCCCGCGCCATGGCCGCACTCTAATATCAAAAAGAAGGAGTTCCCATGAACATCTATGCGTGGATCATCCTCGGCTACTTCGTGCTGGTGGTCCTGATCGGCCTGTTCACCAAGAAGGCGGCCGCCAAGTCGGCATCCGATTATCTGGTGGCGGGGCGCAATCTCGGCGTCATCGTCTGCGCGGTGGTGGTCGCCGCCGAATGGCTGGGCGGCATGAGCACCATCGGGGTCAGCGAAAAGGCCTTCAAGACCGCGACGCTCCAGCCCATTTTCTACAACATCGCGACCGCGATCGGCATGGTCATCATCGGCTTCACGGTGGCGGCCCACTACCGCCGTAAAGGGGTCCACACGGTCAGCGAGATGATCGAGACGCTTTTCGGGCCGCGCGCCCGGTCGGTGTCGGCGATCGCCTTTCTCATCGCCTACATCACGCTCGCCTATGTCCAGTTGCAGACCTGCGCCGGGGTGATGGCGCCGCTGTTCGACATCAGTTGGAACTGGGCGGTCATCCTGTCGGCGGCGATCATCACGCTCTATACCTATGTCGGCGGGATGCACGCGCTCGCCGTCACCGGCATCGTGTATCTCGTGACGATGTATGTCGGGCTCGGAACCGCCTTCGTCATCGGGCTTGTCAAGGTGGGCGGCTTCGACGGACTCCATACCCTGCTGGTGGCGCAGGGCGCTCCGGCCAATCTCTACAATCCTTTCAGCGCGGGGGTCTCAGATGCCTTCGCTCTCCTGCTCGGCGGCGTACTCGGCGGCATGGCGGCGCAGGCCAGCATCCAGCCCATCTTCGCCGCGAAGGATGTGTCGACCGCCAAGCGGGCATCGGTGCTCGCCGGCTTCATCGTCGCGCCGTTCGGCATCATGACGGCGTTCATCGCCCTCTACGCCAAGACGGGCCTGTTCTTCGACGCGGCGCAGGTGACCGACGCCAAGACGGTCCTGACCCGCATACTCACTACGCCCGAATTCATCCCGCCGGTGCTCGGCGGTCTGGCGCTCGCCGGCGCTTTGGCCGCGATACTTTCGACCGTCGGGCCGGTCAATTTCGCGGTGGTGACCATCGCCGCGAAAGATATCTACCACGGCATGATAAACCCCGCGGCCGACGACAAAAAGATCATCGCGACGGCGCGGAAACTGGTGGTGCTCGTCGGCATCGTCACGATACCGCTCGCCATCTTCCTGCGCGGCGCGGTGCTCGATACCGCCTATGTCTCCTACGCCATCCGGGCTATTGGCGCCATCGTCATCCTGACGGGCCTGTACGCCCGCGGCTGGATATCGGCGCGCGGTGTGCGGCTCGCCTTCATACTCGGCACCGTCGTCATCTTCGGCACCATCCTCGCCAAACAGATGGGGTGGTTCAGCGTCGACAAGACCTACGGCGCGGTCATCGCCACCGTGACGATACTGGTCATCGTCAAACTCTACGAAAAGATCACCGGGGCGCAGGACGATCCGCGCGATCTCCCGAAGAACACGGAGGAGCATACGGCATGAGCGAACGCTACTTCATCGACAATTCACGCCTCATCATCGAGGCGACGGCGCGGGCCGGGGCCGATGTCTTCATCGGCTATCCCATCACCCCGGCGAACCTGCTGTATCTGTACGCTTCGCAACGGTTTCCCGTCGTGCTTCCCGCCCCCGACGAGATAACGACGCTCCAGTGGATGGCGGGCTACGCCGCCGCCGGGAAACTGCCGGTGACCGCGACGAGTTACCCCGGGCTCGCCCTCATGATCGAATCGATCGGCATGTCGCACATGATGGAACTGCCGATGGTCATCATACTCGCCCAGCGGCTCGGCCCCGCGACCGGCACCGCGACCGGCGGCGCGACGGGCGATATCTCGCTGCTCCACGGCATCAATTCGGGCGGCTACCCGATCCCGACCCTCTGCATCTCCGATCCGCGCGATGCGTGGGAACTCTCCGCCAAGGCGGTCCATATCGCCGACCATCTGCGCTGTCCGGTGATACTGCTTGCCTCGAAGGAGACGGTCATGACGGTGCAGGATGTCGATCCGGCGGTCATGACGCCGATCGAGCCGGTGAGGCGCCGCTTCTACACCGGCGACGCTCCCTACCGCCCCTACGAGCCGGAGTCCGACGGCGTTCCGCCGCTCCTGCCGGTGGGCGATACGCGTCATCAGGTGCGGATCACCGCCTCGACCCACGACCGTTCCGCCGCCCTCCAGCATTCGACCCCCGAGGCGCTCGCCAACAGCCGGCGGCTCGCCGAGAAGGTCGAAAAGAATGTCGGCGACTATACGCTTTTCGACTGGGACGACGACGCGGCCGATACGGTCGTGGTCGCCTACGATGTGACGGCGGCGGCGGCGCGCGAGGCGGTCGCCCTGCTTCGCGCCGGAGGACGGAAGGCGTCGCTCTTCATCCCCAAGACGCTCTTTCCGGTCCCGCCGAAGTACTTTGAGATACTCGGTCGTTACAAAAAGGTCGTCATCGCCGAAGAGAACCTGCAGGGACAGTACCGCGAGATCCTGTTCGGGAAGAGGGGACGCGACGGCGTGCGCGGCGTCACCGCGGTCGGTCGGCTCATCACTCCCGAAGAGATAGCGGCGGAGGTGCGATCATGAACGGCAAATTCCTTTCCACCGAGAACCTGCCTTTCTGCAAAGGGTGCGGCCACCATATCGTGTCGCAGAACCTCGAGAAGGCGCTGTCGTCGATAGCGGGGCTTTCGCCGCTCGATGTGATCGTCGTGACCGACATCGGCTGCATCGGCATCATCGACAAGCAGTTCACGACCCATACGGTCCACGGGCTCCACGGCCGTTCGGTGGCGCTTGCCGCCGGCATCGCGATGGCGACCGAAGACCCGAAGAAGAAGGTCATCGCGCTTCTGGGCGACGGCGGCGCGACCATCGGGCTCCAGCACCTCATGGAGGCGGCCCAGCGCAACATAAACATGACGGTCATCGTCCACAACAACATGCTTTACGGCATGACCGGCGGCCAGCCTTCGGGGCTCACCCCGCGCGGCTTCAAGACCCCCATCATGCCCGACGGAAAACCGAACATCGGCTACGACCTGTGCAAGGTCCTGCACGCGACCGGCGCTCCGTCGGTACGGCGACTCCTCGCGCTCGGCGACTTTACGGCCGACCTTGCCGCGGCGCTCGCGGTCCCCGGATTCTCCTTCGTCGAGGCGATGGAGATCTGCCCCAGTTACGGCGTGAAGTTCAACCCGAACCGCAAACTCGACGACATCGCCAAGGAGGCGGGGATCGAGATCGGTCACTGGCAGGGTCCGGCGCGCGAACCGTATCGTCCGGCGACCCATGATGCCCCCGCGTCACTGTTTGCCACGGAAAAACCGATAGCGGCGCGTCACAAGGCGCCGTTGAAAGAACGCTATGCGGTGGTCCTTTCCGGCTCGGCGGGCGAAGGGGTGCAGTCGGCGGCCGAATTCCTCGCGCAGGCGGCCCTTTCGTGCGGTCTCCACGCCACTAAGAAGGGGAGTTACCCGGTCACGGTCGGCGTCGGCTTCTCGACCGCCGAGATACTGTTGTCGCCCAAGCCGCTCCACTTCACCGGCATCAGCGTCCCCGACGCGGTGATCGCCACCTCCGCCGACGGACTCGGCAAGGTGCGCGGCCTCATCGAGAAGATGACGCAGGGGACCGTCTATCTCGACGCCTCGCTCGAGGCGCCCGCGACCAAGGCGACCGTGGTCAAACACGACTTCCGCGCGCCGCTCGGCGGCCGCAGTGCGGTGCTCGTCGCGCTGACCATGCTCCTCGACCGCGCCGGCATCATGCCGACCGACTCCTTCCTCGACATCCTCAAGGACAGTTCTCTCGGTAAGAAGATCGATTTCGCCAAACTGCGGCAGAAGGGCGGATAGCGCCGCATGACGCGATACATCCTCGGGCTAGAGAGTAGTTGTGACGATACCTCGGCGGCGGTGGTGGATGAGCATTTCCGCGTGCTGGCGGTCCGGACGGTGTCGCAGACGAACCTCCACGCCCTCTTCGGCGGAGTCATCCCCGAGATAGCGGCGCGCAACCATATCGCGTGGATATTCCCGACGATAGACAAGGCGCTCGTCGAAAGCGGCGTCGCGCCGGCCGATCTCTCGGCCGTCGCGGTGACCAACTATCCGGGACTGCTCGGATCGCTCCTCGTCGGGGTCGGCGCGGCCAAAGGACTCGCGATCGGGTGGGGGAAACCGCTCATTGCCGTCAACCACCTTGAGGCGCACATCCACAGTCCGTTCCTTGGGCGAAGCGAACGACCGAAGCCGCCCTACCTCGCACTCGTCGTTTCGGGCGGTCATACGACGCTCATGGAGATGGGGGAGGGGACCGCGACGGTGCTGGCCGAGACTATGGACGACGCGGCGGGCGAGGCCTATGACAAGATCGCGAAGATCGCCAAACTGCCTTATCCGGGCGGTCCGGCGATAGACAAGATAGCGCAGACGGGCAATCCGGAACGGTACGCTCTGCCGCACCTCATGCGGAGCGGCCGGTTCAAGGATACGCTCGCCTTCAGTTTCAGCGGCATCAAGTCGGCGGTGAAGCGGATACTTGAAGATGAGGGCGACACGGTGGCGCTCGCCGATCTCATGGCCGGGTTCCAATCGCGCATCGTCGAACTGATCGAGCGGCGGCTGACCGCGGCGTGGGAACAAAGATCCTACACGGCGCTCGTGGTCGCCGGGGGCGTCGCCGCCAATAGCGCGGTACGGAGGATGGCGCAGGAATTTACCGGCAAGCGTCGCGTGCCGCTGTACCTGCCGGAACTTACCTACTGTCAGGACAACGCCGCGATGGTCGCGGCGACCGCCTTTCCGAAACTCGACCGCGGCGAGTTCTCGCCGCTCGACCTCGATGTGACGGCGACCTGCCGCCCGCAGACGAAATGAACCGCGACATACTGAAAACCCTGCTCGCCGCGGCGGGAGTGTCGCCGCGCAAAGGATTGTCGCAGAACTTCCTGTGCGACGACGCGGCGCTGGAGAGGATCGCCGATGTCCTTACCCCCGGCGCCGGATTCTATGTCGAGATGGGGGGCGGCGCCGGGTCGCTCACCGAAAAGGCGGTGGGGCGCGGACTTCAACCGCTCACGGTGCTCGACATCGACGAGACGATGCTCCGGATACTGCACGAACGGTTCGACGGCAAAGCGACCGTCATCAACGCCGACGCGGTCCGCTATGATCTGACGCCGCACTTCACCGGGACACGCGGCGTGGTCTTCGGCAACCTGCCCTATCAGGCGAGTTCGCCGATACTGCTGTCGGTCCTTTCGCAGAGTCGCTATATCTCGCGCATCGTTTTCCTTCTCCAGAGAGAGGTGGCCGTGAAGTGCGCGGCCGAGCCGGCCAGCCGCGACTTCTCGCCGCTCGGGGCGCTCATCCGCCACATCGGTGACGCCGATATACTCTTCGACATCGGCCCCGCGTCGTTCTTCCCGCCGCCCAAGGTGATGTCGTCGGTGCTCCAGATACCGATACGGCCGCACGATAAGACCCCCGACGAGATCATGGCGATGGCCGACGCCTTCCGCGTCCTTTTCTCGCACCGGCGTAAAACGCTCGCCAATGTCTTCAAGATGCATCGGCTCCCGGCCGCGTTCCTTGAGGAGGCGGGCATCGGGGCGAACGCCCGCATCGAGGAGATCGACTGGCCGACGCTCGAAGCACTCGCCGCGCGGCTGGCACGGTAAATTCTTTGATTTTGTTCCCCGTTCCCGTATAGTGGGCCGATTTTCATGTGGAGTCCCATGCGCCTCGCGACGATATCCATCATCATGTTCGTGTTCTTTGCCGTGCCGTTCCTCTACGCCCTCGAGCCGGTCCCCGCCGGCGCCACGCAGGATCTCATCGAGAAAAAGGAGCAGGCCGAGGAGAAGAAGTCCGAGGAAAAGAAACAGGAAGAGAAAAAACCGGAAGAAAAAAAGGAAAAGCCGCGCAACGACTACATCATCATCCCCGCCATCTACTACACCCCCGAGACCTCGGTCGCCTTCGGACTTTCGGTCCTGTTCTACTACCGTCCGCCCAACCAACTCTTGGAACGGCGCCCCGCCGTCATCCAGCCGACCGTCATCTACACCATCCGCGACCAGATCATCCTGATACTCGGCGGCGAGAACTATCTCGACACCGAGCAGAAATGGTACCTTTTCTACCGCGTCGAGGGGAGCAAGTACCCCGACAAGTTCTGGGGCATCGGCGACGATGCGCCGCGGTGGGCCGAAGAGGATTTCACCGCGTGGTACGGGCTCATCGACATCACGGCGCGCTACAAGGTGTGGGGCGATCTGGGCATCGGTCTCATGTACGATTTCGCCGGCTATGACATGCGCGACATGGATGACTATACCAAAGGGACCGATCCCGAGGGGCGCAAGGTCGCTTCGCCGCTCCGGAGCGGGACGGTGCCGGGGAGCAGGGGTGGCTACTACAACAGTCTCGGGCCGCTTCTGCAGTATGACAGCCGTGACCGCGTCTCATGGCCGTCGGAAGGCATCTACGCGACGCTGTCGCTCCTGCCGTACCACGAGTACACCGGCAGTTCGGCGAATTTCTATAAGGGTGAACTCGACTTCCGGTGGTACTACAGCATCATCGAGGATCATGTGTTCTCGCTTCAGTGGGACACGGTGCTCTCCGAGGGCGATGTCCCCTTCACGATGATGCCGAAACTCGGCGGCCGCGACAAACTGCGGGGGCTCCCCGAGGGACGGTATCGCGACCGCAACATGACGCTCCTGCAACTTGAGATGCGCATCCCGGTCGTCTGGCGGTTCGGCGCCGTATTCTTCGCGTCGGCCGGCAATGTCTGGGACCGGTTCGAGGATTTCCACGCCGGTCGGATAACCTACGGCGGCGGGTTGGGGGTGCGGCTCACGGTCGACAAGGACGAAAAGGTCAACGCGCGGGCCGATCTCGGCATCACCAAGGAGGGGTGGGCCGTCTATTTCTATCTCATGGAAGCGTTCTGATGGAGCGACGCCGGTTCGATGTGGTCATCGTCGGCGCGGGCCCGGCGGGACTCATGGCGGCGGCCCATATCCCGGCGGGGCTGACGACGGCCGTACTCGAAAAGGGACCGCGGCCGGGCCGAAAACTGCTCATCACCGGATCGGGTCAGTGCAACCTCACCGCAGCGGGTGACATCGGTGAGTTCGAGCGGCGCTACGGCAGGAGTGGCCGGTGGTTGCGACCCGCCCTGCGCAACCTCACCAACCGTGACCTCGTCGTCTTCTTCGAACGGCGCGGTGTCCCGTGCACCATGACCGCCGAAGGGAAATATTTCCCGACGACCCTTCGGGCAGGGGACATCCTCGATGCGCTCCGGGGCGAACTGCGGCGCAAGGGGATACTTCTACAGGGGGATCGTCCGGTCGAACGGATCGTGCCGGTCGAACGGCGGCTGGTCGTACAGGCGGGCGGCGACACCTATGAAACGCGCGCCGTCGTCGTCGCGACGGGCGGAAAGAGTTATCCGCAGACCGGGTCGACCGGCGACGGCCAGCGTCTCGCCGCCATGCTCGGTCACACCATCGTGCCGATGCGCCCCGCGCTCGCCCCGGTCATCCCGAAGAAGCACCCGCTCGCGGCGCTCGCCGGCACCTCCTGTGAGGAGGCGCGGCTCACGATCCTGGGCGACGGGAAAAAGACATCTGCGACGACCGGGCCGCTTCTCATCACCCATACCGGTTTTTCGGGACCGCTCATACTCGACAGCGCCCGCGCCATTGAGCCGGGCGACACCTTGAGGATCTCTTTTGTGACCATCCCTCGTGACGAGTTCCTGCGCGACATCGCCGCCGCGGCGCGCGGCCGGGGCGCCGTCGCGGTGCGAAGCGTCGCGAAGGAGGCGGGGCTTACCAAACATCTGCGCGAGGCGCTTATCGTGGCGGCCGGTATCGACCCCGACGGTCGAGCGGCCGACCTTTCGCGTGACCGGCTTGCGGCGCTCGCCGACGCTTTCTGCGCCTTTCCGGTGACCGTAAAGGCGCTCGGCGGTTTCGATGTCGCGATGGCGACCGCAGGAGGCGTTTCGCTCGAAGAGGTCGATCCGAGAACGATGATGTCGAAGATCGTGCCGGGGCTTTTCTTCGCGGGCGAGGTGCTCGATATCGACGGCGACACCGGTGGCTACAACCTGCAGGCGGCCTTCTCGACCGGCGCGCTCGCCGGGCGGTCCATCAAGATATAAAATAAAAAGGGAAGGATCCCTATTTTTCCGTCGGGATGGTAAGCGTGAAGCGGGTCTCGCCGGGGCGCGACACCGTGAGTTCTATCGTCCCCTCCATGAGCCGCGCTATCTTGCGGCAGATGGCGAGCCCGAGTCCGTTGCCCTCCTTGCGGGTCGTGAAGAACGGGTCGAATATGCGGTCGCCGACCTCCTCCGGTATGCCGGGGCCGGTGTCGGAGACCTCAAGAAGTATCCGGTGGTCTTCCTTGCGGACGGTGACGGTCACCTCACCGGGCCTGCCCGATCGCTCTATCGCCTGTAGCGCGTTGTTGATGAGGTTTATCAGGAGATAGCGCAGGCGGTCCCAGTCGAGACGGAAAGCGCCCGTCGGGGAGGCGCCGAAACGCACCGGGACGGCGGCGTAGGTCCGCCGGAGGTCGGCGATGAGGTCGTCGAACGAGCCGTCGGACGACTCGAGTTTTATGTTGCGGCCGAACAGGAGCATTTTCTCGACCGTTTCGTTAAGCCGCTTGACCTCGCGATGAGCGATGTCGAGATATTCCGGGTCTATCGGTCCCTCTTTCTGGAGCGATTCCTTCAGCACCTCAAGGTTCAGCATGACCGAAGTGAGCGGGGTCCGTATCTCATGGGCGATGAGGGATACCATGTTGCCCGTTTCGGCGAAATATTCGGTCTCGCGTATCTGCCGCTCCTTGTGCAGGATGACCGATAGTAGCGAGAGCCGCAGGTAATGGTCGGCGGCGGTCGAGGCGATCGTCGCGATGGTGCGGGCGACGGAGGCGTTGATGGCTTTGCCGCTGATGGCAAGCACGCCGAAAAGCATCCCCCGATCGCGGAGCGGTATGACGAGGTCGGCGCCGATGCGGTCGCACTCCTCTTCCAGCAGGCCGGAAGGGGCGGCGCGACGCAGGAGATGGTCTTCGGAGCCGTCGGAGAACCATTCGACGATGAGTCCCTCCTCGAGGCGTGGGTCGCAGGTCCGGAGCAGTCCCGCCTCCGGGAGATGGTCGTCGTCCTCGCTGAAGAGGATGTAGCGAAGGTCGCGTATCTCGGGGAAGGAGGAAGTGAGCGTCGTGTTGAAGAGCCGCAGGAGTTCGCGGTGGGTGGTCGCGGCGGCGGCGCGGGTTCGGAACGACGCCGTGAAAAGGTCGTGACGGGCCTGATAGATGCCAATGTAGCGGGGGATGCGGTCGGCTATCAACGCGGCCATGATCGCGAACAGGTTGAGTGTGAGAAAGGCGGCGATGGCGGCGTTCGTCGGAAAGGCGCCTGATTCAAAATGGCGGGCGAGCATGGCGCGTAACGGGAACAGTTCGTACCAGACAAAACCGAGAGGGATCGAAAGGAAGAAGAGGGGGAAGACGAAGGAGCGCGACAGCGGGATGTCGCGGGATATGCGGCGGGACGAAACGAGCAGAAAGGCGGTCGCGAGGATCACGATCGGTACGGCGGCGAGGAACGGGGTGGTCATGAACAGGCGGATGCCGGCGGCGGTCGTCGCGCCGAGGAGCAGTTGTATCAGGATGATCGCCGTTATCGTGCGGTTCGCTCCGGCGCGGACCGCGGGCCGGAGGTGGCGTTGTTTGCGGAGTGTGAAGAGGAGAGAGAGCGCCGCGAGATGCGTAGACGAGAGCACGACCGCCGGAAAGGCGAAGGCGGGGTCGAGCAGGAAGAACAGAAGGAACAATGCGTCGCTCGCCGCGATAAAGACGAGCCAGCGGGTCGGGGGCCGGACGGCGTTCGGAAAGGCGTAGACATAGAAGGCGGCGGTCGACTGGCAGAGTATCAGCGCGAAGAAGAAGAACGGCAAGAAGAAGGGAAAATAACCGACCGAGGCGACGCTGTAAAGAAGCGCGAGCGAGAGAAGGAACAGGAAGGCGAATATGCCGTCGGGTGTCCGTTTGCCCGCTGCGACGATGCGCCACGCGAGCGCGAGCCCCACGGTGAGCAGGGTGTAGATGAGTGCTGATATCGATACCGGTTCAAACATCTTTTGCGATACCGTATTCTTCGAGTTTTTTATCGAGCGTCGGACGGGTGATGCCGAGCGCGGCGGCGGTCTTCGTCTTGTGGTGGCCGCAGGCGCGGTAGACCCGTTCGATATGCCGTTTCTCGACCTCCTTGAGCGATAACGCCTCTCCCGCCGCCGGAACGGTGGCGCTGGCGATGCGCGGGGAGCCCGGCGGCATCGCCGCCTCTATCGTGTCGCGGGTCAGGAGCCGGTCCTTGGATGCTATCGCCGCCTTGATGATGACATTCTCCAGTTCGCGGACATTCCCCGGCCACGATCGCTCCGTGAGGAACAGGAGCGCCTCGCGGGTGAAGCCCTCTATGGCGGTCTGCATCTGGTGGTTCGTTTTGCGGATGAAATGGGAAACGAGCAGTTCGATGTCCTCCGGATGGTCGCGGAGCGGCGGTACCTGGAAATGGACCACATGAAGCCGGTAGTAAAGATCCTCGCGGAACCGGCCCGCCCGTACCTCGGCCTCAAGGTCGCGGTTCGATATCGCGATGATGCGGCCCTCGAATCGCCGTGGTGTCGAAGCGCCGACCGGGAAGTATTCACGCTCTTGCAGGAGCCGGAGGAGTTTCGCCTGCAGTTCGGGCGGTATCTCGGTTATCTCGTCGAGCAGGAGCGTGCCGGTGCCGACGATCCCGAGTTTCCCTTCGGAGGAATGGTCGGCCCCCGTGAAACTTCCCTTGAGGTGCCCCATGAGTTCCGACTCGATGAGCGTCGGTGGTATCGCGGCGCAGTTGACCGCCACCCACGGGGCGGCGGTGTCGGCCGATACGCGGTGGATGGCGCGCGCCACCATCTCCTTGCCGACGCCGCTCTCGCCGGTGATGAGGACGGTCGCCCGGTTGGTGGCGAGCGTCGCTATCTGCTTGTATATCTCGACCATGACGGCCGATCGGCCCACGATGTCCTCCGGTACGGCGCCGTCCGGCTCCTTTTCGACGAGCGATACCGTTTCATCGAACTGTATGCGTTCGAAAGCGCGTTGCAGGGTGAGCCGCAGTTTCTCGAGCGGTATCGGTTTGGTGAGGAAATCGTAAGACCCGAGCCGGGTCGCCTTGACCGCCGCCGACAGATCGCCATAGGCGGTGACGGTGATGACGAGCGGCATCCGATCACCGAGTTCCCCGCGCAACTTTTCGAGCAGGTCGAGTCCCCCCATGCGCGGCATGGTGAGATCGAGTATCATGATGTCGGGCCGGGCCGCGACCACCCGTTCCCAGGCCTCCTGTCCGTCGCGCGCCGTCGCGACGACATGCCCCTCGTCGCGCAGGAATTTCTCGAAACTCCGGAGTATCGAGGGGTCGTCGTCAACGACCAGTATGTTCCACTTCTTTTTCATCCGCCTCCGGTCCCGGTCCCTCCCTGATCTCGTCGAATTCTATCTGTCTGGTGTGCTTATTCCAGTTGAAGACATATATCTTCCGGTCGGGGAAGTTCTTTTTGAGATCCTCCGCGAGTCGTGGTTTGACGAAGTAGCGGCCGTAAAGGATGCGGTCGGAGAGATCCAGTTCGTGCCGCGTGAAGAACGACGCGTCCATCGCGGTCGGCCGCTTGATGAGGACGATGGCCTTCTCCTCGGGGGGGACCCGCCGTTCGACATGCTCGTAGAGGGCGAACCGCTTATTGACGCCGCGCATGATACCGGTCTCCTTGCCGGGGAAATCCTCCTGCCAGTAGATGCAGAGAGCATAAAGGAACGCGGCGTAGGGGACCCAGTGGATATAGCGCCACAGTCGCCGGGCGACGAACTGGGTCGTCTCGGTGGCGCCGTAGAACCAGCACCAGAGCGCCGGGTAGTAGTAGCGGGCGCCGAAACTGTCGCCGCCGCCGGAGTTATGGATGGCGTACCCGGCGATATAGGCGATGGGGAAGAACACGACGAACCATTCGAAACGGCGCAGGCGGCCGAGTTTCAGGAAGGGCAGGAGCAGCAGGATCCAGACGAGGTATTTGTTGGTCCACTGCGCCTGCGCCTTGAGCCAGTTCGGGGTGAGGGTAAGCAGGCCTTTCTCGTAGTAGGCGTCGAACGACCGGTTGATCTCGCCGATGCGGTCGCCGGTCAGCAGTTGGGGTTGGTAGTAGAACAGTTGGTACGGGGTGGTGAAGAAGGAGCCGGTGTATATCTTCTGGTAGGCGAGGAACAGCAGGATCAGTGGCGCGGCGCCGGCGGTGATGAGGCCGAGGTCGCGCAGGAAGGAACGGGAACGCGCGGCGAGGCCGGTCGAGCGGTCGGTCGCCGGGGGGAGGAACAGTTCACGCGTAAGAAAGAGCCCCAGCGCGGCGGCCACGATGACGGCATCCCATATCCGCAGGAAGAGGACGATGCCGACGATAGCGCCGGCGAGCAGGAACAGCCGGTCGCGCCGACGCCGGTCGTCCGTTGTGACGGCCGCCATGACGGTGGTGACGAGCGCCAGCACCGCGAGCAGGACCGCCGGATGGGAGAAATAGGAGCCCGCGTGGAATATGACCGAGGTCGAGAGCACGAAAAGAAGAGCGGCCAGGAGCGCTGTCACGCGCGAACCGGAGAGTCGGGCGGTCACGAAGAAGAGCAGGAGGAAGCAGGCGAGACTGAGGGCGGAATTGGTCCATTCCATACCGACGGTCTTTTTGAAGAGTGCCATGAGGAGCGGCATACCGGGGGGGTATTTCGAGTATTCCCGCTCCGGCGTCGTGATGACATGGTGCCGCTTGAAGTGGGGGGCAATCTCGTTGGCCATCGTGCGGTTCCAGAGCATGCCGCGCGAAAAGACATCGGCTTGGAATATCATCGATATCTCGTCGCCCGACACCGGGTAACGCTTGAGCGAGTACTGTACGGTGAAGTTCCACAGATAGAACATGAGGGGGAGAAGCAGGAGGATGGTCGCCAGATAGGCCCGCCGCGGGATGAAGATGCGCGACCGGCGCCAGACCGACAGAGAACCGGCGAGGGCGAGGATCATGCCGACCCAGCCGGCCGCCGCGAGGGTGATGACCTTCGCGGTCGCGTGAAAATTATTGTCGCAGATATCGGTCCGCAGAACGATCAGGCCATGTTTGACGAATAAAAAGGCCGCGCCGGCGAAGAGCGCCGCGAAAAAAGCGCGCTGGAGGGGGCGGCGTATGCGGGGAAGTCTGTCCCTCAGCGGACGAGAAGCCATATCGTTTCAGCCAGCACGACGATAACGAGCAGTACGATGAGGGCGGTCCGCCAGTCGAACGAGCGTTCCTTCTTCTCAAGTTGACCGCGGCCCTTGTTGAGGTCGCTCAGCATGTCGTCGATGCCGTCGACCTCGTTGATGATGAGCGTTTTGCTCTGCAGTTCGCTCTGGACAGGTCTTTTCTGCTCCATGACGGGCCTCTGCTCCCTAAAGAAGGTAACGCGCGAACTCTATGGTATAACGAGGGTAAAGTCAATTTTCGGCGGGGTCACTCGCAGGTCAGGCGGACGATCTCGAAGGTGCCGTTGTGTTCGGAAAGGAACACGAGGTCGTCGCGGACGACCACGCCGGTCGGTTCGCCGTACACCGGTACCTGCCCGACCAGTTCCGGTGCGGCGGGATCGATGATGTCGAACAGGGCGAGCCCGCCGCCGTACGCGGCCACATAGGCCAAGGACCCCTGCAGGAAGACATCCTGCGCGTAGCCGCCGACCGCTCGCTGGGCGACGATCGCCGGGGCCGTCGGGTCGGAGATATCGACGACGAGGAAATAGGGGCCGTCGGCGACATAGGCGTACGCCCCCTCGATGAACAGACCGAGCGCCTCGCCGGGGGTGTCGAGCACGGCGACGACGGCTGGTGTGGCGGGATCGGAGACATCGACCACCTGCAGGCCCGTCTCACCATCGGCGATGTAGGCATGGTCACCGGCGACGAAGACCTCGGCGGCTTTGCCCGGCGTATCGACCGTGCCGACGACGACGGGGGTCGCCGGCGTCAGGTCGACGATCGCCAGCCCGTTCTCCCATGAGGCGACATAGGCAAAGCCATTATCGACATGTACGCCGCTCGCTATGCCGTCGGTGTCCACGAAGCGGGGTGTCGGCAGGTCGAGCGGATCGGAGATGTCGACGATCATGAGATTGTAAAAGGCCGCGACGAACAGGGTATCCCCCGAGATGAACACATCTTGTCCCGCGCCGGAGAAGTTGATCGCATCGATGACGAAGGGCAGTCCGGGCGCCGTGACATCTATTTGGGCTATCCCCCTGCCGAAGGCCCGGTCCCCGAGATACGCATAGTTCCCCGAGAGCGCGACCGCCTCGGTGTGATCGGATGGCGACGCGCTGCTGAAGATGATCGGAAGTTGGCCGGGCGTCGAGACATCCACGATGTTCAGGCCGATGTCGAGGCCCCGGAGGTAGGCGGCGCCCTCCTGCACGAACACGCCGAACGCCTTCATGTCGCCGATGGCGCGCCGCGCGATCCGCTGCGGATGGAGCGGGTCGGCGAGGTCATAGGCGGCGAGATCGGAACCTTCGGCACTGTAGAGATAGCCGTCGGTGAGCGTCAGTATCCCTCCTTCGCCCTCGAACCGATCGGTCTCCACAGGTTTCGCGGGGTCGCTCACATCCACCGTTACCAATCGCGCGTTGTAAGGATCCGCGGCTTCCAGATAGACGACGCCGTCGGCCGCCGCTATCGACTGGGCGTAGGGGAGAAAAAAGGTGCCGACAAGGCGTGGATCGGTGCGATCGGCCACATCGATGGCGAGCATCCCTTCGTAGGTGTTCAACTGGCCGCTCGTTACGGTGAAAAGGATATCGCCATCGAGGGCGAGTTGCCCGGGATCGGCCGGCAGGGCGAGGGTCGCGAGTTCGACCGGCGCGGTCGGGTCGGCGATGTCGAGTATCTGGATGCCGTAGCCGGCGAGAGAGACATAGAGGTAACGATCGCTCACCAATATGTCCTCGGGGCCTCCTTGTATCGGGATGTTCCCGACATCGGTTAGCTGGGCGAGGTCCGATGCGTCCACGAGAAAGAGTTCGTCGGCGTAATCTCCGGCGGCCAACAGATAGTGGTCCGTGACGGCGACAGAGACGGCTTGGTAGCGAAAAGGAAGCGCATGGAACGAAAGGGGCGACGGGTGGGCGGGATCGGTGACATCGTACGCGGCGATACCGCGCGGGGAATTGAGCGCGAAAAGGGTGCCGGGCCTACCCGCCATATCGACCGTCTGACCACCGAAAGAGGAGAGGACCGTGCCCTGACAGGGATAGGGCGGCGCATCATCGGGTAGGAGGTCGGCATCGTCCGGGAGTTCGTGGTCCTCATCCGGCATGATGTCGTCCGGGATGTCGTCGGGCTCCTCGATCGGTTCGACGCCGCTGCATGTATAGCGCACGATCTGCAGTCCGGCTTCCGAATCGGCGATGTAGGCGTGCGTGTCATCGAGCGTCATGCCGTAGGCGTAATCGGGCAGTTCAAGTTCGGCGATCTTCGTAAGTTCGTCATCCCGCAGAAGGAATACCCGCAGGGTCTCGTTGCTGGTCACGAAAGCGAGAGAGTCCTTGAATACGACACTTTTCGCGCCGTCGGCAAGCGGTGTGCTCCGGATGACCACGGGGGCGGTCGGATCGGCGATGTCGACAATGGTCACCCCGGAGACGCGATCGGCGACGAAGAGACGGTCGCCGCGCCGCGTGAGCGCGAAGGAGTCTTCCCCGACCTGCAGGTTGGTGACGAAGCGGGGCGCGTGCGGTTTCGAGATATCGGCGACCCAGAGGATCCCGTCCCAGTCGACCAGGAACGCGTACCTGCCGCGCACCGCCACATCGCTGGTGTTGTTGCCGAAAACGGTGGCGGAAAGCAGCGTCGGCTCTGCCGGATCGCTTAGATCGAATATGGCGAGCCCGTTCCCTGACAAATAAGCGAGGTCCCCGACGAGGAAAAAGCCCCGTCCGTAATTTCTTTCGGATTGCCCGGAGACCGCCCACCCTGTCCGTACGGGATCGGCGGGATCGGTGATGTCGAACAGGTGAACGCCGCCGCGGTAGTAATCGGAGGCGACGGCGATGTTCCCCATCAGTTCGATATCCCACGAGGCGAAGCCGATATCGCGGCTTGCCGCTATCCCGACGGGGCGCGCAGGGTCGTGTATGTCGATGACCTTTAGACCCCCTTCATAATCGGCCACATAGGCGAAATCGCCCGCGACCTTGACGGCGAAGGCGGCCACCGGCGCGGTCAGCGCGGCGACCTCGACCGGCGCGCTCACCTCTTTCAGGTCCACGATGCGGACACCGGCGTAGTCGGCGGCGAGGAGGGCATGCCCGTTCGACAGGGCGATCGCCAATGCGTTGCCGGGGGTGTCGATCCACCCGACGAAAGCGGGGGCGAGCGGGTCAGAGATGTCGTACACGACGAGCCCCTGATCGTCGCTCGCCACATAGGCGTACGAGCCCTCGATGGCAACATCGGCGGCATAGCCGAACGCGCCCACGGTCTTTTTGATGTTCGGCGATTTTGGGGATGAGATGTCCAGTATCGTCAGGCCATTGGCATCGCCGGCCACATAGGCGTAGCCGTTACGGACGGCAAGCCCGCGGGCTCGCGGCACTAGGAGCGAGAACAGGGATTTGGGTGCCGTCGGATCGGTCGCATCGATGATGGCCAGACCATTCTCGTGGGAAACATACGCGACCGAATCGATAAGATGGACATTCCCGGCGCTCCCGCTCGTCGCGACGAAGAGAGGTTCCCCGGGCGCGGAAGGGTTGGAGACATCTATGATCGCCAGCCCGGCGGATTGGTTCGCGACAAAGGCGTGGCCGTTCGCGACCGCGACCTTGAAAGCGATCTCGGTCAGTGGCCGGGCGCCGATGGCCTTGGGGTGCTCCGGGTCATGGATGTCGACTATCTGCAACGCGCCGGAGGAATAGGAATCGTCGGTGCCGACGAGATAGGCGAGCCCTTCGGCGGCGCAGACCCCCTTCACGATGAAGTTGCTTTGTATATGGCTCAGGAGCGTGGGGTGCTGCGGATCGCTCGCGTCGTAGAGATACAGGCCTCCCTTTCCGCGAGCGACAAGGAGGATGTCGCCCGAGGTCGTGATATCAAAGGCCGGCCCGCCGATCTCTCCGGTAAAGGCAAGGGAACAGGTGACCTTTTCCGTATCGTCATCGGGCGCCGGGTCTTCAGTGTCGGGAGAGGGGGTGGTGTCTTCTTCGAGGGAGCCGTCGAGCAGATCATCTTCTTCGTCGATGTCCGCGCGGCTATCTTCATCCCCCGGGGTGTCCGGATGGCTACTTTCCGCGCAGGCGCACAGCAGAAAAAGCGAGAGCAAGAGCGTCCACCATAGGTAAAAAGCCCTCGTTCTCAGCATGCTCACCCCCACGGATATCTGCCTGTTTCGTTTCACTTTATCAGCCTGTTGGAGGATTGTCAACGGGGCACCGCATCATTTTCAACATTTCGGTGAGGAGACGGTTAAAATCAAAAACGGTCCCATCAGGAACATGAAAACGACATCAAGGGGATGCCGGAGAATGTATCGTCGGGAAACCCTTGTCGGAGGCCTTTGTCACGAGAGTCAAGGAAACCGGATGGGAAAATATCCCAGAAAAGATGAACGGTTGAAAAGAAAGCGGGGGGCGATGTTGAAAGTTTGTTGAAAAAGTCAGAAGTTCTTGGTCTCTTTGACATCGTACCCGTAGTCGGGTTTCCAGAACTTATCCTTCTTCTTGAGGTTGGCGACCGCCGCCTTTTCGGCCTCTTTCTCGGACTTTGCATGAATGCCGAACCCGTGGCTCCAGCGCGCCTCCCCCTTGTGTTCGTAAGCGGTGAAGATGACGACATAGACACCGTGGTCCATGCCGGTGCTCGCCGGGGACGAGACCTTCGCGTGGCCCTGTTCCTTGAGTTTCTTGATGGCCTCGGCCTGCGCCGCCGCCGCGCCCGCCTTGTCCTTCTGGAAGAAGGTCCAGGTCGAGGAGTTGCCCTCCTTGTCTATCGCCTCTGCAAAAGCGCCGCCACCGAAAAGCGCGGTCGTGGCAAGCACCGTCAGGATACCGATAACATACCGCATGACATCCTCCTGTTGTTCCGATACCGGACGATATTGGCACAGTGCGCCGGTAAAGTCAATAGTACATCACCGAGCGACATACCGTGCCGGGTCGCCGATCCCCGCTTCGGCGAAGCCCTTGATTCGCAGGCGGCAAGAGTCGCAGGTCCCGCAGGCGGCGCCGTCAGGCGCGGGGTCGTAGCAACTGTGGGTGAGTGCGTGGTCGACCCCCAGCCCCACACCCAACTCGACGATCTCCTTTTTTGAAAGGGCGATGAGTGGCGCCTCGACCGCAAGACGGTCACCTGCCTTCGTGCCGGACCTGACCGCCCGCTCGAACGCCTCGATGAAGGCGGGGCGGCAGTCGGGATACCCGGAAAAATCGACCGCGTTGACCCCGATGATGATGCGTTCCGCACCGATATCCTCGGCGTAGGCCGCCGCGAGGGAAAGAAAGATGAGATTGCGGGCCGGCACATAGGTGACCGGTATCGCGTCGACGGAATGACGCGGCACCGCGAGCGAACGGTCGGTCAATGCGGAGGAGTGAAGGAACGAGAGGTCGAACGATATCTCGCGGGCCCGGTCGGCGAGGCGGTAACGGTCGAGCGTGCGGCGCGCCTTTTCGATCTCGACCCGGTGTCGCTGGCCGTAACTTATCGTCAGCGGATAGACCTCGTCGCCGCGGGCGATGGCCATGGCGAGCGCCGTTGTCGAGTCGAGTCCGCCGCTGAAGAGTACGACGCTTTTCACGGGCGTTTCCTCCGTTCCAGTTTTCCTGCGATCGCTTCGTACAGGACGAGCATGGCGCCGGCCGCGGCAAGCGGGAGCGCCGCGCGCGCCGCGACGGGGAGTATCCCGGCTATTGCGCAGAGAATAGCCATGAGCGCTACGGTGTGGATGCTGAAATGTCTGCGGATCGCCCGTTCGATGCGGCGCACCGGGCCGCCCGGCGTCTCGGCGCGGTGACGATAACGGTCGTAACGGATGACGAGCAGGGGGTAAAGAAGGGAGAAGGCGATGCCGGGGAAGTAGGCCCACGGTATGTCGCGGGAAAGGAGAGTGACGGTGAGAAAGTAGGCCCATACCACGATGCGGCTCGAATAGTAGTTCAGTATGCCGCCCTGCCGCGAGGTGCGGAAGGTGAGCCGCGCCGTCTCGCCGTCGACCGCGGAGATGACCGCGGCGGCGCAGAGCAGAAGCGGGGAGATGATGCCTTCGAGTGACCCGGTAAGGAGGGGGAACAGTGCGGCGGTGATGCCGAGAAGCATCGCGAGGAGCGTCCAGAGATCGGGACTCACGCGGTAATTGGCGGTCCACGAGGTCAGAAAACGGCTTATCGGGCGGGTAAGGTTCCGTTCGACGATGTCATCGCCCTTGTGGACGAGCGACCGGAGCAGATATTGTTCGGCCGCCGCGAGGTCGGCGACGGCGCGTACGGCGAAGTAGCGGGCCGCTATGACCGCCACGCGGGTGTCCTGTCGCCGGTCGGTGAACTCACGCAGGCGCGGCCACGGATCGTCGAAGAAATCGTCGCTCAGGTCGGCGGCGCGGAGCCGGGCGAAGCCGATGGGTTCGAGCGTCGAGGGATCGCAGGCGACGACCGGCGGGTCGAAGTTGACCGTCAGGTTGCGAAGGAACGGTCCATCGAAAAGGAGGAGCGGATCGGCGAGGATGACCGTGTCTGTTACCGTGGGGAGAGCGGATTCGATCGCGATGCCGCGAAACCGGGAGGAGGAGGGAAGATGCGGAGCGTAGACCGTCGCGACGCCGTAGTAACGAGCGATCGTGACGGCGGCCCGTTCGGTGAAGGATGCGCCGAGTACGGGGCGCTGGGTATCGAGCGGGCGTGACGGGATGATGACGATGACGGGGGGCGTACTCATGCGGTCACCGTTCTATGTTGACATAAAAGCCGAACTGGATGGCGAGCCGTCCGTTCCGCAGGAGCGGGGCCGGCGGGTTGGGGAACGGTGCCGCCGCCTTGAAGGCGTCGACCGCCTCACGATCGAGCACATCGGCGCCCGACGGACGGGTCACCTGTATGCTCACGATCCGCCCCCGTTCGTCGAGTACCGCCTCTATCTTGGTGTAACGGTCCTGCGCGCCGAATATGTTCCCTCCGGGGTCGTGTACCATAAGCACCTTCCCCGGCGTCCAGTAGTAACTCACCGCCTTTTTTATGCGGTTGTAGTAATCGGCGTAGAGGAAACGGCGTGCGTTGAGCGCCGTCTCGTCCTCTTCGGGGATGTCCTTCAGGTAGTCGTTCGAGGGAGAGGTGAGCATCGTCTGATCGCCGAGGAAATAGGGCAGATAGCGGAGCGGCACCGATAGTTCCGCCGCTTCCTGTCCCTTTCGATCGACCGGGGCGTCGCCGTCGATCCGGCCCGGTGTCTCCTTTTCGGACCCTTTCGCCAGCTCACCCTCCGTACCGTCGAATCCGGCGATGTCGCCCTTCCGTATGAGTTCCTCTTTTTTTTCACGGTGCTCCGGTGCGTCGCCCGGCGTCACCAGTTCGTCGTTCTGCGGCGTCACCTTCGCGGTGGGGGGGAGCGCCATCCGCTGGAGTTTTTTGCCGCGTATCGGGATGTCCTTGTCGAAGGTGCTTCGTTTCTCGCGCGGCACCGTGCTGTCGTATTTCGCGAGGAACCTTGACTCTTCGGGGCGTTTCTCGTTCTCGGGGCGCGCGATGTCGACGATCTGGCCGGCGGGGGGTTCGACCTTTTCCTGTTCCGGGGGAGCGAGTGGGGCGGTGGCTACATCCGGTCGTTTCTCTTCGGTCGCTGACGCGAGAGAGGCGTCGTCGAGCAATTGCAACGGCATGAGCGGATCACCGCTTAGACCGCCGATGTCGAACCGGAGGAGGAACAGCATCGCGTGCAGGAGGATGGAAGCGACAAAGAAAAATAAGATACCCGGCGCGGTCAGTCCCCGCGGTCTTTTTTTGATGTGCCTGCGATCTCGATCGACCATGGCGTGATCATAACATCAAAGAAGTGTCCTGTGAAGTTCTTTTTTTGAGTGGAGGACGATAAGCCGGGGTCACTCCGCCGCTTTCTCTTCAGCCGGGGCGGGCTGCGGCTGATCGGGCGGTACCCAGCCCGGAGGCGGGTTCTGACAGCGACCGTCGATGAACTTCATCCCCTTGGGGCAGCATCGACCGGAGCCGCCTTCCTCATAGCCGGCGGGACACATGACGGTGTCGACCTTGTCGGTATAGCGGGAACATTTGCCGTCCATGATGAAATTATATCCCTCATCGCAGCAGAGGTAGTCGACCAGATGGGTGCCGGGGGCGCAGTTGTCGAACGCGCGGAACTCGACCTTCATGCAGGTGTCGTCGTCGCGTACGCGGCCTGCGGGGCAGTCGCCGCTGGGGTTCAATTCCGATGCGATGTTGAACTCACCGACATAGATCGTGCCGTCATTCATGTTGAGCGTGGTGGTGTAGAGATATTTGTTGTTGTTGAATTTGCGGTCGATGACGACGAGGAATTCATAAGTGTCCGGCTTGAGATCTATCTGCCGCTCGGTGTTGAAAGGAAGCACTTCGCTGATGATGAGTTTCCCGCCTTCGCGGATGAATATGAGGGTGTTGCCGCTCGTGTAGTTGTTCTTGAGGTGCAGGCGCGATTGGCCCGCGGCCACGCGCAGGTTCTGGTTCGGCGATTCCTTGAAGGAGTCGAGAGAGTTTTTAGGCAAGCCGGTGTAAAGCGCGTTGAAGCGGGCCTTGACCATCTCGTCTATCTCGTCGGGATACTTCTCCTTGAGGTCGAACAGTTTCACCAGGAGAGCCACATCCTTGTCCTTCACCTCCTCGGTGTACAGGGCGATCTCCTTTTCGGCCACCGATTGGTCGCCCGATTCGGCCTGCTGGGACGCGCAACCTACGACGAGCGTCATCATACCGCCCAACACCAGCATCGTGACCATACCGCTGAACTTCATGTTTCCCTCCATTTAAACTGTGGAACTCTGCAACGGTCTTATGGTAGCGATGAGTGACGGTAAAATCAACATTACGATACATTTTTTTCTACTTTCCGTCTTTCAGACAAGGAGGGTAGCGGGGAGGTGTTTGAAATCCGTTTTTCGGAAAACGAAAAATATGCCGAGTAAATCGAATATGTTATAAATTTCTTGTTGACAGGGGCCATTGGTGCGTTAGGATGTGAAAAGTTTCCGGGACTCACAACTCTTCCGGACCCAAAAAAGGAGGCTTTTTAATGCTGACCAATGTCAGGAGAACGAAAAAGAAGGAGAAGCCCTACACCGAGGTGGTCACCGACCAGCGTAACGAACTGGAAAAGGATCCTATCGTTAGGGAACTCATCGATCTCACGAACTATCAAAAACCGAAGCAGCGCACCGAATGCCTCAAGATGAAGCGTCCCTGCCTGTTCGTCTCCTGTAAGTACCACCTCTACCTCGATGTCAATCCCGATACGAAGTCGATCAAGTTCAATTTCCCCGGGAAGGAGGTCTGGGAACTGCGTGAGACCTGTTCGCTCGATGTCGCCGACAAGGGCGGCGTCACCCTCGAGGAGGTCGGCGCCATCATGAACCTGACCCGAGAGAGGATACGCCAGGTCGAGATGCGCGCCCTGCAGAAACTCAAGACCAACGGCGCGAAATACAACATCAAGAATCTTTTCTTCGCCAACAAGTAGCCGTCGCTCAGTCGAGCAGATCCCATCGTTCAGCCGAAGATATCGCGACCTCAAGCGGGACCGGCAGTCCTTTACCGGCATTACGGAGCGCTTCGGCGGTGACCTGCGCGGTGCGGTCAGCGTGATCGGCGGGCGATTCGAGGATTACCTCATCATGGATGGCGAGCAATAGTTTCGCCGGTATCCCGGCGGTGGCGAGAGCGGCCCGGGCCTGCACGACACCTCGCTTCATGATCTCGGCCGCGGTTCCCTGAATGACGGTGTTGAACGCCATCCGTTCGCCCGCTCGCGCCGTTATCCGGTTGCCGCTCAGGAGTTCGGGGACCGATCGTCGTCGACCGTGCATGGTCTCCACCCAGCCGTCGGAGCGGGCCTGCGCGAGGGTGGCGTCGATGAATCGTTTCACCCCGGTGTAAAAACGGAAGTACTGGTCGATGTACTCCTGAGCGAACTTTATCTCCACGCCGGTGTCCTGCGATAGTTTGAACGCCTGCATGCCGTAGATGATGCCGAAGTTGACCGCCTTGGCGTGACGGCGCATCGCATCGTCCACGAGTTCGGGGAATACGCCGAAGATCGCGGCGGCCGTTTTGCGGTGGATGTCCTCGCCGTTCCGGAAGGCACCGAGCAATTCTTCATCCTGCGAAAGCGCGGCGAGGACGCGGAGTTCTATCTGGCTGTAGTCAAGCGATATCAGGCGATGGCCGGGCGCGGCGGGGAAAAGCGACCGGATGCGCCGCCCTTCCTCGGTGCGGACCGGGATGTTCTGGAGGTTCGGATCGCGGCTGGAGAGCCGACCGGTCGCGGCGTGGGTAAGGATGAAGGTCGAACGGAGCCGTCCGTCGGGCGAGACCTTCTGCGCGATCGGCTCCAGATAGGTCGAAAGCAGTTTCTGGAACTGCCGGTGTTCGAGTATGAGCCCCGGCAGGGGGTGATAGGGGGCCAGCGCCTCCAGCACATCACTGTCGGTCGAGCGGCCGCTTTTGGTCTTGCGTCCCGCGGGGAGCCCGAGTTTCACGAACAGGAGTTCGGCCAACTGTTTGGGCGAGTTCAGGTTGACCGGCGTGCCTGCCCATTCGTGGGCCTGCCGTTCTATGTCCGCGAGTTTCGCCGTGTACTCATCGCGCATCGACGCCAGCCGTTCACGGTCGACCGCGATCCCGTGGCGTTCCATCTCGCGTACCGCCGCAAGGTGCGGCATCTCTATGCCGTACAGCAGTTCGCGCCGCCGTTCGTCACCCTGTATCTGCGGCATGACGGCGTCACGGATCGCCTTGTGGCGGGCAAGGGCGAGAAAGGGACCTTCACCCTCGATCGGCGCTGTCCCCAGATAGTCGACGACCTCTCCGATGTCGTACCCGTGCCTGCCGCTGTCGAGGATGAAGTAGGCGAGTTGCAGGTCGGTCAGTCGGCGCCGGTCCTCGAGGCCTTCGGGAAGAAAGGCTTTGAGATCGAAGCCGAACCAGTGGCGGTCGGCCGGTAACTCTTCGGTGGTCGTTTCCTGGATGATGCCGTCCATCGCC
>JAKLFG010000033.1 GCA_022711315.1 bacterium | reverse complement strand
CCTTATCCGCTGGTCTTCACCAATGTCACCGACGAGATCGGGTTCGGCGAAACGGGGCTCGTGGTCGCCGGCTCGGTCGTGACGACCGCCGACATCAATAACGACGGCTGGCCCGACCTCTACATCTCGAAGGGGGCGAAGACCCGCGAGAACTCCGAACTGCCGACCGGCCTCTACCGCCTGCTCCTGAACAACAAAGGGACGGGGTTCACCGAGACCACCTGGACCTCGGGCCTGTTCAAGAGGCGCGACGGGGAGGACGGCCGCGTCTCCTCGTTCGTCGTCTGGGGCGATGTGAACAACGACGGGAATATGGACGCCTTCAACGCCGCCTATTTCGACGCCGACACCGACGAGACGGGCGACCAGAGTAGCGTGTTCCTCGGAAAAGGCGACGGCACCTTCACGATAGCGCCGGCGCACGAGTTCTTCACGACCTATCTCGACCCGGTCGCCGGCGTTTCCTTCCTCGACTACGACCGCGACGGCCTGCTCGACCTATTCGTGGGACACCACTACGGCAAATACGGCTACCTCAACATGGCCGAACAGGATACGCTCCACCGCGGCGACGGGACCGGCAAGTTCGTCCAGACGACCGACGAGGCGGGGCTCACGACGCTCAAGGGGACCACCGACGAGATCATCAAGTCGGGAAAGAACCACAAGCCGACCTGGGGCGTCACCGCGTGCGATGTCGATGGCGATGGCTGGACCGACCTCATGACCACCACCTACGGTCGCGGCTTCAATATGTTCTGGCGCAACAAGGGCGGCACCTTCGAGGACCTGTCGCTCTCCTCGAAGTTCGCCGAGGACGAGATGCTCGACTATGCCGACGATCAGTGGTTCCTCTGCTACTGCAAGTCGCACACCGACGCGGGCGACTACTGCGCCGATGCCGCGAGTCCCTCGATCGATTGCTCCGGACTTGAGGAGGCGTGGGAACCGGGCTTCAGCGACCATCCGGCGCGGCTCGGCGGCAACAGTTCGGCGACCGTCTGCGCCGACATCGACGGTGACGGCGACATGGATCTGCTCGGGGTCGAACTGGCCCACTGGCACATCGGGCAGGCGTCCGATAAAACACAGATATTGCGCAACGACGGCTTCCCCGGAAAACCGTTCGTCCGGCCCGGGCGCGAGGCGACCGGCATCCTGCGGACCCACATCTCGGGGTGGAACGAGGGCGATCTCGGCGCGCTGGTCGGTGACCTCGACAACGACGGCCGCATCGACCTCTATGTCCTCAGTTCCGATTACCCCGGCACCTATGCCCTGCTCTATCAACAGCAGGCCGACGGCACCTTCGCCGAGAAGGGCTCAGATGCGGGGGCTCGCGTCATCCGGTCCCATGGCGCGACGCTCATCGACTACGACCGCGACGGCGACTACGACATGGTCGTCGGCTCCTCGCTCATGCGCTGGAGCGCCACCGATGTGCCGCCCGCACCGTCACAGCCGTGGGTCAAGGTGCTCCGCAACGACACCGCGCCGGCGGCCAACCGCTTCATGGTGATACTGGAAGGGTCCGGGACGGCCGACGGCGCCAACCGGGCGGCGATAGGCGCCCGTATCACCGTCAAGGCGGGCGGGAAAACATTTATCCGTGAAAATCAGGGCGGTTATGGGCTTTACGGGTTCCAGAACGATCCGCTCATCATCGTGGGGTCGGGTGATGCCTGCGTGGCGGACACCCTGACGGTCCGTTGGCCGAACAAGAACGGTTCATCTAGTACTTTCAGTGACATACCGGCAAATTATGTGGTGCGGATACACGAAAAGAACGGCATTTCCTACCAGACGCTCGAAGAATACGCCGCCCGTTGATACTCACAGACACCGTATAAAGTAAACCGATCCGTCATCCGGTCAGACGGTCAACTACCCGAACAGAAAGATGAATCAGTTGTTAACGCCCGGGGAGCCCCTGTTTCCGATGTCTCTTTTTGTATGACATAACGGCCTATATAAAGAGCGCAACAAATTGAAAATCCAAAGTATTTTCAGAAATTCCTTGACTTCACACCCCGTCGCCGCTACATTCAGTGAGGTTCTCTGGTCTCTTTTACGGATCTCTTGGCGAAGGAGGTTTCCGTGGCAACTTTCAAGAAAGGCGATTTGGCTGTCTATCCCAATCATGGCGTCGGTGAGATCGTGTCCATCGAGGAGAAGGCGCTCGGCACCGACACTGTCAAGTGTTATGTGGTCAACATGGTGCATTCCGGTTCGAAGGTCTTCGTGCCGGTGGACTCGGCGTCGCGCATGGGTCTGCGGAATGTCGTCGAGAAGACCTCGGCGGCGACCGTCTATTCCTGCCTGCATGAGCGCAACCCGCTCCTGCTCAAAATGAATTGGAACAAGCGGTTCCGCTATTTTCAGGACAAGATGCGGACCGGCAAGGCGACCGATGTCGCCTCCGTGGTGTCCGACCTGCTCTACCTCAAACGGAAGAAAGGGCTTTCCTACGGCGAAGAGAAGATGCTCCACGATGCCGAGGAGATACTCGCCACCGAACTCTCGATAGCCGAGAAGAGCGACAAAGAGGCGATCCGCAAGAAGATATACCGCCTCGTCGAATCATCGCTGAAGACCCCGGCCCGCTGAACGGGTCTTCCCCCGTCCCCCGACATACCACTTGCAAAAAAATAAATAGTGGTATAATAAAGCCGTCACACAGGGAGTACTAAATCGTCCGGTCTTTAGTTTCGGGAGGATATCCATGACGAAATATCGCCTGACCGCGCTCCTGTTGGCGGTCGCCCTGTTCCTGCTGGCGGGCTGTGACAATACCGTCATCCAGAAGCCGCTCCCCGATAACGCGCAGAACGATACCGATCAGGTCGTCGTCAACGATGAACTCGTTACCGACGACCCCGTCACCGATACCGATGAGCAGATACCCGACGGCGAGTGGCCTGATGGCGAGTGGCCTGATGGCGAGTGGCCTGATGGCGAGTGGCCCGACGGCGAGTGGCCCGACGGCGAGTGGCCCGACGGCGAGTGGCCCGACGGTGAATGGCCCGATAACGAGTGGCCCGACAGCGATATCGAGGGCGCCTGTGGAAGTAACGCCAACTGCAAAGAGAACGAATACTGCGCCAAGCCCGACGGCACCTGCGAGGCCTATCTGGCCGGCACCTGCGCGGTGCGTCCGACCGAGCAGGAATGCATGATGTACTCGGCGATCATCACCGTCTGCGGTTGCGACGGGAACACCTATCAGCATCCCTGTTTTGCGCAGGCGGCCGGCGTCAATATCGCCTACAACGGCGAATGCGGCACCGTCACCACCTGCACGACCGATCAGGAATGCGGCGATTTCGTCGCGATGCACTGTCAGAAAGCGGTCGGCGTATGCGAGATAGGCACCGGTGTCTGCGTGATGCCCGAGACCGGCTGTGCCGAGATCTATGCGCCGGTCTGCGGATGCGACGGGAACACCTACGGCAACGAGTGCACGGCGCATGCCAGTTTCATGAATGTCGCCTACGAGGGTGAGTGCGGCGGGGGAGGGAAATTCTCGACCCTGTCCTACTACTATGACGCGAGCACCGACGAACCGCCGCTTGCCTCCGTGATCATCGTCAACGGCGAGCAGGCGGTCACTTTCGAGGGGGCCGATATCGTGAGTCGTGAGGCCGATAACACCTATGTCTATCTGCGCACCACCTTCTACGGGCCTGACGGCGGCGGGGTGGTCGACCTTCAGTTGCGGCTTGCCGCCGGCAGTCAACTGCCGGTGACGGCGACGCTCGACGGCACGAATTCCTACGCCCAGTGGACCAACTTCTACGGCGGCGGCCCGGTCGAACTCATCGGTACCCTGTACGGTGCGGTGACCATATCTCAGTATCAGCGGAACGAGAACACCATCACGCTGATAGAGATGAGCGGCGAAGAACTGACCTTTGAAGAGAACCGATAACGGAGGATACCATGAAGAGGTTCGTATTCGGATCCTGTGTGCTGGCCCTTTTAGTGGCCTGCGAGAGTGGCACGACATACAAGAAGTTCCCTTCCGACAACGACCAACTCGCCGGCGGCGATGAACTGCTGAACGATGACGGTCAACTCATCAATGACGATGGCCAACTCATCAACGACGACGGTCAACTCATCAATGACGACGGCGAACCGATCAACGATGACGGACAGGTCGTTACCGATGACGGCGAGTGGCCCGACGGCTCGGACGGCGAGTGGCCCGACGGTTCTGACGGTGAGTGGCCCGATTGGTCTGACGGTGAGTGGCCCGACGGTTCGGACGGTGAGTGGCCCGACGGTTCGGACGGTGAGTGGCCCGACGGTTCGGATGGCGAGTGGCCCGATTGGTCGGACGGGGAGTGGCCCGATTGGTCGGATGGCGAGTGGCCCGACGATGGTCCGATACCGGTCGATGACGGCCCGATCGGTCCCGATGACGACATGGTGAATTCCTGCGGCAGTAACGAGAATTGTGAAGAGACCGAATACTGTGCCAAACCGGCCGGGACCTGCATGACCTTCCTCGCCGGCACCTGCGAGGAGCGGCCCCAGATGTGCCCGCCGCTCTATTCGCCGGTCTGCGGCTGTGACGGACAGACCTACAGCAGCGAATGCGATGCCCATGGCGCCGGGGTGAATGTCGACTATTCGGGAGAATGCAACACGACCCCGGGGTGTTACAGCGACGAGGAGTGCATCGATGGTTCGGGCGAGGCGAAACAGTTCTGCCTCTACGAAGTCGGCGTCTGCTCGGGACCCGGGACCTGCACCGAGATACCGGCGATGTGCGGCGAGATCTATTCGCCGGTCTGCGGTTGCGACATGATGACCTACGAGAACGAATGTTTGGCCAATCAGGCGGGGGTCTCGGTCATGTACGAAGGGGCGTGTCAGGAAGAGAAGTTCTCAACGCTCTCCTTCTACTACGATCAGAGCACCATGAACGCACCGGAGGCCAAGGTCGTCGTCGTGAACGGCGACGCAACGGTCGAGTTCCCGACCGCCGACCTTATGACACGGACCACCTTCACCGGCGGCGTTTATTTCCGCACCACTTTCTATGGCACGACCGACGACGGGAGTAAGATAGAGTTTCAGTTGCGCGCCTATTCGATCGGCTGGTCCATACCCAAGACCTTCTCGCTCGACGGCACCAACAACTACGCCCGTTGGACCAAGACCGGCAATGTCGTGATGGGCGATCTTTCCGGCGATGTGACCATCACGCAGTATCAGCGCGATGACGACATCATCGTTCTCATGGAGGTCGGCGGCGATATGCTGACCTTCACGCCGGCGAACTAGCGGGAAAAATTTTTCTTATTGGACCTTGAACGATCCGGTCCACTGCGGGACGAACTTCTGCGTATCGATTTTGATCATCGTGCGCCACTGTTCATCGGTCAATCGGTCAGTTATCGACCACGAGAACTCGCGGTAGGAGAAGACCGGTCCGATGGCTGCGCCGAGCGAACCGTTGTCCATTTTGCGGACCACGATGAGGATGTCTGTCGGACCGGTGGCCGTTTCGAGTACCTCGGAGAGCGAGGGGTTCGAGTGGACATCGGCCACCAGACGCACATCGAAGGGATCATTCACGCCGTCGCCCTCGATCCAGGTCTGGCTCGAACAGTACGAACATTCCTCCCCTTCGACCACGGTGACTATCTTCGCCAACTCCTTTATCAGAGCGGTGAACATGCTCCCCATCCTCATCAGGTACACGGCGTCATCCTCGGGAAGGACACCGGTCTGCAGTTGCGCTATCGACAGGTCGCGGACCTTCTCCATCATCGCTTTGCCGCTTGTGAGCGCACTGTTCATTTCGTTGGTGAAGAGCCCCAGTTCGGTAAGCCCGTCGAGGGTCATGCCGGTCAGTTGCGCCGCACGGTCGAAAAGCGCCGGGATCGGTTCGGCGTAGGCGTAGTATTTCGGGTCATAGATCATATCCTCGTCGGTCGGTCCCTCGTCCGCGACCGTGGAGTCGACATATTCGGTGTAACTCTGTTTTACATACAGTATCGTGTCGTGCCGCAATTGGCTCCATGAGCCGAGCGCGCTGTTGAGGGTGAAGTCCTCCCACGCCTCGGTCTGCATGAAGACGGGCCACGCACCATCGTATCCCTTCATCATCGGTTTCAGAAGATACAGCCACCCGAAGTAGAGATTGCGTCCCCAGTCGGCGGGGGTATAGCCGGAGAACTCGCTTTCCAACCGGTCGTGGGTCCCCGGCAACAGCACATAATTGTAGGGGGTCACGGTCGGAGCAAAGGCACCGGGAGCGGCAAGAACGCGTTTTGCAGCCGAAGAGCCGAGCCCCGCCATCGCGTCGAGCCCCGAGGGGAGATAGCGGCAGATGTAGAGATAGGAAGGATCGTCGGGATGGATATTCCGATACAGGAACATCCCTGCTTCACACGCGCAGTACATGTCGGTACTGGTGAAGGTCAGCGGGTCTTTTGTGGATATCCCGAGACAGGAGGTCTCCGATTGTCCAGATGTTTGGTTCTCCGCGGCGGCGAGTATCTCGGCCTTGTGCGGATTGGTGGTGTCGATCCCCGCGCCGTCGATGACCGATTCGCCGAGCATATAGGAATCGGGGACGAACCGCTGTCCCATGAGACGCAGTCCCTTGGTCACCTCCCGCGAATCGAGAAGCGCGTGCTTGATGCCGCCGAGTATCTTCGGGTCGCGCAGCGTCTCGATCTTGTCGGTATATTTTTTCATGTTCGCCGCATCGGTGAGGAGCGCGATGTCCTTCCCGGCGCCGAACACCTCAATGAACGCCGCATCGTACTCGGGCGGCAGGAGATCATCGGCGTTGCCCGCGAAGAAGGCGGTGACGCGGTATATCCGCTCCCATATCTCCTTGGCGTTTCGCCCGTCGCTCGCCTTCGCCTTCTTGAGCGCATGGGTCAGCATCGCTCCCGCCATCGTCGCCCGGTCGCTTTTCATGAGATAGGCCATCCGGCCGACATACATCATGGCGCGGAAATAGCGTTGAAGCGTTTCTGTCTGGGTATAATGACCGCGCGGCTTGTACTGGGTGAAATCCTCGCAGTAACACTCTTGCGACCGTGACAGGGCCGACTGTTCCGCCGCGCCCATCTGGCAGATGTCGTCCCCCGTCTTGGGGCAGTTGTACGAGAAGAGGGCGCTACCGGTGGAGGTGTTGTGAGCCAGTATCTGTTCGATCTCGGAGACGACCGGCTCCGCGACGAGCGCGTTGACCGCGAAAGAATCGTCGAGCAGGCGCAGGATGACCGAGCACTGGCCGTAGGCAAGGAGCGCCGCGTCCTTGAGTTTCTTATCGCTGAACGAGTTGTAGATTTTTCCCGTCTCGGCGAGGAGCGCCCTCATGAGCAGTTTCAGGTCCTCCGTAAAATAGGCGATCTCGATGTTCTTCAATATCTGGTCAAAGTAGAGGTGATACAGGTGCAGTATCGAATCGGCCGAGACGAAGACCGGCACCTCAAGCGATTGGTACTGAGAGTACAGATAGTCGAACCGAGTGGAACTTCCCGGCAGGACGACGAAGCCGTTCGCGAGCAGTTTCTCCTGCGCCTCAACGGTGAGCGATATCCCCAGTTTCTCGACGATGTCGCGCTGGAAATTGACGATGTCGCCCATGCCGGTTATCGGCAGGGTGTAGTTCGGCGCGGTCGGTGCCACCGCAAGGTCGGCGACGAACCCGCCGCCGATACCGTCGCGGAGCGTCGCGATGAAGGCGGGGGCCGCCTCCCATGCCGTCGAGGTCGTTTCGCCGTTGCCGATCGGATCATCGGAGACCGGGATGATGTCGCCGTCGGGGATATCCTCGCCTTCCTCGATGGGCGTGTCGCCGTCAAGCGGCGCGACACCTTCGCTCGGCGAACCGTCCCCGCCGCCGGTCGTGCCTATGTTGTTGGCGCAGGAGCACAAGACGAATGCAAGGGCTGCCAGACAGACGAAGAATCTCTTCATGACCCTCTCCCTGATCCTGATGATAAGATCAACGGTATCGTACCATATAGACGGTTCGTTTTATCGAAAGTTTCCGTAGGTTCTTTAACTATTCGGGATCATTAACTAGAACAGCCAGCCCAGCCGGTAGGGGACCGTCCGGACATCTATCTCGTCGGGCTCCCACGCATAGACCGCCGGGGCGGCAGGGCAGGTGCCGTCGCGCAGGACCGAGAGCGCCGCGGCGAGAGAGGTCTCCCGTGCGTCGCCGAAATCGTGTGTCACATCATCGTCGGCCTCGCAGTCGGCCGGCATGCCGGTGAAGTAGTCGCCGTACCCGTCGCCGTTGGCCAGTTTGAAGGTTATCGGCACCAGCGTGTAGTCGCAGTAACTCATCGGGTTCATCCCGACCGGCTTGCCGTAGGTCTTGCCGCCGATGATCGCCACCTCGACATAGGGCTTGAGCCCGTTGATGACCACCTCGCTCGCCGAGGCGGTGCCGCCGGTCGCGATGAATACGACCTTCTGCAGGCCGAGACTTTGGGCGAAATCCTTGAAATGATAGTCGCTGTTGTAGTCCTGATGTTTTTTGTTGTAGGTGAGCCGCGTGAACAGTTTGTCTTTGAGTTCGCCGCCGGTGATGAGACTCGCGAGATGCTCCGAACCGTCGAGCCAGCCGCCGCCGTTGTAGCGCAGGTCCACCACGAGGTCGGTCACGCCCGCCGCCTTGAACGCGGTGAAGGCGGTGTCGAGTTCGCCGTTGGTCGAGTTGATGAACGATTTGAGCATGAGATAGCCCACCTTCCGGTCGCCGTCCTCGAGGATGTCCGTCTTGTAAACTGAGGGCGCGGTCACATCGCCCGCGTAGAGCGTGAGCGTCTTCTCCTCACCATCCTCTTCGACGACATACTCGAGCGGGATGTCCTTTTTGTCCTCGGGCCGCGAGGTCACCGTACCCCAGAGGTTGTTGTCCTCGATCTCCTGCACCGTCTTGCCGTCGATCGCGATGATGCGCTGGCCGCGGCGCATACCCGCCGTCTCGGCGTTGCTGCCGGGGATGACGAGCGTCACATAGACGACATAGTCGGGGAACTTGCGGAAACTGAACCCGAAGCCGTAATACCGGCCACCGTAGTAATCGTCGTGGTCCTCCTTCTTGGAGAGATAACTGAAGTGGTCCGACTCCTTGTACTTGATGGCGCCGAGGAAATCGCCCGGCTCGAGTTCGACGCGGAAGTCGATATCTTCGGCGAGATGGTCGTACCACAGATACATGTCCCACAACTTGTCGAGTATCCAGAGATTCACCGCCTCGCGCGAGCACTCCTCGAGGTTCGGGCGCCGGTCCCACATCCCCGCCGCGTCGGTCTCCCAGTCGTAGCCCTCGGGGTCGCCGTAGTAGGAGTCGGCTCCCCACGAGGCGAGGGAACGGACATCATTCTCGCAACCGGCGAGCGCAAAAAGAGCCAGCAGCGATAAAAGGCCGAGCGATCGTCTCATGGGAAACCTCCTTCGGTAGCGACCCGACACCTGTACCGGTTCGTCGCATGATATCGAACGACCGCTCCGAAGTCAATCCGTTATTTTCATTGACAGGAAAAGGGCTTGCGCTATCATGCCCCTCTGTTGACGAACGAGGACATCCTTTTATGGCGAAGATCACCGACGCGCTCGCGGCGACCGGGAAAGTGCTCCTGTCGCTCGAGTTCACCCCGCCCGACCGCGGCGGCACCATCGACGAGATATACCGCTCGGTCGAGCAACTGCTCCCCTTCAATCCGCAGTTCATCAATGTCACCTACCACCAGCCCCACCTCGTGACCGAAACACGCAACGGCGCGGCGGTGCGGCGGCCCAAGCGCAAGAAGCCGGGGACCGTCGGCATCTGCGCCGCCATCCATAACAAGTTCGGGATCGAGACGGTGCCGCACATCCTCTGCGGTGGCTTCAACCGGTACGAGACCGAGGACGCGCTCATCGACCTCCACTATCTCGGCTTCCGCAACCTCTTCGTGATACGCGGTGATCCGCCGCAGGGCGTCCCCTCCTTCGCCGCCGAGCCCGACGGCCACCGCTACGCCGCCGAACTCATCGCCCAGATCGCGGCGATGAACAGGGGCGCCTACCTCGAACCGCTCGACGACCCCGAGCCGACCGATTTCTGCATCGGCGCGGCGGGCTATCCCGAGAACCACTACGAATCGCCGTCGTTCGACGCCGAACTGGCCAATATCCGGCGCAAGGTCGCGGCGGGCGCCTCCTACATCATCACGCAGATGTTCTTCAGCGCCCCCACCTATTTCTCCTATGTCGACCGGCTCCGCGCCGCCGGCATCACCGTGCCGGTCCTGCCGGGCATCAAGCCGGTCACCAGCGCGAAACAGCTGGCACTCATACCGGGATCGTTCCATGTCGCGATCCCCGACGAACTGAAAAAGGGGATACTCGACGCCCCGACACCGCAACAGGCGTTCAACGGCGGAACGCGCTACATGGCCGACCTCTGCTACCGGCTCATCGACGGCGGCGCGCCGGGGATCCATCTCTTCACGATGGGACAGGGCCGGTCGGCGAAAGCGCTGCTCGACATCATCTTCGGTGCGCACGGATGAGCGCCCTCCGGGAACTTGTCACGCGGCGGACGCTCCTGTTCGACGGGGCGATGGGGACGCAGATACACCGCCGCGCGCCGGCGCCGGTCGATTTCGGCGGCCACGGCAACTGCCCCGAATACCTGAACCTCACGCGGCCCGATCTCATCGCGGCGATACATAACGACTACCTCGCGGCGGGGGCCGACATCGTCGAGACCAACTCCTTCGGCGCGAACCGCGTTACGCTCGCCGAGTTCGGGCTTCAAGACCGCGCCTATGAACTCAACCGGAAGGCGGCCGAGATCGCCTTTTCGACCGCGGCGGAACATTTCTCCCCCGACCGGCCGCGCTTTGTGTCGGGCTCCATCGGCCCCGGCTCGAAACTGCCGAGCCTCGGCCAGGTAGCGTTCGCGGAACTCGAGGCGGCCTACCATGAACAGGCGGCGGGGCTCATCGACGGCGGCGCCGATCTCATCCAGATAGAGACCTGTCAGGACCCGCTCCAGATAAAGGCGGCACTCTGCGGCGCATTCGACGCACTCACCGAACGGCGCGCCGATCTTCCGGTCATCGTGCAGGTGACCATCGAACAGAACGGCCGGATGCTCCTCGGCACCGAACTCGCCGCCATCATCGCGACCTGCGCCCCCTACCCGCTCTTCGCGCTCGGCCTCAACTGCGGCACCGGTCCCGACCTGATGGCCGGAAGTGTCCGGCTCCTCGCCGAGCGGAGCCCCTTCGCCATCAGCATACTTCCCAACGCCGGATTGCCGGAACTCGTCGACGGCAACCTCCACTATCCGCTCGGTCCCGACGGCTTTGCGGCGCAGGTGACCCGCTTTGTCGCCGATCACGGCGTCGAACTGGTCGGCGGCTGTTGCGGCACCACCCCCGCACATATCGCGGCGCTCCGCAACAGCCTCGACGCGCTCGAAAAGCGTCCCGCCCGCAGGTCGGCCATGGTCCCCGCCTTTTCGTCGCTCTACGCGGCGCAGGAGATGGATGCCGAGCCGAGCCCGCTCATCATCGGCGAGCGGCCCAACGCGAGCGGCAGCAAGGAGTTCCGCGAGGCGCTCATGCAGGACGACCTCGACCGGATGACGGCGGTGGCTCAAGAGCAGGAACGCGAAGGGGCGCACCTCATCGATCTCAATGTGGCGGTCGCGGGCCGCGACGAACCGCGCGACATGGCGATGCTCGCCGCGAAACTCGCGACGCTCGTCCGCCTGCCCCTCTCCCTCGATACGACCAACCCCGATGCGCTCGAAGCGGCGCTCCGTACCATCGGCGGACGACCGCTCATCAACTCGGTGAACCTCGAGGACGACGCGCGGGCCGACCGCATCGTCCGCCTCGCACGCCGCTACGGCGCGGCACTCATCGCCCTGACGATAGACGGCGCGGGGATGGCGAGGACGCGCGACCGGAAACTGGCGGTCGCCAAGGATCTGGCCGCGTTCGCCGAAAAGCGCGGACTTTCGCGCGGCGATATCTTCATCGACACACTCACCTTCACCCTCGGATCGGGCGACCCCGACCTGCGCGGCGCGGCGGTCGAAACGCTTGAAGCGATAAAACTCATCAAGAAGGAACTGCCGGGGGTGCGGACGCTCCTCGGCGTCAGCAACATTTCCTACGGGCTCAAACCGACGGCGCGCCGGATACTCAACGCCGTATTTCTCTACCACGCGGTGCAGGCGGGGCTCGACGCGGCGATATTCCACGCCGGCAAGGTGATCCCGGTCGCGCAGATACCGGAAGCCGACCTGCGGCTCGCCGAACGGCTCATCTTCAACGACAGGGCGGCGGGCGACCCGCTCGAGGCCTTCATCGCGCGGTTCGAGAAGGAACCACCGAAAGGGGCCGCCGCGCCGCGCGACGACCGCCCGGTCGAGGAAAAACTCATCGCCGCCGTCATCGAAGGACGGAAAAGCGATATCGCGCCGCTCATCATGGCGGCGCTCGATCGTTTCACCGCCGCCGAGATACTCGACCGCTTCCTCCTCGCGGGGATGAAAGAGGTCGGGGCCGCCTTTGGCGCCGGAAAGATGCAACTCCCCTTCGTCCTCAAGGCGGCCGAGACGATGCGCGCCGCGGTCGAACTGCTGAAACCGCACTTCGCGGGCGACGCGGCGGCAAGTCGCGGCACCGCCGTCATCGCGACGGTCAAAGGTGACATCCACGACATCGGCAAGAATCTCGTCGACATCATACTTTCCAACAACGGCTGGCAGGTCCACAACCTCGGGACCGACCGGTCGGCCGCCGAGATAATCGCGGCGGCGACCAAACACCGGCCCGATTTCGTTGGTCTCTCGGGACTGCTCGTCCGGTCGGCGATCGAGATGAAGGAGGTGGTGCGCGGCCTTGCCGACGCCGGGCTTGCTATCCCGGTCATCTGCGGCGGCGCGGCGCTCAACCGCCGCTACATCGACGCCGAACTGGCGCCGCTTCACGGCGGCAGGGTCCATTTCGCGCAGGATGCCTTCGAGGCGATGCGCCTCATGGAGAACGCCGGCGACCGCCCCGTAACGCCCGTCGAGGCGGCGCGGCCCCACCGGTTCCGTCATCCACACCTGTCGTTCGACCATGCCGTGCCGACCGTCCCCTTCACCGGACGGCGCGTGGTGCGCGACATCGCCCTTGCCGACCTCGCGCCGCTCATGAATAAAAAGCGGCTCTTCCGCATCCGTTGGCAGATGGAGGATACGGCCGCGGCCGAAAAGACCCTTGCGCGGCTCCTTGCGACCGCCGACACGGAACGGCTTTTCTCTCCGGCGGCGGTCTATGGCCACTTCGCCTGCCGCCCCGACGGCGACCGGCTCATATTGGGCGACACCGCCCTCACCTTCCCGCGAACGCTGAAAGAACCGCGCCGCGCCCTGCCCGACTATTTCCGCCCCTCCGGCGATATCGCGCCGCTCTTCGCCGTGACGGTTGGTCCGGCCGCGTCGGCGAAGGAGAAGGACCTCTTCGGGCGCAACGAATATGTCGACTACTTCCTGCTGCACGGCCTTTCGGTCGAACTGGCCGAAGCGCTCGCCGAATGGATGCATCGCCGCATCGCCGCCGAACTGGGACTCGATGTGGGACGCGGCAAGCGGTTCAGCCCCGGCTTCTCCAGTTGGGACGATCTGGCCGAACAGCGCCGCATATTCGAACTGCTTCATCCCGAAGAGATCGGACTGTCGCTCACCGGACTCAACGAACTGGTACCGGAGCAGAGCGTCACCGCGCTTTTCGTCCACCATCCGCAGGTGGAGTATTTTTAAAAGATTTGACATCATCCTTTTTTCCGTTACCATCGGCCCGAATGAACAGTGGAGCGGCGTGATGCCCGTTTCGGTCCCGACATCCTTCTGTTATCGTGGCCTCATGGTCATGTGCATGCGGGAGATGGTCCCGCAGGATGTCGGCAAGTAACGGCGCGTGCGCTGAAGGATATTCGGGGCCGCCGGTGAAAGCCGGCGGCTTTTTTTTACCCTTGGCCGACGGAGGTGACGATGACGGTGAAACGAAGTTATGAGGAGATCAACGAGAAACTGAAGAAGGGGACCGCGGTGGTCCTGACCGCCGAAGAGGTCTCGAAGATGGCGGACGAGATGACGCCGGCCGAGATCGCGAAGAAGGTCGATGTGGTCACCACCGCCACCTTCGGCCCAATGTGCTCGTCGGGCGCCTTCATCAACTTCGGCCACCCGAGTCCCAGTCTGCGGATGGAGGAGGTGACTTTGAACGGCGTCCCGGCCTACGGCGGCATCGCGGCGGTCGACGCTTACATCGGCGCGACGAGCGAACACCCGCAGAACCCCCGCTACGGCGGCGGCCATGTGATCGAGGAACTGGTGCGCGGAAAGGAGATAACACTGAGGGCGCGGGGTAAGGGGACCGACTGCTACCCGCGCAAGGAGATAGAGACGGTCATCACGAAGGAGGCGGTCAACGAGATATTCCTCTTCAATCCGCGCAACGCCTACCAGAACTATGCCGTCGCGACGAACACCGCGAGATCGGTGAAGTACACCTACATGGGAGTGCTGCTTCCGGAACTCAGTAACGCCACCTACTCGACCTCGGGTGAACTTTCGCCGCTCCTCAACGATCCCGACCTGCGGACGATCGGCGTCGGGACGCGGATATTCCTCTGCGGCGCACAGGGCTTCGTCGTCTGGCCGGGCACCCAGTTCAACACCTCGAAACTGCGGAACGACAAGGGTATCCCGAAGAGCAACGCCGCGACGCTCGCGGTGCTCGGCGACCTCAAAAAAATGGACCCGCGCTTCATCAAGGGGGCGGTCTTCGAGCGGTATGGCGTCACCCTCTTCGTCGGCATCGGCATCCCGATACCGATCCTCGACGAGGACCTCGCGGCGAGGGTAGCCATACGCGACCGCGAGATCGAGACGACCGTATACGACTACGGTGACCCTGCCCACCCGATGCTCGGGAGCGCCAACTACGCAGATCTCCGGTCGGGGACCATCGAAGTGCGGGGGCGCAAGGTAAAGACGGCCCCGCTCTCCAGCATCAAGAAGGCGCGCGAGATCGCGGAGGAGTTGCGGTCGTGGCTCAAAAAAGGAGAGTTCACGCTCACTGCGCCGGTGGAACTGTTCCCTACCGGAACGACCGTCAAAGGACTTGAGATAACGGGAGGCGCCAGATGAAAAAGCGATTTGTCCTCAACTTCGCCCTCGACGCGGCCGACGAGCCGATCACCTATGTCCTGATAAAGGAATATGACCTCAAACTGAACATCCTGAAGGCGGCGATATCTCCTGAAAAGGGCGGAGAACTGCTCGTCGAATTGGATGGTGACGACAAGAACCTGTCGGAAGGACTCGACTATCTGCGCGGCCGCGGCGTGGGGGTCGACGCGGTCGATAAAAAGATGCTCTTCCGGCGCGAGGAGTGCATCCACTGCGGCGCCTGCGTGGCCACCTGTTTCGCCGGGGCGCTCACCATCGGGGCCCCCGACTGGGAACTCAAGTTCGACGCCGAGAAGTGCGTCGCCTGCGAGATGTGCCTGAAGTCGTGTCCGCTCAAACTCTTCGACCTGCGGTTCGGCTGATGGCTTACGAACCGCGCACCTACCGCGGCGGGATGGGGGCGGACCGGTTCCGCCCCTTCACCGTCGTCGAAGGGGAGACCGACCTCTGGATCGGTGTTGACGCCGCCTCCTACCGTTCGGCGATGGAGCGTTTTGTTCGTGAAACAGTGAAGCGGCTCCGTGGCGAACTGTCGGCGTGGATAGCGCGGGACCGCGCCTTTGTCGAGTCTTTCTCTCCTATCGCCGTGCCGGAGGTCGCACCGGAACCCATCCGGTCCATGGCGGCGGCGGCGCAGCGGGCGGGTGTCGGCCCGATGGCGGCGGTCGCCGGGGCGATCGCCGAAACGGCGGGTCGCGCGCTGATGGTCGAATTCAACGGTACCGAGGTGGTCGTCGAGAACGGCGGCGACATCTGGGCGCAGGTCGTTTCCCCTCTCACCGTGTCGGTCTATGCAGGAAGTTCGCCGCTCTCACGCAAGGTCGGTATCGTCGTGCCGCCCGAACTATCGCCGATGGGCATCTGCACCTCGTCCGGGACGGTGGGGCACTCGTTCAGTTTCGGGAAAGCCGACGCGGCGATGATATGTTGCCGCGATACCGCGCTCGCCGACGCCTTCGCCACCGCCTTTTGCAACCGCGTCAAGAGCGCCGATGACATCGAACCGCAACTCACGCGGGCCGCCGCAGAACCGGAGATACTTTCGGCGCTCTTCGTTGTCGGTGACACGGTGGGGGTGCGCGGGAAGTTCGAACTGACGCCGATCAGCCGTATCGCTTCGTGACCAGCCACTGCTGCAGTATGCCGAGGAGCGTGTTGGCGAGGATGTAGAGGTTGAGTCCGGCGGGGAGGAAGAGCATGAACCCGGCGAACATCACCGGCATCACATAGAGCATGATCTTCGCCTGCTGGTTGTCCATCTGGGTCGGCGTCATCTTCTGTTGCAGGAACATGAAGCCGCCGAGCGCGACCGGGAGGATGTAGTAGGGGTCCTTTTCCGACAGGTCGATGAGCCAGAACGGCAGGAACCCCGCGTTGTAGAGTTCGACCGCGTTGTTGAGCATCGAGTAGAGCGCTATGTAGATCGGCATCTGTATCAGGATGGGGAGACAGCCGCCGAGCGGGTTGACCCCCTCTTTCTGGTAAAGGAGCATGATCTCCTTGTTGAGCGTCTCCTTGTCCTCCTTGTACTTCTTCTTGAGATCCTCGACCTTGGGCATCAATTTCTTCATCTTGGCCATCGATTTGTAGGATGCGTCGGAGAGCGGCCACAGAAGCAGTTTCACGAGTATGGTGAGCAGGATGATCGCGATGCCGTAGTTCTTCACGAAGTCGTAGAAGAAGTTGAGTATCCACAGGAGCGGCTCGGCAAGGAAGCCGAACCAGCCGAGCGACGCCGAAGCGCGCAGGTCGTTGCCCGCCTGTTCGAGGAGCCGCACCTCCTTGGGGCCGAGGAATATAGTGAAGGTCGCCTCCGCCGTCTGGCCGGGGGCGATGGTGAACTCGTCGTGCGCCGTGGTGAGCACCGTGAGATTCTGTTTCGAGTCTATGACGCCGTCGACCGTTAGCGCCTCTTGCTCTTTTCCGACCGCCGCGTAGAGGAAAAAACCGTAGTTGACGCCTGCCCACTGTATCTGCCGTCCCTGCGTCTCCTCTTTCAGTTTCTCTCCGCTCGACGGCTCCTTCATACCCTCACCGGTGGTCTTGACGAGGAATTCGAAGACCTTGCCGTAGGAACTGAATATCTTGTCATCGGCGTGTATCGACCGATACCGGAGCGCAGGGCGCCAGTTGATCGGAGCGGCCGAGTTGTTCACCACCTTTTTCGAAACGGTCAACAGGTAGTCGCCCGAGAATCGCAGGGTCTTCCACTCGATGAGTCCCTCCTGTTCGTAGCGGAAGGTGATCGCGTTGCCCGACGCCTCTTCGACGGCGTAGGCCGGTTCTTGGGTGAAGATAGACGACATCTCGGGGAAATAGGCATCGTCACGGAGCGCCGCGAGCATGTCGAGTCTCTTGTTCCGGTATTTCTCGCCGGTGACCGAAAGCGCCGTGAGTCGGCCGCCCTTCGAGGTGTACTCCATTGTCATCGCAGTCCCGTTCAGCGTCCCGTTCTGCGCGGGGTTCTGCGCCGTCGGCGCGATCGGGCCATGCCGGAACAATTCGCCGTCCGCCGGGCGCGTTGCCGGGGTAGCCGTCGCCGCCTGCGTTGCGGCGTCGGGGCCCTGCTGGAGCGCGGTGTCGCTCTTCTCCTGCGGCGTGGCGTTCTGGTTGTCCGGGCTTGTCACGGCGGAGTTCTCAACGGAGCCGGATTGCTCGGGGAGCGGCAGTTGCGGTTTGGGGGCGAAGAACTCGCCCCACACATAAAGGACGACGACCGACAGGACGACCGCCAGTATCATGTTCTTGTTCATCGGATCACCTCACTTCACGGGGTCGTGTCCGAAATGGGGGTTCCACGGGTTACAGCGGAGTATGCGCCACGCGCCGAGCAGGATCCCCTTCGCCAGCCCCTTCTTCTCGATCGCCTCGATGGTGTAGGCCGAGCAGGTGGGGTGGAACCGGCAGTTCCTGCCGAGGTAGGGCGACAGATACCGGCGGTATCCCTCAATGAGCGCGATGAGCGTTCTTTTCATGTTTCTCCCTGTGCCACTGCTGGAAAAAGCGGAGGTCCTGCACGATATCGGCGAACGAGAGTTCAGAGACGCGCGGGACGATCACGAGGTCCATCGGTCGGGCCATCGCCTGCTTGTTGAGGCGGAACGCCTCCCGGAGCCATCGCTTGATCCGGTTGCGGAACACCGCATTCCCCATCTTTTTTGTGGCGACCACGCCGAGTCGCGAAGGGCCCACCGTGGCGGCGAAGTTGAAAACCAGTTTACGCGTTTTGAAGACCGCCCCTTTTAACTTAAGTCCCTGAAATTCTTTTCGCGATCGTATCCGCTCCGCGCGTGAAAAGGAGAAGGTCCCCGCGGGGTGCGGCGATCGATCACTTCTTGTAGATGTCAACGGCGATGCGTTTGCGCCCTTTGCGGCGGCGCGACTGCAGGACCTTGCGACCGTCGGCGGTGCGCATTTTCCGTCTGAATCCGTGGGTCTTCTTGCGGTGCACCCGGCTCGGACGATATGTCGGCATCATGGGGCAACTCCTTCAGATGAACCATAAAAACGTGGGAAATATACCGGCAAGCGGCCGATTGTCAACAAAAATGAGTACATTTGACTTTCCGCCGCGCGGCCGCTACAATCCGGCGGTCTTTCGTTTTTGGAGCGCCGCGTGGAACAGAGGATGCCGCTACTGCTCTCTTTTTTTCTGCTCGTGTTCGCGGCGGTGCTGCTCGCTCCCTACTTCTCCGACCGCTCGTTCCGCGGCCGCGTGACCGTCCAGTGGGATTCGTCCTCCGACAGCATACCGCCCGATGTGACGGTGCTCATGGTGCCGGGGAAGGGTTATGAACCGCTGTTCGCCGACTTCCTCGGCGAAACGGCATGGCAGACGATAGCCGAACTGTTCCGCAAAAAGGCGGGCATCGCCGTGTTCCCGACCGGCGACATCCTCGTCGTCAAGAAAAAGGGTGACGCGATGCTTTCGGTGGCCCTTCACCATTATCTTTCCCGCGTGTCGGGGATATCCTACACCTTTCGCCAGCGGGGCCGGGAATGGCGGCTGACCAAGGCGCCCATCATCCTCGAAGAACAGACGATGATCCGCACCTTCGTCGTGCACGACGAATTCTCGCGCGATTTCCCCGAATTCTACGAACTCATACGCCCGGCCATGCAGTGGGACTGGGGGCTGTTGCATCAACTCCGGCCCGGCGACTCGATATCGTTCATGTTGCGCGGGGTGTTCGATCATAAGATACTCATAGATCTCTACGATCTCACCGGACTTTCGGTGAAAAGCGAACGGTACGGTCAGTTCTCGCTCTTCAAGCCGCCCGCTTGTCGCGCCTGCGAATTCTATGTCACCACGAGCGATATGTTCATGTCGCCGCCCGGTTTTTTCCGCGCGCCGCTCAATGTGGGCCGCATCACCTCGCCGTTCGGCGTCCGCAACGACCCCTTCAACGAGGAGCGCGCCATGCATCTCGGGGTCGACATCAAGGCCGACGAGGGGGTGCTCGTCCATGCGGCGAAGGAGGGGATGGTCACCGAAACGGGGCGAAAACGCGGGTACGGCAACACCATCGTCATCCGCCACCGCGACGGGCTGAAGACGCTCTACGCTCACCTGCAGACCATGTATGTCTCGCCCGGGATGCCGGTCGGCATGGGCGACATCATCGGAACGGTCGGCAATTCAGGCCGCTCGACCGGGTCGCACCTCCACTTCGGCGTCTACCGCGAGGACAAGCCGGTGGACCCGATGAGTTTCACCTACGAACGGCTCTGGCTTCCGCCCTTCGACATCCTCGACCGGTTCCGCGAGGGCACGCTCCACCGCAGCATCGTGCTCGAGGAGAGTCTCAACCGCAACCGCAGTTTCTTTGTGCCGGAGACCTACGCCGGGAAAGCCGGATACTGACGGGCGTCACACGCCGGTCCGGCCGATCCGCGCCCGCAGACGCCGCAGAAGATGAAGCGCCTGCTCGTCACGCAGGAACAGAAGGGCGGCGAAGAGTAAAGAGAAAAAGAGGGCGGCGAGTATCGCGAGCGGCGCGCCGAGGGCGATGATGCGCCACGGGTTCGCGCTGAACAGCGGTATGACGAATGGTTTGAGCGCCCACGCCGGCGCCGCGGCGATGACCGACAGGAGGATGATCCTGCCGAGATAGGCGACACCGCGCCGTATCGCCGGGCCGAACAGCGCACGGTCGCGACGCCACAGCGGCAGGACGAGCAGCAGGGTGTTCACCAAGGCGGCGAGCGTTCCGGCGAGCGCGATGCCGGGCCCGGCGAAGGGGCCGACAAGAAGCAGGCACAGCGCGATATTGGCGCCGAAGGAGGCGATGCCGGCCCAGGTCGGCGACCGCGTGTCCTCCTGCGCGTAGAAGGCTGGTGCGAGCACCCGGTTGACCGCGATGAGGTAGAGTCCCGCGATGTGGAAGAGGAAGATGGCGGCGGTGAGCGCCACCGATCGGTCGTCGAAGGCGCGCGCCTTGAAGACGAGCGTGACGATGTCGGTCGCGTTGAGCACCGAGAAAACGGTCGCCGGTATCGTGACGAGCGCCACGGCGTTGGCGCTGAAGAGCAGGTGTCCCGAGAATTTGTCCCACGCGCCCCGTTTGGCGTTGTCCGACAGTTCGGTCAGCACGACCGTCCCGATGGATACCGCGAAGACGCCGAGCAGGAGTTCGAGCAGGCGGTTGCTGAACTGGAGCGCGCTCACCACGCCGGTGCCGGCGGTGTTCGCGATGACCGACGAGGCGAGCAGGTTCACCTCGTAGGCCGCCATGCCGATGATGGTGGGGGCGATGAGCACGAATATCCGGCGTACCCCGGGGTCGCTAAAGGCCGCCCGGAGCGGCCGGAACACGAACCGGAACCCCGCCTTCAGGGCGAACGGCAACTGCACCGTCGCCTGCAGGAAGCCGCCCGCGAGCACGCCGACCGTCATCGCGCGGGCCGGGTTTTCGAGATGGGGCGACAGCAGGACCGTCGCGGCGACGACGCACACATTGAACAGTATCGGGACGAACCCGGAGGGACCGAAGATGTTGACGCTGTTGAGCATCCCCTGAAAAAAGGCGGCGATGGAGACGAAGGCGAGGTAGGGGAACATGAGCCGCGTGAGAAGCGCGGTCTCCTGCCGGATGTCGGGGGAGAGGTCGGCGTAGAACACCGAGATGATGCCGTCGCTTGCCACGATGCCGGCGAGGACCGCGACGGTCACGAGGAAGGTGAGCACGGTGAGGAACGACGAGAGGAAGGTCCGTATCTTCTCGCGATCGTTCTCGATGAGATAGCCCTTGAAGGTCGGGACGAAGGCGACCGCGATGCTCCCCTCGGCGAACAGCCGGCGCATGAGGTTAGGGAGCAGGAAGGCGATGGTGAAGGCGTCGGCGAAGGCGGTGGTGCCGAGATAGGCGGCGCGGACCATCTCGCGGACGAGTCCGATGACACGGCTCGTCGCGGTGAGCATCGCGAGTTTCAGACTGTGCCGGACGATCGCCCCGGTGTTCACTGCACCTTCATCTGTGATGGATCGACGACATCCTTCTCCTCGACCGTCGTGGTCGGCTCGGTGCCGGCGACGAAATGCATCATGCGCCCCGTCTCGCTCACGAGTCCGGTCCGACGGTCTATCTGCACCGATACGATACCCGGCGGCCGCCGGAAATCGGTCTTGGGGAAGTTCGCGAGATACCGGCCCATGAAATCCATCCAGATGGGCAGGGCCGCCTTGGCGCCCGATTCACTGGGTCCGAGCGTGACGCCGTGCTGGTCGTTGCCTACCCAGACGCCGGCGATGATGTCGGGCGAGAACCCGACGAACCACGCGTCGAAACTGTCGTTGGTCGTGCCGGTCTTGCCGCCGAGGTTACGGCCGAGCGACGAGGCCCGCGCCGAGGTGCCGTAAGTCGAGGCGTCCTGCAGTATCTGGGTCATGATGTAGGCGGTCTGCGGCGACATGTTCTGTTCCTCGGGCCGTTTCGAGAAGGCGATGAGCCGCTCCAGTTTCTCGGGCCCCGACAGGAACGGGTCGTAGAACACCGTGTTGTTCTCGAGCAGGTTCCCGTCGCGGTCGGTCACCTTACGGATGTAGGTGGTGTAAGGCCTCTTGCCCTGATTGGGGAAGTGCGAGAAAGCGTCGGTCATCTCGTCGAGCGTGAGACAGGACGATCCGAGCACCGTGCCGTACTCGGGGCGCAGGACGCTTTTTATCCCCAGTTTCTTGGCGAAATCGAGCCCGTAAGGTATGCCGATGTCCATGAACATCCTGACCGCCGGTGCGTTCATCGACAGGACGATCGCCTCCCACAGCGTCACCTCTCCCTTGAAGGTCTCGTCATGGTTCTCCGGCTTGAAGTTGAGATCGGTGATGGCGACCGGCGCATCGAGCAGCATCGTGGCGGCGGTGAAGCGGGGTTTCCTCTGTTCGTCCTTCTGTTCGAGCGCGCCGGCGTAGAATATCGGCTTCATCGCCGAACCGGGCTGGCGGCACGCCTGCGTGGTGCGGTCGAACTCGCTCTGCTCGAAATCGTAGCCGCCCATCACGGCGCGGATATAGCCAGAGTAGGGATCCTTCACGATGGCGCCACCCTGCGGCACCGGCAACTGTTCGAGCGCGAAGAAGAAGTTCGGTGGGAGCGGCAGGTCGGTCCGCCGGTGGTCGAGTTCCTCGGTGACCCCCTGCTCGTCGGTCGCCCGGACGAGGATGACATCGCCCGGCTTCAGCACCTGATCGGTCGAGGCGATGTTCGCCCAGCCGCCGAGCGGATTGTGGGGCCGCGCCCACTGCATGTGTTTGAGATGAAGCGGCCGTTTTACCGCGCCGACCTGCACGGTCGCCTTATCCTTGGCCGTGTCGAGCACCACCCCTTGGTAGAGCGTGCCGCGCCGGATGGTGAGATCGGATATGCCGCCAAAGGCGCGACGGTGTCGCGCGAGGTAGCGGTCGAGATCCTTCTTGAGATCGATGCGATAGAGCGGGCCGGTGTAGCCCTGTCGCCGCGAGAGCGCCCGCAGGCCGGAGTAGACCGATTCGTCGAGTAGTTGCGAGGCCCGCACATCGACGGTCGTTGAGGCGACGAGCCCCTCGTCGTACAGCCGGTCGTTGCCGTAGGTCGTCTGCAGGTGACGGCGCACCTTCTCGCTGAAGTAGGGGGCCTTGTCGAGGAATATCTCCTTCATCGGCGTGACCGTCATCGGCGTCGCGACCGCCGCGTCGTACTGCTCCTGCGTGATGTAGCCGTCGGCCCGCATCCGGCCGAGCACATAGTCGCGCCGCTTCTTCGCTTTTTCCGGGTTGTTCTTCGGCGACGCCTCGGAGGGGTATTTGGGGAGCCCGGCGAGCGTGGCCATCTCGGCGAGTTCGAGTTCCCACACATGCTTCGAGAAATAGGTGAGGGCGGCCGACTCGACCCCGTACGCGCCGCTCCCGAGGAAGATCTCGTTGAGGTACAGGTAGAGTATCTCCTCCTTGGTGAGCGCCCGCTCCAGTTCCATCGCGAGGAGCATGTCCTTGAGTTTCCGGGTGTAGGTCCGCTCGGTGCCGACGAAGGCCTTCGCGAGTTGCTGGGTGATGGTCGACCCGCCCTGCTTGACGCCGGTGAAGGCGTACTTGAACGCGGCGCGCACGATGGCGACCGGGTCGATCCCCTTGTGCTTGAAGAACTCGCCGTCCTCGCCGGCGACAAAGGCGAGCGCGAGGAGACGCGGTATCTTGTCGTAGGGGACGATGTTGCGCCGGTTCTCCTTGTAGAACTCGGCGATGAGTTGGCCGTCGTAGGCGTAGACCTTGGTCCCTTGCGCCGGTTTATAGTCGGCTATCGTTTCGATGTGCGGTATCTGCGCCTTGAGGTAGCGGTAGCCGAAGAACGCGCCGATGAGAGCGAATACCCCGAAGATCGCGAGCCCTGTCACGATGGTCCGGAACATCCGGCCCGCCCCCCCTTTCTTTCTCATCAGGCCCGCCACGCTCATCCTCTTCCTCATGCCTGATGCTCCCGGAAGGCGCGGAACGCCGCCTCATAACAGGGGCGCTTGAAATCTATCACTGCGGCGGTCGCCTCTTCCCGTGTCATCCAGCAGAAGGAGCGGAACTCGACGCCCGGCCGGAGAACGGCCGTGGTATCGGTGATCCGGAAGAGCACATAGGTCTGCTCCTGTCCGCGGAATCCCCGTTTCGACCGGCGCGGCAGGTCGTACCGGAACGGCCCCGCATGGGTGACGATGGTCACCGCGGTCGCCGTGAGCCCCGTTTCTTCCTCGAGTTCGCGCCATGCCGCCTGTTGCCAGTCCTCGCCCTTCTCTATGCCGCCCTGCGGCAGTTGCCACGCCCCCGCGATGTCGCTCCGTTCCCCCATGAGCACGAGCCCGGCGCCGTTCTCGACGACGAGCGCGACATTGCGGCGGTAACTCATCGGTCCCTCTCGGCGATGGCGCACGATCTGTCCGATTCCCACACCATCACCCGCTCGACGCGGCAGAGCGGGTCGCGCCGCGCTATCTCGGCCCCGGCGCGATCGAAGATATAGCGGGCGATATGCTCCGCGGTCGGATTCTGCGCGTCGAAGGGAGGCACCGTGTTGATGTCGTGGTGGTCGAGCGGTTCGAGGATGCGGGCGAGCGCCGCGTCTATCTCCTTGAAGTCCATCACGAAACCGTCGGCGGTCAATTCGTCGCGGCCGACATACAGCCGCACCCGCCAGTTGTGGCCGTGCAGGTTCTCGCACTTGCCGCGATATTCTCGCAGATGGTGCGCCGCCGAAAAGGTCGCCTCGCGATATACCGAAATACGCATGGTCCGCTCCGGGTCCTCGGTCCTTACTTTCTTTGCCGGGGCGACCTTACCACAGATACCGCGCCGTTGCAAATTTAACTCACGGACGCGGAACAATGATGGGCGGAGAAAGGGGCTGTTGATGAAGCAGGCTATCTTTTCTTTGACTTCTCCTTGACGAAAACAGATAATAATGTCGAGCGCTGTGTCCTTAGAGATGGAGTAGCAACATGAAATTATTCCAGGTTTTTTTTCTGTCGGTATTGGGAATTTTTGTGAGTTCTTGCGGCACAACATACTTCGTAAAGTACGAAACAAAAACCATACCCCGCTTGCAAGAAGATCCTGCTTTTCGTGTTGAAGCCAGAGCGACATATAATGGAATCGTTTTTAGGGTGACCAACAATACCGATTCTTCGGGGCAACTGGAGTGGAATTCTGCCTATTTTGTTGACCCTAGCGGAAACTCTACAAAAGCACTTAATGTTGATATGCTTAGCGAACACTGGAGTGTCTTGCAGAATGAAAATTATGCGTCCATTATTCCCCCGCATAAACAACTCTTAAGGTTCACAACCTCGTCTCACAATATAAGGGAGTACGAAAAAACAGATGTTGTGGCAATTCAGTTTTCTTTGTTTGACCGGATATATGATATGACCTATGTTTCCCAAGAAAGATTTTTGAAGATACATCCCTATTGGAACCCTTCTTTTGACGCGACTAAAAAAGAGTTGGAAAAAAGAAAGACAGAAATCGTGTCTGGGTTGAGTAAAGAAAACAATATGGGGTTCGGTTTTGTTATAAAACAAGGGGAAAAAAACATAGAACTTTCTTATGATGTTAAGGTTGTGAAAGTTTGTCTTTGGGGCTGGAAGAGAGAACCAAAATCTCTCGCAGACTCTAATAGTCCTTACAATAGTCGCCAAACGACGATATATGAAACTAAGTTTAAAGAAATCTCTTGTGCCGAAGAAAAAGATAACTGGCAGTGGAAGTAGCGAGACTTTTGTTGTTGAGAGATCGAGGAATAATGAGGGACGAAGGATTTCGGTCCGCCGCCTTCTCGATTATCGTATTTCCCGGCCGTCCCGCGCCACCTTCGCGGCGAGCGCCGGATCGGTGTCGGGTCGCATCTCAAGAAGGTCTATTTTGTAGATGATGTCGAGCCCGTCGAGTTCCGCAGAGAGCATCGCGATGCGGTCGGCGGTCCCTTCCTTCGGCCAGACGGCGATGTCGATGTCGGAATTGGGCCGGTGGTCGCCCCGGGCCCGCGAGCCGTACACGACCGCTTTTTGCAGATGGTACTTCGCCAGCACGGCCCGTATCTCGGCAAGCACCTCGTCGGGCAGTCCGAAGTTCACGCGATCTTCTCCGTCGCAAGCCGTCCGAGGAGCGTGCGCAGGGCGGCGGCGTGGGCGTTCTTGATGCGGTCGTATATCTGGGCGGCCATCTCTTCCTTGTAGATATGGGTCGTCAGATTGCGGTCGCGCAACATCTGCATGAACGCCTCGCCGTCCGAGATGATACCCGCCGCGAAGGCCCCCTGCAGGACATCGCGCGGCGCGGCGACGGTGGCGAGCCCCTTGTGGTCGAGCAGTATCTTGAGCGTCTTCCATGTCAATTCGAAGGTGAACTCGAACCGCTGGATGACGCCGTCCATGATGACCGTGTCGGTCACCGGGACCGCGAGCGCCTCCTCGAGTCGAGAGAAGGCCTTTTGCAATTCGGCGAACCGTTCCTGAAAGCGTTCCTTCGTCACCGGCCCCTCCTTCTGCACGAAACCGTCGCGCCGCTCCTTCGGCGGCCACCGCACCTTTCTACCTCCTTTTTCCGCGCAAGACAAGAAAAGTTGCGCAATCGAGCGGCCGTGCTATAATCAGCCCGTTACCACGCATCCCGTGACGGAGGTCCCCGTGACACGAAGGTTGTGCCTCATGCTGGCGCCGCTTGTTCTCCTGCTTTGCGCGGCCTGCAGCGAGGAGCCGAAGGACGACATCGGCAAGTACGACTATCTCAACGACCTGACCAGTTACTACAACGACGATGTCTATCCCGAATACCCCGACGAGGACGCGCCGCCGGAGAAGGTGTGGCAGGCCCGCTTCCAGTTCTACGGCATCATCAACGCCGAGAACACCCCGACCGCCGATCTCCAGTTCGGCGACGGGCGGCTGACCTACCTCAACGAGGCGCTGGAGGAGACCGTCTACATCGGCGCGCTCTGGGTCATGAAGAAGAACATCAACAACAGCGCCGGCTTCTCCATCCCGCTTCTGCAGGTATTCTTCACCGACCACCTGCAGGACGGCGAGGCGACCACCTTCGTCCTGCAACTCGACGGCTCGTCGATGACCAAGAAGGAGGTGTTCTACCTCAACAACGACAAACTCTACCTGACCGAGACGACCCGCACCGACGGCGAGATAGCGCAGATATGCTTCGAGCGGGAAGCGCTCGAGGGGCGCGTGAACCTCTTCTCGAGCAGTATCCGCGACGGCGAGCCGCTCCACCTCGACGGGTACGCCGACCTGCGCGTCATGGACCCGGTCGAGTGCAAGGTGCTCGAGTGAGCGTCGCCGCGCCGCGTCCGTTCGATCGCGATTTCTTCCGCTCCCTGCCCAAGACCGACCTTCATGTGCACCTCGACGGCTCGCTCCGCCTGCCGACGATACTCGAACTTGCCGAGCGGCGTAAGGTCGATCTCGGCGTGAGCGACCTCGACGGGCTGAAGCGGCTCATCGGGCCGGGGAAGGTGCACGGCTCGCTCACCGACTACCTCAAGGGCTTCGAGACGACGCTCAAGGTGTTGCAGGACGAAGAGGGGCTCTATCGCGCCGCCTACGAACTGGCGGAGGACAGCGCGAAGGAAGGGGTCGTCTACCTCGAAGTGCGCTACTCGCCGGTGCTCCACACCCAGAAAGGCCTGCCGCTCACGACGATCGTCGAGTCGGTCCTGCGGGGTCTGCGCGACGCGAAGCGCGATCTCGGCATACTCTCCGGCGTCATCATCTGCGGCATCCGTAACATATCGCCCGCGGTGAGTCTGCGGATGGCCGAACTCGCCGTCGCCTTCAAGAACAAGGGGGTGGTCGGCTTCGATCTCGCGGGGGCCGAACTCAACTATCCGGCGCGCGACCATCTCGGCGCCTTCTCGCTCATCCTGTCGAACAATGTGAATGTCACGATACACGCCGGCGAGGCCTACGGGCCCGACAGCATCCATCAGGCGCTCCACTACTGCGGCGCGCACCGCATCGGCCACGGGACGCGGCTCCGCGAGGACGGCGATCTGCTCATCTATGTCAATGACCTCCGCTTACCGCTCGAGGTCTGTCTCTCGTCGAACGCCCAGACCGGCGCGGTGAAACGGATAGAGGACCACCCGTTCCCGTTCTACCTCGATCTCGGCCTGCGCGTCACGCTCAACACCGACAACCTGCTCA
>JAKLFG010000032.1 GCA_022711315.1 bacterium | reverse complement strand
CTTTTTCCAGATCATGACGATGGATGTGTTCGGCCAAACCTCGGGCATGGCGTTCGGCCTGTTCCTTAAAACGGCGCGAGAGGATCTCGTGGTCGAAGAGGAGGACCTGCTGGCGATCGACACCTGCGTGTTCGAAGCGGGAGGCGCGACGCCGACCCCGTCGTGTACCTCGAAGGAGGACTGCGCGCCGGAACAGGATTGTCTGCCGGAGACCGATAACAACGGTTCCCCGATAGCGGGGAGTGAACGGTGCGTGACGCCGGACCGCGAATCGCTCGACCGGGGACCGGTCACCATCACCGGTTTTGTCGGCGGCGCGGCGACCTTCGCCTATGAACCGAACGATAAGATATATAAAAAAGACGGGACCGGCGACGGGTCGGTCCCGGTCGATATCCTCGCGTTCGACGCGACCTACGAGTTGAGCGGTGAGGGGATGGAGGATCTCGCGGCGTTCAGCGGCTCGGTCTATTTCCCGCCCGCCCTGAAACTCACCGCGCCCGAGCCGCACACCGGGACCGCGTTCCCGATACCGGCGATAACGGTCGACCCCACCAAGGACCTCACCGTGACCTGGGACGGCGCCGACCCCGACGGGACGATAGACATATCGATGACCGGCGAGACCGGGTCGGTCGTTTGCCGCGCCACCGATGACGGTTCCTTCACGATGCCGGCCGCCCTTATCGGTCAGATAACCTTCGGGACCGGCTTCGGGGCAATGGCCAACAACCTGATACTCGACCGTAAATACTCGGAAAAAATGGAAGGAAAGAGCGTGACCGCCGGTACCTTCGACACCGAGCAGATGATGATGATCATGGTGGAGCCGGTCACCGGGTGGTAAGAGCTACCGGGAACGGTATCAGCGGTTCTTGTACTTCTTCAGCACATCGATGACATAGTCGACATCGGCGGCGGTGTGGTCGGCGTTCAACTGGAAGCGGATCTCCTCTGAGCCTTTCGGGACGACCGGATAGTTGAGACCGGTGGCGAGTACGCCGTGGTCGGTGAGCCATTTGACGATGTCGGCCGTCTTCTGCGTGTCGCGCACCATCAGCGGGGTGACCGGATGCGGGCCGGGGATCGTCTCGTAGCCGTTGTCCACGAGGCCTTTCTCAAAACGCGCCGTCATCTCGGCGAGATGCTTGATCCGCTTTTTGCCCTCTTCGCTCTCGAGGATGTCGAGCACCTTGAGCACCGCGACCGTCTCGCCGAGCGTTATCGGGTTGGAGTAGATGTACATCGGGGCGGTCTGGCGCAGGAAGTCGGTGACCGCCTTGCTGGCGACCACATACCCGCCGTTGACGCCGAAGGCCTTGCCGAGCGTGCCGATGATGATGTCGACCTTCGTGCCGGTCACCTCTTCGGTGCCGCGGCCGGTCGCGCCGTACGCGCCGACGCCGTGCGAGTCGTCGGCGACGGTGGTCACGCCGTCCTCGAACTTGTCGTTATACTTCTCGCAGATCTTCACGAACTGGTCGAAGGGGCAGTAATCGCCGCGCATCGAGAAGACGCCGTCGGTGACGACCACGCAGCGGGTCCCTTTGCCGACCGCATCGTTCATCTTCGCCTCGAGATCGGCCATGTCGTTGTGCTTGTATATCATCTTCGCGGCGGGCCGGGCCAGTTTCATCGCGTTGATGATGCAGTTGTGGTTCAGTTCGTCTGAAACGATGACGGTGGTCTCGGTCACGAGCGGGGTGATGACGCCGAGCGAGGTGACATAGGCGCTCGAGAAGAGCATGCCTGCTTCCTTGCCGTGGAACTTCGCCAGCCGGTTCTCAAGGTCGATGTGCGGCTTATGCGTTCCCGATATGAAGCGGACCGCGCCGGGGCCGACGCCGTAGGTCTTGGTCCCTTCCTCTTCGGCGTGGATGACCGCCGGATGCATCGACAGGCCGAGGTAGGAGTTGGAGTTCATCTTAATGAATTCCTGTTTGTAGCCCTCGACGACATAGCGGGGGCCGTTCGCGCCCTTGGGCGGCAGTATCTTGGTGATGACCATCTCGGCGCCTTTCGCGGTCCCTTTTTCCTTGAGGCCGTTCACATGGGCGGTGAGCGCTTTGTTGAGTTTCGTCAGTGACATGGGTCTCTCCTTCGTTTATTTAAGTTTCTTCTTGAGTTCGGTCAGCATGTCGACCGTCATCGAGGCGAGCGTGTAGGCCGGTTTCCAGCCCCATTCCTCGCGAGCGGCGGTGTCGTCTATCGATTCCGGCCACGAATCGGCGATCGCCTGACGGAAGTCGGGCTTATAGTCTATCTTGAAATCGGGCATATGCTTGCGGATCTCGGTCGCCATCTCGCCGACGGTGAAGGACATACCGGCGACATTGAAATCGCTGTGGTGTTTGAGTTTCTTGAAATCGGCCTCGAACAGATCGATGGTCGCCTTGAGGCAGTCGGGCATGTACATCATCGGGAGTTTCGTGCTTTCCTTCACGAAGCAGGTGTACTTGCCGTGCTGGATCGCCTCATAGTAGATGGCGACCGCGTAGTCGGTCGTGCCGCCGCCGGGCAGGGTCTCGTGGCTGATGATGCCGGGATAACGCAGGCCGCGGATGTCCATGCCGTACTTGCGGACATAATAGTCGCACAGCAGTTCGCCGGCGACCTTGGTGACGCCGTACATGGTGGTCGGCTTGAGGACGGTGTCCTGCGGGGTGTTGACGCGGGGCGTCCCGGGGCCGAAGACGGCGATGGAACTCGGCATCAGTATCTGCTTTATCTTCTTCTCGCGGGCCACTTCGAGGATGTTGATGAGGCCGTTCATATTCACATCCCACGCGAACATCGGGTCTTTCTCGCCAACGGCGGAAAGGATGGCGGCCATGTTGACGATGTATTCGACCTTGTACTTGTCGACCACTTCTTCCAGTTTCTTGCGGTCCATCACATCGAAGAATTCGAACGGGCCGCTCTCCTTGATCTTGTCCGAAGGCGGGGTCTTTCTGGTGGACGCGATGACATTCTGGTTGCCGTACAGTTCGCGCATCCTGAGCGTGAGTTCGGAGCCGATCTGTCCGACGGCCCCGATGATGAGGATCTTTTTCATGGGTCTCTCCGCGAAGAACAGGTTTATAATCGTCAAACGACCGTTTTAAAAACAGTGCGAATATACCGTTGCACCGTTCGGTGTCAAGGAAAACACGAAGGGAAGAGGGGAGGGGTCCCTCTTTTTAGGAGGTCATTCTCGTTACTGCCCTCGCGAGCGTCGAAAGGACCTTGCCGGCGAGGTCCGAATAGGCGACGCGCCCGAGGAACACTTCGTTCATGATCGCCGTGGTGCGCGGATGGAAAAAGGCGGCGCGGTACGACAGAGCGGGGAACAGAAAGAAGAACTTCGCGATCCGCGCGGCGATGGCGAACTCGCGCCCCAGCTCGCGCCGCATCCGTTCCTCATAGCGTGAAAAGGCCGTCGCGTCGCCGCCGAGCGACGCGTCCACCGCCTCGCCCGCCGCGATGCCGCTTCTCACTGCGGGGCGTATCCCCTCGGCGCTCAGCGGGTCGGCGAGGAACGCCGCCTCTCCGGCGAGCAGGAACGAATCGAGACGGGTGAGCGGCCGGTCGCCGTCCCATATCGCGACGCGGTGTCCGCGGCAGAGCGATCGGTCGAACGGCAGGCCCTGTCGCCCGGCGAAAACAGCCATTTTATCGAACAGTTGCAAGTGGTTGCCGTCTCTTTTGGTGATGCCGACACCGAGCGAGACCCGGTCGCCTTTCGGAAAGAGCCACAGATACCCGCACGGCAGAAGTCCGAGATCCACCGTCAGTTCGTCACGCCGCCGGTCGGCCGGCAGTTCGCAGGCGATCGCAAGCCCTTCGGTTCTTCTTTTTGACGGAAACCCGGCGATCGCGGCGCATCGTCCCTGTCCGCCGTCGGCGATGACGATCCTCCGCACCGCGAAGACGCCGGCGCTCGTGCCGATAGCCCAGTGGTCGCCGGTGGCGGAGAAGGAATGCACGGCGGTCCGGTCGCGGACCTCGGCGCCCGCCGAACCGGCCGTCCCCACGAGGAAATGGTCGAACCGCGCGCGGTCCACCATGAGAAGCGGCTCGGTAAGTTCGTGCGAAACGGGAGATGCGCCGTCGTAAAGAAAGGTGAGCCGGTGGACGCGGTCGACGACGCCGTCGATGGGAGCAAGGCCGAGGAGCGAGAACACCGAGGGAGGCATCCCGCCGCCGCACGGTTTGACGCGGGGCAAGGGCTCTTTTTCAAGGAGGAGGACGCGCCGCCCGCGCCGGGCGAGCGTCAGGGCCGCGGCCGCTCCGGCGGGACCGCCGCCGACCACCGCGCAATCGAACAGCGTCCGCATGTCAGGCGAACCGCTTGAAGACCGCCTCGTAGCCGTCCACCATCCGTTCCCACGAATAGTGTTCCTTCGTGAACTCCCGCGCCGCCTCTCCCGCCGCGCGGAGCCCCGCCGGATCGGCGAGCAGTCCGGTGATGCGGCGGGCCCAGAGTTCCGGCTCCTCGGGCGGCAGGAGGAACCCGTTCTTCCCCTCCTGCACGGCGTCCACGATGCCGTCGACCTCCGAGGCGACGACCGGCAGGCCGCAGATGGCCGCCTCGAGCGCCGCGAGGCCGAACCCCTCCATGTCGCCCGCGAGCCGGACATTGGGCATCACATAGAGGTCGCCGCACTTGAGCGTCTGGACGAGATCCTTGAAGGGGAGCCCGCCGAGCCGGAAGGCGCGGCCCGCGAGTTCGGGCAGGGCGAGTTCGTGACGGAGCGCCGGTTCGTCGGTCGGCATCCCGAATATGAGCGCCAGTTGCCGCCCCCAGTTGAAGGGGAGCAGGCGGAGCATGAAATTCTTGAGACCCATCGCGGCCGCCGAGGGACCGATGTGCAGGCAGAGGACCTCGGGCCCGAGTTTCGGCAGGACCTCGCGCAGGAACCAGATAAAGCCCTTGCGCGGCACCGGTCGGCCGAGCATGAGCACGAGTTTGCGGTGCGTGAGGTCGAGCCCGAGCCGCCGCCCGATCACGGCGCGGTAGTCCGGTTCGGCCGGTATGTCGCCGAGTGCCGCGTCGACGCCGTTGGGGACGACCGTTATCTTGGCGGGGTCGAACCCGCGTTGGCGGCAGGCCTGCGCGGTGGCGGAACTCACCGCGATGATGCCGTCATAGGCGGCGAAACGGGGCAGGACCCGCCGCTGGTACCAGCCCGCCGGCATCACCACATCGAGACCGTGGAGCGTCGCGACGATGGGAAGATCGGTCACCGACCGGAGCGGCAGGGCGAAGAAGGCCATGAGCCCGTCGTTGAGATGGATGAGCGAGATGCCCGGGTGTTCGCGGAGCATCCGCAGGACCTTTTTTTTGAGCGTCAGGAAAAAGAGCGCCTTCCCACTGTCGCCACTGTGGATGAGCGTGTGGACCGTCATGCGGCGCGACAGGCCGCGGATGAGTTCGAAACTCTGTTTCTGCATGCCCCCGACCGAGGGGGGATACTTATGAGTGATGCACAGGATTTCCATAGGTCTCGACCGGGGTGGAAAGCGGAGCGGTCCGGCGGCGGCGCATCATGGTGACGGAGAACAGGAGCGTTCCCATGCCGATCCAGAACAGTTGGCGGGTGCGGCGCAGTATCGAGACGCTTATCCAGAGTTCGGCGCCCGGCACGCCGACGAGGTCGAGCATGAGCCGGTTCGCGTACTCCTCGATGCCTATCTGACCCGGGACGAAGGTGCCGAGCCCCTTGAAGAGCATGACGCCGACCTCCATCGCGATGCAGGAGAAGAAACTCACCTCGACGCCGAGGAACCACAGGATGAGGAAGAACTCGGTCGCGCCGCCGAGCCAGTGGAGGAGCGACAGGGCGTAGGCCCGCGCGAACTCGCGGCGGCGATGGTGGTAAAAGAACGAAAGGTCGCCGTCCACCTTGTGCAGTTTGCGCTCGACGATGATGAGGGAGCGCACCCACGGCAACAGGCGGCGTAGGATCATCGCGAACAGCGAGAAGAAGGGGAGCGACCGCGATATCTGGCGGACGAAGAAGAGCCCGCCGGTGAACAGGCCCCCCGCGAGAAGCGTCATGAGCACCCGGTTGCCGGCGAAATCGAGCCGGTCGAGGAACAGCAGGGCGCCGAGACAGAACAGCGTGATGCTCGAAAGCCACAGCGTGAGCCGCGCGATGGTGAGCGCCGAGATGCTGCGGTTATACGGAACGCCGCGCCGCGACAGCATGACCGCCTTCATCGTTTCGCCGGCGACGAAACTGGTCGGGTTCACCTGCGCGAGACTCTCGCCCATGAGCCGGATCGAGAAGAGGCGCAGGAGCGACAGGGCGGGGGTATCGATGAAACTGAGTTGGAGCGCCCGCGTGATGAGCAGTTGCGCGCAGAAGGTCACGAGCAGGAGCACCGCGAACTTGTAGCCGACATGCCCCAACTGATCGCCGATGCGGCCGAAGTCGGAGGCGCTGATGAACCACCAGACGAGGAAGAACCCCGCGGTGAGCGCCGCTATCTTGAACAGCCGCCCGAGTATGGTCTTTACCGCCGGTCTATATAGCGACACCATGGGCCTTCTCCGGTAAAAGGGGGGCGAACCTCTCGGCGATCCGTTCGTAGGAGGAGAACATGTCCTCGCAGAGCGTGTCCCACTGCTGAGCGAGGGCATAGGCGGCGGCGCGCCGCCCCGTTTCCTTGGCCAGCGCGGGGTCGTCGAGGAGGAGCGCTATCTTGCGGTGGAAATCGGCCGCGTCCTTCGGCCGCGCATGAAGCCCGGTGTCGCCGTCGCGCACGATCCCTTTCGGGCCGCCCTGCGCCGCGACGACCGGCGGCAGGCCCGAGGCCATCGCCTCGAGCACCACATTGCCGAAGGTCTCGGTTATCGAGGGGAACAGGAACACATCGCTCGAGGCGTAGACCTTGGCGAGATCCTTCTTGACGAGTTTGCCGGTGAATACCGCGTCGGGCATGAGCCGTTCGAGTTCCTTGCGGCGCGGCCCGTCGCCGGTGACGACGAACTTAACGGTCCGCGGGTGGGTCTCGCGGAACAGTTCGTACACCGCCGCGAGCGTCCGCAACTCCTTTTCCCACACCAGTCGGCTCACGAAGAGTACCCGCTGGGTCCCCGCGCCGCACAGTCCGTCCATGAAGGCGTCGTCGCGCCGCGTCGGGTTGAAGAGTTCGGTGTCTATGCCGCGGCCCCACACCACCATGCGCCGTCGTTCGATGCCGCAGTCGAGCAGTTCGTCCATGATGCTCGCGGTCGGCACATAGGTGAGGTCGCACCGGTTGTAGAACCAACGCATGTACCGGCGGCCTGAGAAATCGAGCAGATGCGAGAAGACCGGCGCGTAACGGAAATAGTATTCGATGTAACTGATGAAGTGGGTGTGGTAGGTGGCGAGGATCGGCACGCCGCGTTCCTCGCCGTACGACAGCGCGTAGTTGCCGAGCGTGAAAGGGGTCGTGAGGTGGATGATGTCGGGGGCGAACTCGTCGAGCGCCGCCCGCAGTTTCCCGTTGAAGAAGGGGAGCGATATGGGGTAATCGGGGTTGGTCGGGAACGCTATCTTCGGCACGGTGATGACCGGGAAGGGGAGGTTCACCGTTTCGCTCGGCGGGTAACTGGTGATGAACAGATACTCGAACCGGTCCTTCGGGATGCGGTCGATGATGTGATAGAGCGTGTTGGTGACGCCGTCAAGATGTTCCTTGAGCACTTCGCTGAACAGCGCCACCTTTATCGGCCGTTTCGTCATCGCTTACCGGGACCTCTCTCTTCCTTAGCAGAAGGGCGCGCATATAAGCAAGAGACATGCCGCATATAACTATTGAGAATAACAACACAAACAACCATCTCGGTCAGCAAAGTTCCTTTACGGCACCTTGGTTTTTGTAAAACATCTTTACTGCGGCGGCAGTTGTTTTTCTCGAAAGAGTTGGTAGAGTGGGGGAGATCCGCATGCGAGGGAACCATGACCGCGCCGTTCACCTTCCGCCGCGCCGTACCGGCCGATTTCGATGAACTGTGGCCGATCCTACACGAGGTGTTCGAGAGCGGCGAGAGTTATCCGCACGCCCCCGGCACGACCAAAGAAGAGGGCTACCGCTACTGGATAGAGACGCCGACCGTCGCCATCGTCGCGATCCTCGACGGCCGCATCGCCGGGACCTACTACCTGCGCCCCAATCAGGTCGGCCTCGGCTCGCATGTCGCCAACGCCGGCTACATGGTCGCCTCGTGGGCCCGCGGCAAAGGGGTCGGTCGCGCCCTCTGCCTCCACAGCATCGAAGAGGCGCCCCGGCACGGGTTCAAAGCGCTCCAGTTCAACCTCGTCGTGGCCAGCAACGCGCCGGCGGTCCACCTCTGGACCTCGTGCGGCTTCACCATCATTGGGACGATACCCAAGGCGTTCGATCATAAACGGCTCGGGCTCACCGACGCCTACATCATGCATCGGTTCGTGTAAGGGAGGTTGATATGAGGGTATTCATCGTACTGTGGATCGTTCTGGCCGTTTCGCTCCTGTGCGCGGGGCCGGTGCCGGTCGAGTTCGGATCGGTGCCGGAGAAGAAACTGGAGTTGATCAAGAAGATCCCGTACGGGGCAGGGGACGGTCAGGTGGGCATCTTCATCCCCGGGAAAACGGAGGAGAAACCGTTCGGGGTGAACGCGATCTCCGGCGACGGGACGGGGCTTTTCATTCTGGACAACATGAACCGGCGGGTCCTTTCGCTGGATATTCAGACAAAGAGCTTGAAAAAGGAACTTTCCCTTCCCGCCGAGACCTTCGATGCGCTCTTCGTGAGCGGCGGGACGCTGTTCCTCCACAATAACAAGGAGGCGCGGCTGTACGCCAAAAAGGGCGATACGGTAACACCGGCGGCGAAACCCGCGACCGAAAAAGCGACGGCCTATCCCTACACGAAATTCATCGGGAACGGCGCGACCCGCGTGGTCCTGAGCGACAAGGATTTCTTCGAGCTTTCTTTCACTGACCGTTCGCTCCTGTCGTTCCTGCTGGTCGGCAGGGCCGACAGCGGCGATCTCTTTTTCCAGATCGAACTCGCGGACGGAAGCCGTCATATCCTCGTCACTTCGGGGAAGGGCGCTGTTCTCGGGAGGATGACCCTGCCCGGATCCGCTCTGTATAAACCGGAAAAGGACATCCATGTGGCGGGCGACGGAACGGTCTATGTCATCGCGCCCGGAGGTGATTCACTCCATATCTACGGGGGGCGGCCATGAGATACGCCCTGCTTGCCCTCCTTGTTCTGGTAAGTGTCGGTCTCTCGGCCGGCACGAGAAGCGAAGCGGTCCTCACGGGCGACGGGTATGTTCGTACGAAATGGACCTGCTCGAGCGCGAATGTGACCGGGAGTTCCTGCATGTCGGGCATCCCGAATGTGTACAGCGCCGGGAACGACTATACCGGGGTCGCCTATGACTGGGGCGGCTACATGAGCGTGGAGACCTATCTGTCGCGGCTCGCTTCGGGATACCGCGCCGGATCGTGCAGCGGCACTTCCTGTTCGCAGTACGGCGTGCTGGATTGTACCGTCGGCGTCGACTGCTCCGGCTATGTTTCGATGCTCTGGGGAAGCGGTCATTACACGACAAGCGGGATCCCCGACATCTCGACCGTCATCAACCAGAACGATATGAAGAAAGGCGATGTCTTCAACGACGCCGGCAGTCATGTCATCATGTACATTTACACCGACAAGTCGACCGGCCTGCCCTACATTATGGAGAGCGCGGGGACCGGGACCGAGAAGACGGTGTTCCGCCGGATGTCGAGTTGGCCCTCCAGCAGTTATGAAAGAAGGCGCTACGACGATATCGAGGATGATGGCGCGGTCGAGGGGACCACGCAGAACCCCCGCGTGATCTCATCCACGCCCTATTACGACGAGGGGAACACCCGGAATGTCGTTTCTCTCGAGATAGACACCTATTCGTGCCTCCCCGCGACAAAGGAGTTCGGCCCCGAGGTCGTCTACCGGATCGACCTGCAGAGCGCGGGCGACCTGACCGCGACGGTGACCGACAACCAAGCCGAGAGCATCGACTGCGATGTCCACCTGCTCTCGTCGCTCGATCTCGACGCGAACGGCATGGCGGTGAACGCCCTCGCCCGGGACGATCACAGCGTCACCCGGACGCTCAATGCCGGCACTTACTATATCGTCGTCGATACCTATACCGGGACCACCGATCTGCCGGGCGAATACACCCTGAGCGTCGATTTCGTACCGTCCGGGACACCAACCGACGATGAGCCGCTGCCCGACGAGGACACGATGCAGACCGAGGATGATGTCGCCGTCATCGACAACGAGTACCCCACGGATGAAGAGATAACCGATACCGAGATGCCCGACCAGAACGGCGGCGACGATACCGATGAACCGGTGATCACCGACCAGAGCACCACCGAAGATGCCGATACGATCATGCCCGACGAACAGAACGACCCCGCCGGAGAGTATACCGACGAGGAATATCCGGGCGAAGAAAGTTCCGGTTGCTCCTGTTCAATAGTTCAGATATAACAAGGAGGATATCATGAGAAGTTCCTTTATCGTCGCGTGCCTGCTCTTGTTCACCGCGACCCTTTTCGCCGGGTGGGAGAGCGGGGCCGCCTCCTACGATTCGATCAAAGTTCGCGCCAAGACGGCCGGCGTTCCCTACATCGTGCTCGTCCGCGCCGACTGGTGTCCGTGGTGCCGGAAACTAGACTCGTTCCTCGACGACAACGCCATCGACGCGCTGTTCCGCGATAAACTGGCGGTGAAGATAACGCCCGACAACGGCGACGCCGAGAGAAAAACAGCGAAGGATCTGGGAACAAAGGGATTCCCGTCGCTCTTCGTCATCCAACCGAACGGCTCGGCGCAGAAACTGTCGCTCCCGCTCAAGGGGACCACTAAGGATATGCTCGACGCCCTCCGCTCGCAACTCGACGCACTGTACAAGAAATAACGCTACACGGAGTTTGCCCATGAACATCTCGTTCGTCACCGTCCATGTGCCGGAACTCGAAAAGACCATCGCTTTTTATGAGACCGTGATGGGCTTCACCGTCACCAAGCGCTTCAAGGCGGGGCCGCAGACCGAGATCGTCTTCATGGATGACGGCCGCGGCGGCCAACTCGAATTCATCGCCGGCATGGGCTCTTCGATAAGGGCCGAAGGGATCTCCATTGGTTTTGTGGTACCCGACATCGAGGCGACGCACGCCCATCTCATGAAACATGGCGTCGCCGTTATCCGTCCTCCCGCGACACTGCCGAGCGGCGTGAAACTGATGAGTGCGAAGGATCCCAACGGCCTCGAACTCGGCTTCGTGCAGTACCCGAAATAACCGCGATCCCGCCGCAAAAACGCCCTTGCATTTTATTTCTATTACGGCTAGAATGCCTTGGTCTGGCGCACAGAGTGTGGAAAATGAAGCAACGATTCTTTAAACTGATCGTCGCGGCCCTCGGATTCCTGCTCGGCATGTCGCTTCTCGGGCAGGAGGAAGCGGAAGAATGCGATTGTGAGATGGCCGGAACAGCCGACCTCGCCGCCGATGAAGATGGCTACGACACAGGGATCATCTGTGCCTATGGTCCCGGACCTTCTCCGTTCGGTTGCGATTGCTCTCTTATCAACATCGATTGAGATTCGAGGAACATCTTCATGAAAGAAATAGTCGCTGACAAGGCGTTGGTCGCGCGGTGCGGGCTGTACTGCGGCGCGTGCCGGAGTTATCTGGCGGAGAAGTGTCCCGGTTGCGACGCCAACGAGAAGGCGTCGTGGTGCGGGATACGGAAATGCACGAAGGAGAGGGGCATCGCGTCGTGCGCCGACTGTAAGGATTTCGCCGAGGTGAACGACTGCAGGAAGTTCAACAATTTCATCTCGAAGGTGATCGGTTTTGTGCTTCGGTCGAACCGCCGCGCCTGCATCGAGGCGATCCGCAAGAACGGCTACGAGGTCTATGCCACCACCATGGCCACCACCCAGCGCCAGACGATAAAGAGATAACATATATCCCATTGCTTGCTTTTCGGACACGCTTTTGTTACATTTCAGAAAGTTCGTTAACAACAGGGGAACATTCAAATGACAGAACATGCTTTGCCTCTCAAAAAATTCAAAGAACTGGTGCAAGATGAGGTCGGCGAAATATGTAAAAACAAGAACTGGGATTACTCTAACAATGAGAAAAGAGGCATCGCCTTTCAAATATGGACCGCTCAACTTTTAGCATATTCTGAAGGATACGAAGAAGAAGAGATCGAAGAATGCATCCTCAAATCAAAAGATCTCAAGGCAGATGTCTACCTAGAAGATTCAGTCAGAAAGCACATCCTCATCGGACAATGCAAGTTTGAAGGACTTTCAAAAAAACATTCCGAAAATGTCGCCGAGGAAGAGGTCAATGACTTTTTCAATCGACATTCTCTTTTTCTTGATAGATCCTGGGTGAACAAACACGGCTCAGAGGCGATTATAGATAAAATCGGGGATTATCGGGACAAAGTTGAAGATGGCTATGCCATCTCCTATTATTTTGTGACTACCGCTAGTGCGTCTGAAAGAGTTTCCGCCATCGTCGATAAGAAAAACAAGGAGTACGAAGCCCAATCGTTGCCTGTAACTTGCTACCTCATAGATATAAGCGGTCTAAAAGAACACTATCAACGCTCAAAGTCATATGAAGAAAACATTGTTGAGAAGGTCGAGATTCAGCTTCCGGCCGAAAAATATATAGAGTGTGTGAACGAGCTCCAGTATCCGACAATCATCACGCTTTTAAAAGGAAACGCTCTTCGCAATCTTTACAAGGGATCTGGCAAGGAAAGGCTTTTTGCCCGCAACATCCGCGGATTCCTTGGCAAAAGAGGTATCAATAAAAGCATTATAGAAACAGCAAACAAGCAACCGGGCAATTTTTACTATTTCAACAATGGTATATCGGCGATTTGCACAGACTATGATATAGATAAGACAACAAATAAACTAACCGCGAAAGACTTCCAAATCATCAATGGAGCTCAAACGGTAGGCGCGCTCTATCGGGCAGAAGAAAATCCGAGGCTCTATGTGCTTTTCAGACTGACAAAAACACTCAATGTCAAATCCGAGAAAGGATTCAACGCCGAAATCATCCTTTATAATAATACTCAAAACATCATCAAGATCTCCGATTTTAAGGCAAACGACCCCATTCAGCGCTGGCTTGAAAGCGAGTTCAGCAAATTCAGGCCGGAACCACCACTTTCAACGCTGACCTATCAACGGAAAAGATCTTTTAAGAAAGGGAGTGGCCTGGTTCTTACTTTGGAAGAGCTTGCCAGAATTCGCTACGCCTTTTTATATGAACCAACGCTTGTTCATGCTGCGCCTAAAGACCTTTGGACTTCAGAAGAAGACAATGGTGTCTATGAAAAGGCCTTTGGGCTTGATGGCGTTATGGTTGACAACTGGCCGAAAGAGGATTTCAACCAATGTCTTAATGCCATTTCCTTCTTTGAAAAGATTCTCGATACCACTAAAACTCATATCCGCGAGCACCCGGAGCACTCGTTTCTCCGTCGCTTCCGTTATCATGCGCTGGCTCTTGTGAGTGTCTACTTGAAGCAGCACAAGGAATCAAACAACGGAAAGAAGTTCATCAAGGAAAAGGAACATGATTTGATCTTCAAGCAACTCTGGCAAGAAATAGCCACTTTGTTCTTGGATCTTTACATTGACGAAATAAAAGACAAAAACATTTCTCTCCATGCGTTGATAAGAAACAATGACAAGTGGGAGAAACTGAAGAACAAGTTCTCAAACAGATTGGTCATAAAGAAATTGTAAGACCTGTGATGTTTCCCACGACATGGCTGCCACCCAGCGTCAGACGATTAAGAGGTAGTAAGTGCTCACTATCTTGATTATGGTTTTTCTTCTTATATAATTTCCTCGGACTTGATGCGAGGTTGTCAATGAGTAGAAGAAAATGGGCTGTGGTAATTTGGCTTCTAGCATACATGGTTGGTGTTTTCTTAAAAGCAAAATTCTCTGGCATGAGTTCTTGGCTTTTTGAAATACCACATGAAATATGTTTGTGGGTTATTGGCGCATTGGTTGCTGAAGTAGTTGCTTGCCCATCTACAGTTGGCAGACCCTTTGTGACTCAACGCTCTGAAGTGACGCAACATGGCGTAATAACTAAGAGTAGCATCACTTATCCCCAACACTTTCGTTCTTTTTTTGATATCTCCATGCACGCCATTCTTTCTTTGTTTTTCTGGATTCTCGCTTTAGGGTTTTCTTTATCTTCGCAAGAGAGTTTTGCAAAAGAGGGTTTTAATTTCTATTTCTTTTTGACCATAATCCTTAGTTATATTATGGCACTCTTTTCCGGGATTTTGGTTTATAAAAGTTTCAAAGAGGCAGAAAAAGAAGCCGCGCCTCCGACGACAGGAGCAAGCACAGACGCAGAAGTTGCGCCAGGAGATGTAACCCAAACACCTCAAAATCCTCAAATAAAAACCATCAACCAATAAGAACGGAGAAATGCTATGAAAGTCGAAATCTTCGCTTTATGCGATTATGTGGTAGACAATGGAAACAAGCTAACCATTGTCGGTACATTTGACACAATCAACACAGATACTCTGCCAGCAACCATTCCATCTGTTGGCATCGGAATTAGAATAGTAATGAATGAAAAAGAGGCTACCAACCCTAAAAAACATAAATTGTTCGTAAGATTTATTAGCCCGCAAGGAAATCAACTGAATGAGATAAAAGCCGATGTCGAATTGAGTGTGAAAAAAGGCACCGAAAGAGTGGTTCTTCAACTTGCATTCAACATGTCTGGCCTAACTTTCAAAGAGTATGGAACTCACAAAATCGAACTTGTTTTTAATGAAACTCCGATTGAGGATCGGATTATCAATGTCAACAAACCGATAAACACTCCAGTATCTTGACCCCCTTGTTCTAATCTAAAAGACTCAAACACTATTGCAAATACCAAATCTCTGACTATAACGGGTGCCGACCGTTTGATAAGGAGTTTTTATGATCGGGACCGCGCGTAACGAACAGATTCGCAATATCGCCATCATCGCCCATGTCGACCACGGCAAGACCACGCTCGTCGACGCCATGTTCCGCCAGAGCGGCGTCTTCCGAGAGGGTCAGGAAGTGGCCGAGCGCGTCATGGACAGCATGGACCTCGAACGGGAACGCGGCATCACCATCGCGGCCAAGAACTGCGCCGTCCACTGGAACGGCGTCAAGATAAACATCATCGACACCCCCGGCCACGCCGATTTCGGCGGCGAGGTCGAACGGGCGATATCGATGGCCGACGGCGCGCTCCTGCTCGTCGACGCATCGGAAGGGCCGCTGCCGCAGACGCGGTTCGTCCTCAAAAAGGCGCTCGAATCGGGCCTGCGCGTCATCGTGGTCATCAACAAGATCGACCGCAAGGATGCCCGGCCGCAGGAGGTCTTGGACGAGATACTCGACCTCTTCATCGACCTCGAGGCGACCGAAGATCAGTTGGATTTCCCGCTTCTGTACGCCATCGGCCGCGACGGGACGGCGCAGAAGACACTCGAGGAAAAAGGGGAGAACCTACAGGTGCTCTTCGATCTGATACTGAAAGAGATACCGGCCCCCGCCTACGACACCGCCGAGCCGTTCCAGATGCTCGTTTCCGACCTCGGCTATTCCGACTACCTCGGCCGCCTCGCCATCGGCAAGATAGTGAACGGCGCGGTGAGGTCGAACGACCAACTGGTCCGCATCGCCGAGGACGGTTCCCAGCCGGCGCTCAAGGTGACGCGGCTCCAGACCTACGACGGCATCAAGGTCTGTCCGGTCGATGCGGCCGAACCGGGCGACATTATCGTGCTCGCCGGCGCCGACGAGGTGACCATCGGCGATACCATCTGCAACCGCGAAAGCCCCAAGGCGTTGCCGCGCATCCATGTCGACGAGCCGACCGTCTCGATGCGCTTTGCGATCAACTCGTCGCCCTTTGCCGGGAAGGAGGGGAAGATCGTCCAGTCATCCAAGATACGCGAGCGGCTGACCAAAGAAACCCTGCGCAATGTTTCGATACAGGTCGAGGAAGGGGAGAGCCGCGACAGTTTCATCGTGAAGGGGCGCGGCGAATTCCAGATGTCCATCCTCATCGAGCAGATGCGGCGCGAAGGGTTCGAACTGACCGTCGGCCGCCCCGAGGTCATCTACAAATACAAGGAGGGCAGAAAGCAGGAACCGATCGAGCATGTCTACATCGATTGCGAGGAGCGGTTCATGGGGGTCGTGACCGAGAAACTCTCGATACGGCGCGGCCGGATGGTGAATCTCGTCAACAACGGCCGGGGCCGCGTCCGGATGGAGTTCTCGGCGCCGTCGCGCGCGCTCATCGGGTTCCGCGACGAGTTCCTGACCGACACGAAGGGGACCGGCATCCTCAACTCGCTCTTCGACGGCTACGACGATTACCGCGGCGATTTTCCGACCCGCTTCACCGGCTCGATCGTCTGCGATCGGCAGGGAGAGGCGGTCGCCTACGCCATCTTCAATCTCGAACCGCGCGGACGGCTGTTCGTCGTGCCGGGCGACAAGGTCTACGAGGGGATGGTGGTCGGCGAACACAACAAGGACCGCGACATCGATGTGAATGTCTGCAAGGAGAAGAAACTCTCCAACATGCGCGCCGCCGGGAAGGACGACAACATCCTCCTCACCCCGGTCCGGCCGATGACGCTCGAAGAGGCGATCCACTTCATCCGCGACGACGAACTGGTCGAGGTGACCCCGCTGACCATCCGCCTGCGCAAGGTGGTGCTCGACGGACTCGAACGGCACCGCAACAAAGGCTCCGAACTCAAGGCAAAGCGCGAAGGAGAGTAGTTCTCCGCGTCCGTTCCCTATCAATTCCGGACACTTGACACCTTTTCTGTTGCCAGTAGCAAATCATTGATTATAATAGAGAAATAATGAAGGTACGGAGGTGTGCCATGCAACGAACATTCTCTCTCATCGTGCTGTTCCTCGTGGTAACGCTCCTGTCGTTCGCGGCGGCATGGCAGGTGCAGATCGCGTGGGGCGCGGAAGGGACGGCAACAAAAAAGGAGGTGAAGATGGATAGCCCGAAGAAAGTGGTGAAAAGCGAAGAGCAGTGGAAAAAGGAACTGACCCCCGAGCAGTACCGCATCCTGCGGCAGGCGGGGACCGAACGGGCCTTCACCGGGGCTTTGAACGATGTCTACGATCCCGGGCTGTACCGCTGTGGCGCGTGCGGCGCGCCGCTCTTCCGCAGCGACACGAAGTACGATCACGGCACCGGCTGGCCGAGTTTCACCGCGCCGATAGCCGAAGGGGCGATCGAATACCGCGACGATAACACCTACGGCATGGAGCGAATCGAGGTGCGCTGCGCCGCCTGCGGGTCGCATCTGGGCCATGTCTTCGATGACGGCCCGGCGCCGGGCGGCAAACATTACTGCATCAACTCGGCGTCGATGAAGTTCGACAAGGCGGCGGCGGTCCCGGCGGGCCCCGCGAAGGCGACCTTCGCGGCAGGCTGTTTCTGGGGCGTTGAGTTCAAACTCTCGCAGGTGCCGGGGGTCTTATCGACCCGCGTCGGCTACACCGGTGGCACGACGAAGGACCCGAGTTACGAGGAGGTCTGCACCGATGAGACGGGCCACGCCGAGGCGGTCGAGGTGACCTACGATCCGGCGAAGGTGAGTTACGAGGAACTGCTCGATACTTTCTTCGCCCTGCACGACCCGACGCAGGTGGACCGGCAGGGGCCCGATGTCGGCGCGCAGTACCGTTCGGCGGTGTTCTATCACTCGGCGGCGCAGGAACTGGCGGCGAGCACCGCCATCAAGAAACTCAACGCATCAGGCAAATTCCGTCGCCCGATAGCGACGCAGGTGGCCCCCGCCGGCGAGTTCTACCCCGCCGAGGAATATCACCAGAAGTATTACCAGAAACGGGGCAAGCAGGGGTGCGGGCTCTGACCTATTCCTGTGCGCCGGTGCCCGGCTTGGTCTCTTTGGTGAGCCACTCGAAGTTATCGAGGAGTATCGTCGAATCCCACGAATGATCGGGTCCGTAAGCAACGGAACCCTGTTCGAATACGGCGAAGCGGAGTGTTATCTCCTCGCCCGGTACGACATTACCCGCGGTCAGAAGCCAGCCGGTGCATCCGTGGCCCGAGCACATCCCCATGATGGTCTGTGACTCGAAGCCGGTCCCCACGATCTCGAGGTCGCCGGTGCAGACGCCGTAGGGGTTCGTGTTGGAAAGCGCGCCGCCGCAGGTCGGGTTGCATATCTTGAACAGGCCGGCGGGGGCGAGATCGACCCCGACCGGATTGCCCGCCTCATCCTTGGCGAGATTCTTGTCGAACGGGTTGGGGTTGCTGGAGGTCGGGTTCACCTCGTTGTAGGTCGAATCGAGGAGCGCGATGAAGAAGTCGTTGTAGTTCTCCGAAGAGCAAACGGTCGTCGGGTATTCTATCGAGCAGAAGTAGGTGTTCATCTGGAAGGCGACCGCGTTTATCGGCACCTTGAGTTTCACCGTGAGCATGATCGGGTCCTGCACGGCGAGCGGGTCCTTGCCGGCGCACGAGTTCTGGATGTTCGGATCAGGATCGGCGCCGCCGCAGGAAGGTGCCTTGGGTACCTCGCAGTTGGGTTGGCGGTTGATCCAGTCCTCCGGCACCGTCGAGGCGGTCTTCATGTCGCCGCCCTGCAGCGTCGCGTTGGCTGCGTCCATGGTCGGGCTGTCCCACGGCCCGGTCGAAAGGACGGCGAGCGCGGCGCCCTCCTTCGCGACGAGCGCCTGCCCGAAGACCGGCGGCACCGCGTAGGTCTTGTAACTGCCGTCATAGTAAGGTTTGGTCAGCGACGGGCGGCTGATGGTCGAACTGCCTTCGGGACCGTCGGCGATCTGTTCGGTCACCGGCGTCCCGGCGAGCCCGAGTTCGGCCGAAAGTATCCACGGATCGCACATGCCGGCCGCCTTGGCGAGCGCGATGGCGCTCGATGCGGTGTCGGCGCTCACGGTGAGCCCGTTGTCGCAACTGATGGTCTCGTCCACCTTGCCGTTGCAGTTGTCGTCCACGCTGTTGCTCTTTATCTCGGCGGCGTCGGGGTTGGTCATAACGGGCACCGGACACTCGTAATCGAACTCGCAGCAGTCGCCGGTGCAGTAGGTGTAGCCGTCGCCGTCGTAGTCATCGGTGTTGGCCTCGGTGCCGTCCTCGCCGTCACAGTTCTCGTCGATGCCGTTGTTGCATATCTCGGCGGTCGGGAGCACTTCCCCGTCGCAGGGGCCCCAATAGCCGCTCGCGCCGCAGGTGGCAAGACCGGACTTGCAGATGCCGACGCCGTCGGAATTGCTCGGCCCATGGTAGCACGGGGCCGTTTCGAACGGGGTGCACTGCATCTCCGCGTCGCTGTCGGGCGTCTCTTCCTCGCCGTCCGGCTGGATGATCGCGTCGCCTTCGCCGACGGTCTCATCGCTCGGCGGCGTGTTGTCCACCTCCTCTGGTTTGTCCTTGCAGACCGCGCCGCCTTCCTCTTCGACGCACAGTTTATCCTCGGTCGCGCAGTCCTTTGATTCGGTCCACTTGCTATCGGTGCAGACCACGAGTTTGCTCCCCGAGCAGGCCGACTGTCCATCCTTGCCCGCACAGTCCCCGCCGACCTCCTCGTCGGCGACGCAGGCGCCGTTCTGGCACGCCTTGCCTGACGCGCCGCATTCCTCGGCCACGACGAGCACGCCGTTATCGCAGCGGAGCAACTGGTCCTGCGCCACATCGGAACAGATGGTCCCGGTCCCGGAACAGGCCTCGCCCACCTGTACGACCGGCCCACCCTCGTCGGTCGGGGTGCAGGCGGCAAAGAACAAAAGGGGAAGAAGGGTCAGTAAGACGGTCCGTCGCATCGCGCTGTTCCTCCATGCCACTGTTATGGTAGAGGGATTATAGCGGGCTCCGACCGCTTTGCAACCATTTTTTTCACGGGGACCGCCGCGCTAAAAATTGCCTATTGACGCGAAGGACGATATGATGCGCCCGGTCTGAACGAGACAGGGGAGTGCGTATGCGAGCGATGTGGTCGATGATGTTCCTGCTGGTAACGGTGACGCTGTCGGCGCAGGAGGCGCCCGCCGTCGAGGGAACGCCCTCTGTGAGCGAGCCTGCCGTCGTCGAAGGTTCGGGGTCCTCCGCCGTAGGCTCCGGCCCGCAGGCGGTCGGGCAGGCCGCGATGACCCGCGAGGAGATAGAGGCACTCGTCGAGAAAAAGGTCGCCGACCGGCTCGCCGCCATCGATGAGGAAAGGAAAAAGGAGGAGGCCCGGCGGCAGGCCGAGGCGAAAAAGAAAGAGGACGCGGCGAAGAAGGAAGCGGAAAAGAAGGTCCCGCCGAAGAGCGGCGTGAACGACGCCCCCGGTCTCATGACGCCGAGTTTCTCCAAAAACACCCTTTCGTTCCTTATCGGCGACGATAACCTGCGGGACAACTCGCAGTATTCGCCCGAGACCGACATCGGCCCGAAGGACGATTACGACAACTTCATGAACCGCTTCCTCGGCTACAGCAACCGTGCCAAGGGGATGACGCGCCTGTCGCTGTTCCACGAGGACGGCGGGCTGATATCGGACCTCACCGCCCGCATCGGCATCGCGTTCGATCTCGAGCACGCCTTCGACACGACCTACTTCGTGAAAACGAACCTGTACGAAGGGGGCTCGTTCATCGAGGTGCAGTACGAGAAGGAGTTCCTGATAAAACTCACCGCGTGGCCCTACGATTCCGACCGGATGGCCGTCGGCTTCTTCCCCGGCCTCCGCTGGGGGACCCGCGCCGCGTGGCCGCAGAACCTCGGATTCGTCCCCGGCGCGCAACTGCTCTTCGGCTGGGGTCCGCTGTCGGTCTACGCCGGGTTCAAGGCGCATCTCCAGCCGCTCGTGGACAAACTGAGCGAGGAGACGGTGCCGCTCGAGACGACCTATGGCGGCTTCGGCGGGGTGACCTACAAGGACCACGGCGTCACCGCGAGTCTGCAGGGCGCCTTCATCGACAAGGGCGACAATGTGATGGTTGACGAGGCGGCGCTCCAGAAGTCGAAGGACGACGAGATACTCTCCTTCGGGATCGACCTTTTCACGCAGTACGAATGGAAAAAACCGATCGGCGACCCGCTCGGCATCACCTCGTGGAACAACGGCGAGTGGCGCGAGCCCGACTACGACGGCCCGCTGGCGGCCCGGGCGCGCGGCGAACTGATATTCCTCAATGAACTGCTGCAGAACGCCGATCATCTCGCGTGGTCGGGCGGCGAGGACGCGGTGACGGTCGAGCCGATCACGAAGAATTTCTGGGGTATGGCGGCGGCGGTCGAGGGGGCGTTCCGCTGGGAGAAACTGCGCGTGTTCGGCCTGTTCTCGTGGCGGTCGCTCTCGTTCCTCGTGTTCGACGCGCCGGGACTCATCCCGTTCCAGACCTTCCCGGAGCATGCGAAGATACGCGACGAACTGTCGGGCTCGCTCGCGGTCGATTACAATTGGCGGATGCTCTGGTTCGGCTTCTCGACCGGCATCAAGACCCCCGCCTCCTACCTTGCACCGGGGAGCACCCGGACGACGGTGGTCAAGGACCGTCTGACGGCGAACGCCAAGAAGGTCTTCACGACCCGGGTCCGCGAGGACCTGCCCGACGGGGCGAACCCGCTCAATATCGCCTTCTATGCCTTCACGGTCAAGGCGCAACTGACCCCGGCGGTCGCCGCCGCGTTCCAACTCTCCTTCACCAAGGATTCCAACCGTTCCAAGCCGGTGCCCGATCCCGATACGGGGAACAATGTGCTGTTCTGGGACGACGAGAAGACCCGCAACATCCTGTCGTTCTTCGTCAGTCTCGAAGGACGGTTCTAGGGTTCGTCAGATATCCTTCTGCAGATAGACCACAGCCAATACCCATGAGGATGAGGAAAATGGCAACAACGGTAACAGGGATAACTCTTCTTAAGATCTAACAGTTTTTTCTTGCGACGCATTATCTCCTTGCACGCTTTTATTTTTCCGTTACCGCGCCAGCACCGGCGAGGATACCGCCGTCGATGTGCAGTTCGGTGCCCGTCACATATTTCGATTCGTCGCTTGCCAGATACAGAGCGCCGTACGCCACATCGAGCGGGTCCCCCATCTTTCCCATCGGGATCCCCGCCGCTATCTCTCGCATGGCCTTTTCACGCGCCGCGCCTTCCCCCAACATCGCGTCCCACATCGGCGTCATGATCGCCGCCGGATGGATGGAGTTGCAGCGGATCGCGTAGCCTTTTTCCGCGCAGTAGAGCGCGACACTCTTGGTATGATTCCGCACCGCCGCCTTGCTCGACGCGTAAGCCGCCGCGCCGGGAATACCGACGATACCGCTGCGCGACGAGATATTCACGATACTGCCGCCGCCCCGCGTCCGCATAAGCGCGATGGCGTACCGGCACCCCAGCATCACACCGGTCAGGTTGACCCGATGCACCTCATCCCACGAGGCGAGATCGCAGTGTTCCGGGTCGTGCGGCCCGGCCGTTTCGAGAAAACCGGTGATCCCGGCATTGTTGACGACGATATCGACCCCGCCGTACTTTGCGGTCAGATGGTCGGCGGCCCGCTGCCAGTCGGCCTCGGAACGGACATCGAGATGCAAGTATTCGGCCCGTGCGCCGAGTTCGGCGACGACACGCATTCCCGCCTCGTCGCGAATGTCGGTCACGACGACCGTCGCCTCTTCGCGGCGGAACAGACGGGCGGTCGCTTCGCCGATACCGCGCGCCGCGCCGGTGATAAGCGCTATTTTATTCGCCAGTCGATCCGACATGTTGTTCCTCCTCTTGAAAGATCACGGTGCAGTTTATCACCGGAGAAAAACGGAGTCAAATGATAAACGCCGATTTGCTTTTCATCGCGCCAAGGTCTATGATGCGGTGTTCTCGTTTCAGGGAGGATACCATGAGAGCACTCGCGTTCGTCGCCGTCCTCGCCGTGAGCTTCACGCTGTCGGCGCAGGTGGTGAACCCTGACTGGCGGCCCGCCGAGGGCCCCGTGGCCTATGCCATCCCGATACTTGACCACGCGACGCTCCTGCCGCAGGAATTGGCGATACACTATTTCACCAACCTCGCACGGATGGGATACGATTGCGGCGATGTGTCGCTCGAATGCGGCCTGAGCGAGACGCTGCCGATACTGTCGTTCGACTTCAAACTCGCGACGGCGGCCCGCTGGCTCAGCAAACATCTGAACGACACTCCCTGCTTCCAGCACGACACCTGCTGTACGCTCACGCTGACCGCCACCGAGGTGCTCTGCGTCGCGGGGACCGCCTGCACCGACCAGCCGTGCGAGGTCACCTTCTGCACCGGCACCCCGTGGGTCCAGCGGATAACGATGTTCGGTGGCAACCCGACCGCCGAGAACATCGCCGCCGGCAACGACACCGCCGACGAGACGATCTGCCAGTGGATGAACTCGTCGGGTCACCGCACGAACATCTGCTCTCCCTCGAACACCTCGCTCGGCACCGGCTACCATCAGGGTCAGAACTGCTTTTACCGATACTGGACGCAGGATTTCGGCGGCGGCGCGCAGGCGGAACGGCTCTACCCCGGCGCGCTGTTCGAGGATGGCGCGCTCCTCAAGGCGGGGCTCATCGTGAGGTCGCCTTCTCCCGTCAAGACGGCCGCCGTCACGGTGGGGACGGTCGAGACCGCGCTCGCCAACACCTTCGGCACCGACCTGCGCGGGGCGTGGACCGCGACCGTATCGGCGGCGAACTGCGCCGCCTACTTCTTCACCGCCTCGTTCAAAGACGGCAAGAGCGAGCGGTTCCCGCCCGCCGGGTATCTGTTCTACAGCGAGACGCCCGAACAGTGCGAGACGCCCGACGGCGATCCCGATACCGACACGGCGGGACCGGACGACACGGTGCCCGACGAGGCGGCGTCCGACAACGAGGGGAGCGACACGACGGAGGGGCCTGACGAAGAGACGCCCGACGAGGGATCGTCCGATCACACCTCTCCCTTCGACTTCAATCCGTCCAAAGACGACGCCGGTCCCGCGAACGACGACGGGCCGGTCGATGTGGACCTTGTCTGGCCCGACACCGACAAACCGACCGACAATGGTTGCGGCTGTTCATTGGTTTTTTGAACGATCTGCCCGCCCGCTTTTCTTGAGATTTTTTTCACATTCGGATAGCATGCGGTGCTGTCGGATGTTTTTATCACTATCTGGGGAGAACCTGATGAAACATTTTGTGGTATGCCTTTTGGCCGTGGCCTTTTTCCTTCTTGCTGTTTCCTGTGGCGACGAGTCCGCGCAGAAGACCACCGCGAGCGGTACGCTCTCGGTGTGGGAAGAACAGCGCGACGAGCCGCTGTACGGGATGGAGGAGGCGACGCAGGAGGCGTGGTTCGCGACGGTGCAGAAGCGCCTCGCGACGGGTGAATACCGTATCGCGGCGGCGGGAGAGGGGTTCCGCGCAACGAATCGCGCGCAGGGCCTGCGTTTCTTCGCCGCAGGCGCCGGCTTCACGCTGGAACCGCGAGAGGGGAAGGTGCCGGCGATCGAACTGCGGACGCTCCGCGTAACACAGGGCGACATCTCCATCGGGATGAACGGCGAGGCGGCCACGCTCGGGAAGTGCATGGACGCGGCGCGGGTCGGCGGCGACGGCGAATGCCTGCGGCGTCTGGATCGGCGATCCGGCGGGGTGACGGAATGGTTCGACAATACCGAAGGCGGCATCGAGCAGGGCTTTGACATAGCCCGCCCGCTCTCGGAGAATGGCGGCGCGTTGACGGTCGAACTGCAGATCGTCGCGGGAAACGCGCAAGGCAGCGGTGGTAAAGTGACGCTTCTGTCGAGCGGCGCGGCGGTCGCCTCGCTTCACAGTCTGTTCGTCGTTGACGCGAAGGGAACGAAGCGCGAAGGGACCATCACGGCGCAGGGGAACGCCATCCTTCTGATCATCGATGCGGCGGGGCTTTCTTACCCGCTCACGATAGATCCTCTCTATAGCGGTACGCCCGATCGGACGCTGGAGGTGGATCAGGCAAGCGCCGCTTTCGGTTCGCCGGTCGCCTCCGCGGGCGATGTGAACGGCGACGGGTACGGCGATGTCATCATCGGCGCCTCCATGTACGACAACGGCCAGAGCAACGAAGGGGTCGCGTTCGTGTATCATGGCTCGGCGACCGGCATTTCGACGACCTATGCCCGTCTGCTGGAGGCGAATAATGGGGCGACCTATTTCGGTTCCTCGGTCGCCGGCGCGGGCGATGTGAACAGCGACGGTTACGGCGATGTCATCGTCGGGGCTCCCTATTACACCAATGGACAGACCGAAGAAGGGGCCGTGTTCATCTACCACGGCTCGGCGAGCGGCATAGGAACGGGCTATAACCAACTGCTCGAAGTGAATCAGGCTAATGCCCATTTCGGGATGGATGTTTCGGGCGCGGGCGATGTGAACGGCGACGGATACGGGGACATCATCATCGGGGCGCGCGAGTATGACGGCGGACAGGTCAATGAGGGGGCCGCCTATATCTACCACGGCTCGAAAGACGGCATTGTCGCGGCGGCTGCCCGGACGCTCGAACCGACGAATCAGACAGAGGCCTACTTCGGCTTCTCGGTCGCCGGCGCGGGCGATGTGAACGGCGACGGCTACAGCGATGTCGTCATCGGGGCGCGGAACTATCAAAGCGGCGCCGCCCACACCGATGAAGGGGCCATCTACATCTACCACGGCTCCTCCTCCGGTATCGGGACCGCCGCCGCCCGCATGATCGAGCCGGATCAGGCCTCAGCGTATCTCGGCGATTCGGTCGCTGGCGCGGGCGATGTGAACGGTGATGGCTACAGCGACATCATCGCCGGCGCACCGGGCTATGACAATGGACAGACCGACGAAGGGGTCGCCTTCATCTACCACGGCTCGTCGACCGGCATCGGGACGGCCTCCAACGCCACGCTTCAGGCCGATCAGGCGGACGCCCAGTTCGGCATCTCGGTCGCCGGCGCGGGCGATACGAACGGCGACGGGTACGCCGATGTCGTCGTCGGGGCGAATTATTACGATTTTGGTCAGACCAACGAGGGACGAGCGTTCCTCTACCACGGGTCGGCGACCGGTATCAGTACGACCGCCGCCGTCACCGTCGAGTCGGATCAGGCGGGCGCCCAGTTAGGCGGCTCGGTCGCCGGCGCGGGCGATGTGAACGGCGACGGGTTCAGCGACATCATCGTCGGGGCATCCAGCTACTACAACGGGCAGACCGACGAAGGTGCCGCGTTCGTGTACCATGGCTCGGCGAGCGGCATCGGGACGGATTATCACCAACTGCTCGAGGGGGATCAGGCGGACGCCTCTTTTGGGTATTCGGTCTCCAACGCGGGCGATGTGAACGGCGATGGCTACGATGATGTCATCGTCGGCGCCTCCTTATATGACAATGTGGAGACCGACGAAGGGGCCGCGTTCATCTACCACGGCTCGGCGACCGGCATCGGCGCGGCCTATGCCCGGATGCTCGAATCGAACCAGAACACGGCCAACTTCGGTTCTTCGGTCGCCTCGGCGGGCGATGTGAACGGCGACGGGTACGGCGATATCGTCGTCGGCGCGTCCGACTACAGCAACGGGCAGACACAGGAAGGGGTCGTCTTCGTATATCACGGCTCGGCGACCGGCATCGGAACGAGTTACAACGCCATGCTCGAAGCGGATCTGGGGGGCGACGATTTCGGCGCTTCGGTCGCCGGTGCGGGCGATGTGAACGGCGACGGCTACGGCGACATCATCGTTGGGGCTCCTTACTACGCCAACGGAAATACCAACGAAGGAGCCATTTACATCTACCATGGTTCTTCGGGCGGCATCAACACAACTTATGCCCGCAGGATCGAGTCGAATCTGGCGGGGACCGAGCTGGGGGGATCAGTCGCCTCTGCGGGCGATGTGAACGGCGACGGGTACAGCGATGTCATCGCCGGGGCGTCCAGTTATAGCAACGGGCAGACCGACGAAGGGGCCGCGTTCATCTATCACGGGTCGGCGACCGGTATCGGCACGACCCACAACCGGCTGCTCGAATCGAATCAGGCGTCCGCCAATATGGGCAATGTGGTTTCCGGAGCGGGCGATGTCAACGGCGACGGCTACAGCGATGTCGTCATCGGGGCATACAACTACGACAATCCCGATACCGACGAAGGGATTGTCTACATCTACCACGGGTCGGCGAGCGGCATCGTCACGCCCTATGCCATCAGACTCGAACAAAACGAAGCGAACATAAGATTCGGTTGGTCAGTATCCGGGGCGGGCGATGTTAACGGCGACGGGTACGCCGATATCGTCGTCGGCACCCCGTGGTATGACAACACGCAGACCAACGAGGGGGCCATCTATATTTATCACGGTTCGTCGAGCGGTATCGTAGGGACCCATGCCCGGAGGCTCGAACCATTGAATCAAATGGGGGCTTTTTTCGGCTATTCGGTGTCGGGCGCGGGCGATGTGAACGGTGACGGCTACAGCGATGTCATAACCGGGGCCGAGTGGTACGACCACGGCCAGAGCGATGAAGGGACCGCCTTCGTGTACCTCGGCAGCAACGGCGGCGGTGTCCGGATGACGGGACAGCAGAAAAAAGGAACGACAACGGTCTCTCCGCAGGGGAAGATCGGGGACGACGAGACGCTGACCCTGTCGGTGTTCGCCCGTTCCTTCATGGGGAGGAGCAAGGCGAAGATGCTCTACGAGGTGAAGGCGCACGGGACGCCCTTCAACAACACCGGCTTCCAGAGGACGGGCGCGTGGACCGACACAACGCTGGCGGGGACCACGCTGAGCACCGGCATCGACCTCAGCAAAGCGCTGTACCACTGGCGGGTGCGGTACCAGTTCATGGACGGCTCGATGTCGCGTTGGTTCGTGTTCGACCGGAGCGCCGGGGTGTACACGCCCGATCTGCGGGTGTTGAAGGGGAGAGGGGAATCGTGCTCGGCGTGGGGCGAGTGCGGTAGCGGCTTCTGCGCCGACGGGTTCTGCTGTGATCAGGCCTGCGGCGGCAGCGACGACAGCGACTGTCAGGCCTGCAGCGCGGTGAAGGGAGCGAACGCCAACGGCGCCTGCACGGTGATCAGTAGCGCATACACCTGTCGCGGCTCGGGCGGCATCTGCGACATCGTCGAGAAATGCGACGGGACGAACATCGCGTGTCCGGCGGACGGGTTCAAGGGGAACACCGAGAAGTGCCGCGACGCGGCGGGCGTCTGCGACGCGGAGGAATACTGCACCAGCACCGGGCCTCTGTGCCCCCCCGACGGGAAACTTTCGACCCCGTGCCGCGGTTCGGCGGGCGAATGCGATGTGGCAGAGAACTGCGACGGCAACTCGGACGACTGTCCCGAGGATCTTTTCGCCCCCACCGGGACCCCTTGCGTCAGCGACAACCTCTACTGCACCGGTAGCGAGACCTGCACGGGGGGCTCATGCGGCTCGGAAGGGAACCCCTGTGAGACCGACTATTTCTGTGACGAGGATATCGACGACTGTATACATGAAAGACTGGTGCCCTGCGACACCAACAATGACAACCCGGCGCACAGTACCGACACCATCGCGAATGTGACGATCACCTACACGACGGCCGGCGGCTGGACACTTCCTGCCGACTGTGCGTGGACCTGTGACACGAACTACGCACAGGAAGGTGGCACATGCATCAACTCGAAAGAGGTATCGTGCGACACCAATAATGATAACCCGGCGAATAGCCATGACACCATCGCCAATGTAACGATCACCTACACGACGGTGGGTGGCTGGACACTTCCTGCTGACTGTGCGTGGACCTGTGACACGAACTACGCCGAGGAAGGGGGCACATGCATCAACTCGAAGCAGGTGCCCTGCGATACCAACAATGACAATCCGGCGCACAGTACCGATACCATCGCGAATGTGACGATCACCTACACGACGGTGGGGGGCTGGACGCTTCCTGCCGACTGCGCGTGGACCTGCGACAC
>JAKLFG010000031.1 GCA_022711315.1 bacterium | reverse complement strand
ACCTCCTGCTTGCGGCCGCCTTCACCCATTACCAGATCGTGGTGAAACGACAATGACGCTCATAGTTGAAAAGGTATCGAAGCGCTTCCATGACCGGGTCGGACTCACCGAGGTCTCCTTCATGACCGGCCCCGGCGAGATCGTCGCGGTCACCGGTCCCAATGGCGCGGGGAAGACCACGCTGATGCGCGTGGCCTGCGGCGAACTGCCGCCGACCGAAGGCTATATCCGTCTCGATGGTAGCCCCGTCCGATCGTTCCGCCGCGACGCGGTCGCCTTCACCGGGGACCAGCGCCATGTCTTCACCGGCTTCACCGGCTACGACTACCTGCGGGTCTGGAAACTGCTCTATGCGCGGTTCGACGATACGCTGTTCGCCTCGTTCGTCACCCGGTTCTCGTGGGACCTGCTTTCGCGGGTCGACCACATGCCGCTCGGCGTCAGGTCGCTTTTCCTCACGCTCGGCGCGCTCGCCTGCCGTCCCCAGATACTGCTCATCGACGAGCCGTTCCAGCACATAGCGCCGATAGAGCGTGACAACCTCTGCATGATCCTGCGGTCATTCGCCGACGAACACCGATCGACGGTGTTGCTCGCCTCGACCGAACTCTACGAGCAGGAATCGATCATCGACCGGATCGTGGTGCTCAAGGAGGGGAAACTGCTGTTCAGCGGCAGTCTCGCGCGGGCGCGGCGGACCCACCGCGTGATCCCGTACGCCGAAGATGCCGAGGGACTGCTCATCATCGGCCCGGTGCTCGCGGAGCATCTCGTGTTCAGCGATGAGGATATCGGTCGCGAGCCGACCATGAGAGAGGTCGTGACCGGTTATCTGAACGGGTACAGCGACTAGCGTATATCGACCGGTTCCGTCGAAAGTTCGAAGTTCTCCCGCCGCTCCAGTTTTTCCGCCATCAGTAGCAGAGAGAACAGTTTCCGTGCGCCCGCCGAGAGGTCGGCCAGTAGCCCGGCCGTCGCCGCGACCTCGTCGTCGCTGTCGCGGTCGAGCAGGTAGTCGAAGAAGTTCGGTTCGGGCGGGTAGAACTTGAGCGCGACCATAGCACCCGGCTGGAGGCCGAGCCGTTTTCGTGCCTCGGCGAAGGCCGCCGTGTAGCCGCCCAGTTCGTCGACGAGCCCGTGGGCGAGCGCATCCTCGCCGGTCCAGACGCGGCCCTTGGCGAACGGTTCTATCTCCTCGGGGCTCTTCTTGCGTCCGGCGGCGGCGCGGCTCACGAAGGTGTCGTATATCGAATCGAGCATCCGGCGCAGGAGCGCCGTCTGGTCGGCGTCGAGTTTGGTGAGCGACGAGAAGAGCCGGGCGTTCTTCCCTATCTGGTCGCTGTCGAAGGTCACCCCTATCTTTTTCCACATGTCCGGCGTGTACATCTTGCCGATGATGACCCCGATGCTACCGGTGAGCGTCGCGGGCTGGGCGATGATGCGGTCGGCCGCCATCGATATGTAGTAACCGCCTGACGCGGCGACCGAGCCCATCGTCACGATGACCGGCTTCTGCGCCTCTTTCACGGCGTTCGCCACTTCGCGCCAGATCGTTTCAGAGGCGACCACCGAGCCGCCGGGGGAGTTGACGCGCAGCACCACCGCCTGCACCCCCGGGTCGGCCGCCGCGTCGCGTATCGCCTTGGCGAGCGAGTCGCCGCCGATGCGGTTCGACCGGCCGAACGGGTCGAGCCGGCTCTTGCCGCGGTGTATCTCCCCCTCGGCGATGACGACCGCGACGGTCGCCTCGGTCGCGGTGTCGGGCGGGAAGGTCGGTTCGTAGCGGTACAGCGGGGTGTACTTGGCGCAGGCCGCCTTCTGCTCGATGTGGGCGAGCACCTCATCACGGAACTTCACGCCGTCGATGAGGCGTTCGGCGACCGCCTCGGCGGCGAAGAAGGGTGACCGGTCCACGAGTGCGCGGGCCTTTTCGGGCTCTATCTTGCGCGCCGCGGCGATGTCGGCGACCATGCGGGAGAATATCGTTTCGAGCATCCGGTGGACCGCCTCGCGGTGCGGCCCGGTATATTTCTCCTCGGTGAAGATGTTCCACGCATTCTTGTACTCCTTGCGGGTCTCGCCGATCGGCTGGACGCCGAGTTTGGCGAGCAGTCCCTTGAGGAACGGGCTTTCGGCTGATATGCCCGACAGGTCGAGCGTGCCCGAGGCCTGAAGGTATATCTCCTCGCACGCGGTGGCAAGATAGTACGATGCCATGCCGCGCGTCAGTTCGCCGAACGAATCGGCGTAGGCGACCGTCGGCTTGCCGCTTTTCCTGAACGCGATGACGGCTTCGCGGATCTCCTGTATCTGGGCATAGGAAAGTTCGTGGTCGGCGATGCGGAGCAGAAGCCCCTTCACCTGCTCGTCCTCGGCGGCGTTCTCCAGTTGCGCCACGATGTCGAGCATCGTGACGGTGGGGCCGAGCACCTCGCGCAACACCTGATCGCGCGAGGCGTACTCGACGATGTTGCCGTCCACCGTGAGGGTGAGTATCGTTTCGGTGGGGATGAGGAACCGGTCCTTCTTCATCTGATAAACGGCCGCGACGCCGCCGGCGATGATCAGGAACACGAGGAACCCGAACAGCGCGAACATCGTCACGATGAACTTGAATATGGCCCGGAAAAAGCCCATGACCGCCTCCTATGCGATGGTGATATCTGCTATCGTTTCGGTGCCGCCGGTGAGCGAACGCAGGCGACCGTTCTCCATGAGATAGGTGTTCTCGATGCCGATGACGCCGCGGTCGGGCAGGAACACCTTCGGTTCTATCGCGATGGTCATGCCGTTCTCGAACGGTATCGCCTGTTTCGCGGCGATGACCGGCAACTGGTTCACCTCGACGCCGATGCCGTGGCCGAGGAACCGCACCTTGGACCGCAGGCCCATGAACCAGCCGCACCAATCGCATTCGGTGACGAGCGCGGTGGCGTAATTCCACGCCTCCTCGCCGGTGACGCCGGGGGTGATGAAGGCGACCACCTTGTCGAGGAAGCCGCGCAGTTCTTCGTAGCGGCGCGCGAGGTCGGCGTCGGGCCGGCCGACGAAGAAGGTCCGCGTCGAGTCGGCGTTGTAGCCGTCGCGCGCTCCGATGAGATCGACGACGAACAGGTCGCCGATGACCTCGCCCGACGCCCCCTGCGCGACGGCGGGGGAGAGTCCGCGGCCGCCGATCGGGAAGTCGGTGTAGGTCGGCTCCAGCGCCGAGGCGCCGGTGACGACGAGCGACAGCCCTGCTTCGAGGTGGGAGCCGCGGAGCCAGAAGGAGCCCTGATGCCCCAGTTCGCGTCGGACATGGGCTTCCAGCGCCACCTGCACATCGAGGTCGCGCATCCCCGGCCGGAACAGTTCGCGCACCTGTCGCATGGCCTCCCGGTTGATGTGGGCCGCCTTTTCCATGAGGGCGATCTCGACGGAGGTCTTGACCATCTTGGTGAGCGCGAGCGGGAGCGAGACATCGGGCATCTCGCGCCCCTCCGGCACCAGTTTTTCGCGCCAGAGCCGGAGTTCGGCGACCGTCGTCATGTCGGCGGCGAACCCGATGGTCCGGTAGGGAGCCAGCCGGTCGCGTATCGCGGCGGCGTCGAACGGGAGCACCGCGGCCGCCGTCTCCTCGCGGGCCCGATCGATATCCTTGCGGACGAAGTAGGTCGGCGCTCCCTGCGCCGGGACGATGAGTATCCCGCGCTGGATGGAGCCGGTGAAATAGAATAGGTCGCTATGGGCCGAAAGCAGCGCCGCTTCCACGCCGCCGGCGCGCAACCGCTCTTGGAACCGCGTCGTCCGGAGCGTCAATTCCTCGTGGGTGAACAGCCGCATATTTCCCTCCGTCTGTCGGGCCGGTGGAAGCATAGCGCGTTCGGGACGGTTTGGCAAAAAAAGAGGGTCACTCCTTCGGGCAGATCGTCGTGTCGCTGAACTGGTCGGAAACATCGCCCACCGGCGTTTCGGTCGGATAGTAGATCTTCGCGTTGACCACGCTGAAGGTGATGGAGCCGCCGCTCGCCGCGGTGGTGTTGCTGGCCGCCGTGACATTGGTGATGCCGCTGAAGGCCTCGGCGAGCACACAGGAATCACTGTCGCCGACCGCGTTGAGGAGGATCAATTTCACGCTTCCTTCGTCGGTCGGGTCCATCAGGTACATGGTCGGCAGGATATAGTCGGTGGGGAAAAGGAGTTCGAGCATCGGATTGATGATGGCCGTGCCGTTGTCCGATTGTTGAAAAACGGTGATGGAGGCCGGCTCGCCTCCCTGCGCCGCCCAATGCACCGCAAGGGCGATCGTCGTGGTGGCTCCGTTTCCCGGTATCGGTTTGTTGGAAGCCCCGAAGGTGCCGGAGAAGACCGTCTGCATCAGGAAACCGCTCATATCGTCCTGTAACTGCTGGTTGATATCGCCGTTGCCGTCGTAGATGTGGGGGAAGGCGGTACCGGTGGCGGCCACCGTGCCGTAGGGGAGGACATCCCCGTCGATGTCGGCGTCGGGCTGTTCGGTGTCGGTGTCGATGTCCGGTATCTCGTCGGTGTCGGGCGGCTCTTCCGACCACGCTTTGGTCTTGACGCCGACATACTGTATCGCCGCCCCCTGCGTCCCCGGCGCGGTGAAGGAGTTGGCGATGGGTAGGTAGATCGCGCCGCCCCCTTCGAGATTCATCCCGGTGCCGCTGTAACGACGCGGGTCAAAGGTCAGGCCGGGCTCGTTCTTGAAGCCGTAGGGGCCGGTCGGATCGTTCACGAGAAGCGCGATGCGGAAGTCGGTCATGAAGGCCGACAGCCCCTTCGCGGGGTCGACCCGGTCGCGGACGATGGCGTCGACCGACCGCCAATCGTTGTCGGCGTGTTCGATGATCGCGCGGTAGATGCCGTCGGGCTGGTCGGTCTGCACGCGGAGATACTGGAAAAAGGCGTAGGCGAGCGCATAGTCGGCCGCGACGCGATCGTTGTTGCCGTAATCCCAGAGGTAAAAGCCGTTCCCAAGCGCGACCGGCTCGTTGTAGAACGCGCTGTTGAAGACGAACACCCAGGTGCCGTGAGTGCCGGTGTAAAGATGCTCGGCGGAGGTCGCGAGCCCCTCGTCGATCCAGCGGTTCGACAGGTCGGTGGAGGCCCAGTCGTTCTCGATGAGGACCTGACGGTTCGAGTAACAGAGATGTTGGAGTTCGTGGGCGGCCGCGTCGAATATCTCCATGTCCTCGAGCGTTATCTCGAGGTATATCATGTCGCGCTCGTTCGAGTAGGGATAGTCGTCCTTGGGATAGTAATCGGCCTGCGTGAAGTAACCGCCGGCGTGACCGGCGAGGTCGACGAACAGGAGCGCGATGCGCCCGTCGCCGTTGATGTCGGCGGCGTCATAAAAGTTCTCGGTGACGAGCGGGTAGATGGCCGACTCGAACTCGGCGCAGATGACGGCGGCCCGTTCCTCCGACACCGCGGCGGTGTCCTCGCTCCACACCTCGCAGGTCGTGCCGACATGCTGGAGCGTCGCGGTCGTGAACCGGTTGCCCCCGTTCGAGAAGTCGTATATCGCGAAACTCTCGGTCGAGCCGACCGGGGCGAGCCGCGGCGTCGCCCGGTCGCCGCGCAGTATCCTCGACCGGTCGATCCCCTCGGGGAGCGGCACCTTGAGATCGGGCCGAGGGATCTTCCCTGCCCCTTTTTCCCACGGAAGCATCATGGGCGGCGTGGGGGGCGGCGTGTAGGGGAGTTCGCCGGTGAAGCCGGCAGGTGAGCCGGCGGTCGCGGTGTTGATGACGATGAGCGTGTCGCCGTAGAAGGTCGGACCGGACCGGTCGACCTCGAAACATTCACCCTTTATGCATTTCTGGGTCTCGGTGCACAGTTCGTACGGATCCTCGCGGTTACCGCACGCGTCGAACCAGTAACTGCTTCCCTCGTCGCATTGTTTGTAGAAATGTGATGAACAATCGGGGGCGTCGGCATCCGTGTCGGGGGCGGGGTCGCCACCTTCGGCCTTGGTGTCGTCATCCGGCGCGAGACAACCCTCGTCGGGGTCGCAGGTCGCCCCGGAGTCGGCGCAGTCGGTCACCGTGAAGGAGCCCCCTTCGCACCGGAGGAACAGTTCGCCGGCGCATCGTGTCTCTCCCTCGCTACACTCCGGCTCAAGGAGATCATCGTCGGTCGCCGTATCGCCGCCCGCCGCGTTGTCGGCGTCGTTCGGCGCCTTGGTCTTATTGCCGTCGCAGGCGCACAAAAAAAGCAGGAAGAAGATCGGGATAAAAAGTTTTCTGCGCATCGGCGACCCCCAGCCATCATTGCATAACAAGTAAGACGATCCTAATCGAGAATGAGGAGCAAGTCAACAGCAAAAAAAAGGCCCTCCCGCGCGGGGAGGGCCCGAAGATACGGAATGAGAATAGCGAGTTATTACTCTTTGGGGCAGATCGTGATGCTGCCGAGCGAACCGGAGATGTCGCCCGCCGGGGTCTCGGTCGGATAGTAGACCTTCGCGTTGGTCACGCCAAAGGTGATCGACCCGCCGCTGGCCGCGGTGGTGTTGTTGGCCGCCGTGACATTGGTGGTGCCGCTGAAGCAGTAGGCGAGCAGGCAGGCGTTGTCGCCGACCGCGTTAAGGAGCACGAGCCCAGCCGATCCTTCTTTGGTCGGATCCATGTCGTACTGGCCCGGGGTCACCGCATCGGACGGGAACCACATCTGGGCGATGGGATTGATAATGTCGGTCTGGCTCTGCGACTGCTGCATCGCCGTGAGGGAGGCCGGGTTCTCGGCCGCCACATTGTGGAAAACGAGCGCGATGGTCTGGACCGCGCCGGTGCCCGGGACCGGCTTGTTGCTGGCGCCGTAGGTGCCGGTGAAGAAGTTGGCAACCACGAGGCCCGCCTGATTGGACTGGATCTGGGCGTTAAGGTCGCCGTCGCCGTCATAGATGTAACCGAACGCGGTGCTGTTCGCATTCAGGGTGCCGTAGGCGTCGACATCGACGGTGAAGCAGGCGTCGAGTTGATCGGCGCATTTATCCTGCTGGCAGGCCGTGCAGGCATCCTGATCGCTGCCGCCGCATTCGGTGGCGCAGTTGGTCTGAACACAGTTGGCCGCCGCGTCGTACAGCGCCTTGCCCTCGGTCGAGCCGGAGTCATAGCACGCCTGAGCGCAAGTCTCATCGGCGCACCCGTTTATGCAGGTGACGATCTCGGCGCAGGTCTTGCCCGTCGGGCTCACGGTGTCGTTGTCGGGGATAGCGTTGTCGGTGACGGTGTCAGTGTCGGTCGTGCCGCCCACGCAGGTGCTCGTGTCGTAGCCCGAGCAGGTGGCGTTGCAGGTGGCCCAGCCGCCGGTGTAGCCGCCGCCGAGCGTCGTGCAGTCCTTCGCGTCGCCGTCGCACACTTCGCCGGTGTCGGTCGTGCCGTTGCCGCAGTTCACCGGGACGGTGTCGTCGGTGCCGGTGTTGGTGTCGGTGCCGGTGTTGGTGTCGGTGCCGGTGTTGTTGTCATTGGTTCCTTCGGCCACGCAGCCGTCCTCGACATCGCACACTTTGCCGGTCGCGTTGCAGTCGATGAGCGCCCACGCGTTGTTGTTGCACCAGTAGTACACTTCGCCGACGCACATGGTCGTCGAGCCGTCACAGGCGTCGCCTTCGCCCGGGCCGGTGGGTCCGGTGTTGTCATCGCCACAGGCAACAGCGAGCATCATCGCGAGGAACATGATCACGAAAAGGTTCTTCTTCATCTTTGATACCTCCATACAGGATAGTAAAGGGTTACAACCCGCAAACATCGTCGATTCTATGAACCGTTAGTCGACAAAGTCAAGTATTTTCTCCTCCGCGCCCTTCACAGAAGGATGAGCGAACAGCCGCCCGACGATCCGCGTGGGGTCGTGACGGTCGGTCTGGTGCAGTCGGGGTTGCAGGTGTCTCCCGCCGATACATTGCCGTCGTCACACTCCTCGCCGTATTCCTTGACGCCGTTGCCGCAGGTCCCCGTCACGCCCGGTATCGTGCAGTCGGGGTCACAGCCGTCACCCGCCTTCAGATTGCCGTCGTCGCACTGTTCGTACGACTCCTTGATGCCGTTGCCGCAGGTGCCGCCCGAGGTCGCCGGCAGGGTGCAGTCGGGGTTACAGCCGTCGCCCGGCTTCATGTTGCCGTCGTCGCACTGTTCGCCCATCTCCTTGATACCATTGCCACATTCGGCGTTCGGATCCTCGGTGAGGCACGCCGCTGAACAGCCGTCGCCATTGGTGGTGTTGCCGTCGTCGCACTGTTCGGTCCCCTCCTTGACGCCGTTGCCGCAGACGGCACCCGTCTCGGTGAGACAGGCGGGGGAACAACCGTCGCCGCCGACCGTGTTGCCGTCGTCACACTGTTCGCCCGTTTCAAGCGTGCCGTTGCCGCAGACCGCGTAGGGCGATTCGGAGAGGCACCCGGCCGAACAGCCGTCGCCGTTCGCGGTGTTGCCGTCGTCGCACTCCTCGCCCCACTCCCTGACGCCGTTGCCGCAGACCGCCATCGCCTCGGTGACACAACCGGCCGAACAACCGTCGCCATTCGTCGTATTGCCGTCATCGCATTCCTCGGCCCCTTCCTTGATGCCGTTGCCGCAGACGACCGTCGCGCCCTCGATCTTGCATTTCGACGAACAGCCGTCACCCGAGGTGTTGTTGCCGTCGTCACACTGCTCGAGGTAATCGACGGTCCCGTTGCCGCAGACGATCGTCTGGTTCACGCAGTCGGTGGCGTCAAACCCGGTGCAGTTGGCGTTACAGCGGGCATAACTGTATTTGTTGTAGTCGCCGAGCGTCTCGCAGGAGGTCAACTGGGTATCGCAGAATTCGTTCCCCTCCTTGACCCCGTCGCCGCAGAAGGTCGCGGTGCAGTAGGCGGTGTTGTAACCGGTGCAATCGTCGCGGCAGGGGGCGGTCGTCCCGGAGAGGAACTGGCCGAGCGTCCCGCAGTCGGCGGTGTCGCCCGATTCGCACAGTTCCGGCGAGAGCAGTTCGCCGTCGCCGCAGACCGGCTTGCAGACCGAAACATCCCAGTAGGAACAGCCACTGTTGCAGTAGGCGATCGTTCCCGACTCGTAGCGGCTGTCCACGAGGCCGCAGTCCTTGCTTTGCCCCTGAGAGCAGAAGTCGTTCCCGTCGCCGCAGACGCCCGAGCCCAAGAGCCCGTGGCCGGTGAACTGCTGGACGATGCCCTCTATCCATGAGTAGTATTTAAGTACCCAAGTGTCATACCCGTCACGGTCGGCGTAACAGGTCTGCCCGCCGAACGAGGTGACGCCCGATACCACCAGTTGCCCGTTCTGCGTCGTGAAGAAAGGGCCGCCCGAATCGCCCTGACAGGTGCCCGACGGGTCGCCCACCTCGAGGAGGTTCTGCTTGTACATGATGGTCCCTTTGTCCAGCACCTTGGCGTTGCCCCAGCGGTGGATGCCCGAATCATAGGCGCCGGTCTTGGTGATGCCGTAGCCGACGATGATGCCGGGATCGCCGATGTTCTCCTCGGGATCGGTGCGGATGCCGTAGTACTCGACATCGGTTATCTGGCGGTCGAGTTTGATGAGTGCGATGTCGGCGTTCAGCCCGCCGTAGGAATTGATGTCGCCGGTCCAGGTGTCGTGCTTGACCACCTGCTCGGCCTGCGCGATCGTGGTGCCGCCGTACATGATGTTGGCGCCCGACTTGACGGTGATGGAGCCGGGGTTGCTCACCGCGTTCATCACGAGGACCCCATTTTCCTTCAGGTAGACGCAGTGGCCCGCCGTGAGGAGGACCTCCGGGTCGATAAGCGTCGCGGTGCAGAGCGATTGCCCCATCGAGGAGTTGAGTATGAGACCGACGACCCCCTTGTAGATCTGGTAGTTGGTCTCCTGCCCGTTGACTATGAAGGGCTGCAGTTCCTCGCCGGTCGGGCCGAGCGGATCGGTCGCCCACTTGCCGAACAGGGCTTCGGGGATATTGAGCCGCGAACCCGGGTCGGGAAGCAGCGGGTACGGGGTATCGGCGCCGAGGATACCGGTAAAAAGCGTCAGCATCGCCATCGCAAGCAGGGACCGTCTCATGGGATACCTCCTATCGTTCGTTCCGTCGTCGTTAGACCATCGCGGCACAGTATAAGTTCCATCGCACCTCTTTGCAACCACTTTCTTCAGCAAAGGGTATTCCATGAGCATATCTTTAACCATATCAATATGTTGCTATTGAATAACGATTCGATGGAAAGGGAGGGGCAGGGAAAACTTTCCTAAAAGGGGCGACGCGCTATAATCACCCGAACGATCGAACGAGGAGAGTATCCCATGACCAAGACCGCACTCATCACCGGCATTACCGGGCAGGACGGCGCCTATCTCGCCGATCTTCTTCTCGAGAAGGACTACACGGTCCACGGCATCAAGCGCCGCTCGTCGCTCTTCAACACCGACCGCATCGACCACCTGTATCAGGACCGGCACGAGCGGGCGGTCAAATTCTTCCTGCACTACGGCGACCTGACCGACGCGACCAACCTCATCCGCATCGTGCAGGAGGTGCGGCCCGACGAGATATACAACCTCGCGGCGCAGTCGCATGTCAAGGTGTCGTTCGAGACGCCGGAGTACACCGCGAACGCCGACGCGCTCGGCACCCTGCGGCTCCTTGAGGCGATCCGCATCCTCGGCCTCGAGAAGAAGACCCGGTTCTATCAGGCGTCGACCTCGGAACTCTATGGGCTCGTGCAGGAGACGCCGCAGAAGGAGACGACGCCGTTCTACCCGCGCAGTCCCTACGCCGCCGCGAAACTGTACGGCTACTGGATAACGGTGAACTACCGCGAGGCCTACGGGATGTTCGCCTGCAACGGGATACTGTTCAACCACGAATCGCCGGTACGCGGCGAGACCTTCGTCACCCGCAAGATCACCCGCGCCGCGGTCCGCATAGCGCTCGGCCTGCAGAAGACGCTCTACCTCGGCAATCTCGGGGCGAAACGCGACTGGGGCCACGCAAAGGACTATGTCCGCGCCATGCACCTGATGCTCCAGCACGACACGCCGGAGGATTTCGTCATCGCGACCGGTCGCACCACCGCAGTGCGCGAGTTCGCCCGGATGGCGTTCGACGGCATCGGGATAACGGTCGAGTTCGACGGCGAGGGGGCGCGCGAGACCGGGGTGGTGGCGGAGATCGATGAGGAAAAACTCATTGCGGCGGGCGGCAAGAAGGGGGCGGTCAAGAAGGGGGCGACGGTGGTGAAGGTCGACCCGCGCTATTACCGGCCGACCGAGGTCGATCTGCTCGTCGGTGATGCGTCAAGGGCGCGGAAGAAACTCGGTTGGAAGCCGGAGCACACGCTCGAGGAACTCGTGAAGGAAATGGTCACCGCCGACATGGCCGAGGCGCGGCGGGACGAACTGCTCAAGGAACACAACTACCGGATCCGCCTGAGCGAAGGGGACTAGATCAATGGAAAAGAACGCCAAGATATATGTCGCGGGGCATGTGGGGCTCGTCGGGAGCGCGCTGTGGCGCGGCCTCGAGCGGAAGGGGTACCGCAACCTCGTCGGCCGGTCGCTTGCCGAACTCGATCTGCGCGACCGTCATGCGGTCGACGCCTTCTTCGCGGCAGAGAAGCCCGAATATCTGCTCCTCGCGGCGGCCCGCGTCGGCGGCATCGTCGCGAACAATACCTACCGCGCCGATTTCATCTACGACAATCTCGCCATCGAACTGAACCTCATCGACGCCGCCCATAAACACGGCGTGAAGAAACTGCTCTTCCTCGGCTCGTCGTGCATCTACCCGAAACTGGCGACCCAGCCGATGACCGAACCGGCGCTCCTCACCGGGGAACTCGAATACACCAACGAACCCTACGCCATCGCGAAGATCGCGGGTATAAAACTCTGCGAATCGTACAACATCCAGCACGGGACCAACTTCATCGCGGTGATGCCGACCAACCTCTACGGCCCCGGCGACAACTTCGACCTGCAGACGAGCCATGTGATGCCCGCGATGATACGGAAATTCCACGAGGCGAAACTGAAGGGCGAAAAGTCGGTGACGCTCTGGGGGACCGGCAGTCCGAAGCGCGAATTTCTCTATGTGGACGACCTCGCCGACGCCTGCGTCTTCCTGATGGAGAAGGTGAACTTCGCCGATCTCTCGAAGGGGATGAGGGAAGTGCGCAACACCCACATCAACATCGGCACCGGCGAGGATCTCACGATAAAGGAACTGGCCGAGTTGGTGAAAAAGACGGTCGGGTTCAAAGGCGACATCGTGTGGGATACGACCAAGCCCGACGGGACGCCGCGCAAACTACTCGATGTGTCGAAACTGCATGGGCTCGGGTGGAAGCACCAGATGCAACTCGCCGACGGCATCCGCACCGTCTACGACTGGTACTGCGCTAAGAACGCTTGACGGCAAAAAACTGGGCGGGGGTGACTTCATGAAAAACTACAGTTCTTGCGCCTTGACCCTTCTGGCACTACTGCTTTTTTCCTGTTCAACAGGAGGAAAACATTTGGAGCCGGTGTTTTTAAGAAAAGAGATTGCAAGAGCATTGAATGTTGCTCTCGACAAGGCAGAAGAGCAAGGGTTCAAAAAAGATAAAAGTATTCTTCATTCCGTAATAATAGGTTCGTACTTTAGTAGTTATGAAAATATCCTTAAAGATTACAGATACGACATGTCACAACAAGAAAAAGGATCGGTTTGCAAATCAGATTTCTTTGATTCATCCAAGAGTTTTGAAGAAAACTTAAAAATGATTATTGATGAGGGAAAAAAGAACGCGCAAGAAATAGAAATGGGTTTTGGAATGTATCTCGAGGTTGAAATGTCAAAATACGAGAGTGATGCGATATCGCGCGCATCTAGGGGAGGGCTTATTTTTTATTTAATGGTTGATATAAACACATCAAAGTTGGTGGGATGTCGCGAATATCGCTATAAATGACAAAGGACGCTAGGGGTCAGAAAGGACGCTAGGGGTCAGGGCGCAATGGAGTAGGGGGTCAAGGCGCAAGAAGTATAGTAGGGACTAATCGGTCAGCGCCGCCACGGCCTTCTCGATGTCATTGGAAAACAAAAGGAATCAGGAGAAAAGGCCGTTCTTCGTACCGGCTTTCCGAACCTGCGCCGTCGCCCACCGCACGACCGCCCCGGCCAACGACAACGCCTCGGCGTAGTCCTTCTGCGATATGTGGTAGAGATCGCCCGGATAGCGCGTATTCACCGCATACATCGTGAGAAGGGATGCCTGTTGACTTTTCTCGGGGAACCCGGCCGACCCGGGCAGAAGATCGATCAGCACTTTGATGTTGTGCGTCGGCGGGAACTCCTTCCGCTTCAGCACCAGCACCGCCTTTATCGCCTTTTCGGCCGCCTGCTGTGCGTGGAAACAGAGCGACGAAAGAAGAACACCGCTGACCTTGCCCGCCTTGGCGAGTTTAAGGTCGCTTTTGGCGAAGGCGAGCCACTCCTGCGGAGAGCCCTTGGCGATCTCCTTACGCGGCATAGAGGACCCTCCCCTCGCGAAGCGCGGAACGATACACCAGACCGGGAGTGTCGCCGTGACGCGCCAAGTCCTCCTCGGTCACCGGCACGATGTCGAACGGAACGCCTTCCGTCTCCAGCATGGTGTAGAGAAGCCGCGCGCTTTTCTTTTTGGCGGCGCGGTCGGGCAGGACGATCATCAGGTCTATGTCGCTGTTCTTCCGCATATCGCCGCGTGCCGCGCTGCCGAACAGGATGATGCGCCGCGGCGCGACCAGCGCCACGATCTGGCGAATGATAGTGTCGAGAAGCCGTTCTTTCACTTTCATGCGGTCAGTATGCCCGATAACGGATAAAAAAGCAAGGACAAGGTATGTTCTCTAGGAACGCTTGAGCCCGACCGCCGCGACGCAGGCGGCGAGCGCCAACCCGTAGGCCGCCACCCCCGCAAAGAAGGTCACCGATATCCCGAAAAAGAGCGAAAGCGCCGTCGCGAGGACTGACGACACGACGCCGAGCGCCCCGTTGATCCCCCAGAGCCACGGCCCCCACTCCTTCTGTTCACCCGTAAGCGACGCCATGCCGGTCGGGAACGGCATCCCGAGCACCGTGCCGATGGCCGCCATCACCGCCGCGCTGTAGAGTATCCGCACCGCGAGCGGCAGCCCCGAAAGGTGCGGCAGAACGAACATATTCACGCCGCCCGCCGCCGTCACGACCGCGATGAGCAGGATGAAGATGTGGACCGGCTTCAGTTTGCCTTTCAGCCGTCCCGCGAGCCAACTGCCGAAGCCGGTGAACAGCAGTATCGTGCAGAGGACCACGAGCAGGCTGTAGGTCGGGTGGCCGAGGAACACGGTGAACTTCTGGATGAGCGCTATCTCTATCAGCATGAAGCCGAAGCCGATGGCGGCGAAATAGAGGCTCCACGGGTGGCGGAGCATCGCCGCGCTTTTCCGTTCCATCGCCGAGAGTATCGGCACGATGACGAGCAGGATGGCGAGCACCGTCACGATGCCGAGCAGGATGAAAAGGTTGCGCACCGCGCCGAGGTTGGTATTGAGCGGGCCTTCTTTCTCTATGCCGCGGTACTGGAGAAGCGCCGAAGGCTTGAGCATGTTGAAAAAGAAGGGGTTGTCGTCGGTCGGCGCGGAGAGTTCCAACGGATAGGCGGCGATCATCGCGTCGCGACGGTCGCGGTCGACGATGTGCTGGAACACCGACTGCCCCTCGTACCCCGCCGCGAGGAGAACATCGAACCGGTAGCGGCCGCAGGCGGCCAGAAAGGCATGCACCGCGTCGCCGTCGAACGGCTTTTTCGACACGATGATAGTGCCGGTGCCGTAAGCGACATCCTCGCGGGCCCGTCGCTCTTCCGCGGTGAGGCCGGGCGGCTCCTCGCCCGCATAGGTGGTCGCGGCCAGCATGATGTGGGCGGCGGGCTTCTCGACCCCTGCGGCGGCGAGCGCCTCGTAGGCGAGCGAGGCGAGCCGCAGGATCTCGCCGGGCCGTTTCTTGTAGTACCAACGCGACATCGTCACGACGCCGCGGTCGGTCAGTTTCGACAGGAACGCCTCCCATCCCTCGACGGTGTAAAGGCTGTTCTCGGTCAGGACGAAGGCGCCCGACGCGGTCGCCGCCCACGAATCGATGAGCGACGCCTGTATGATGTCGAAGCGGAGGTCGGTCCGCTCGATGAAACTGCGCGCCTCGTCGTGGACGAGGTGGACATTCGGGAAGTCGGCGAAGGGATAGGTGAATTCGCGGTACGGGCCGGTTATCGCCTCGAGGATCCGCTCGTTTATCTCGATGCCCCAGATCTCCTTCTGGTTGAAGTGGAGCGCCGAGAGGATGTCGCGACCGCCGCCGACGCCGATGACCGCCACCCGCGCGTCGGGCACGACGACATGGGCGAGGTTGGTGATGTCGTACCGGAGGTGCTGGAGTTCCTCTATCGGTTTCCCGCGCATCGTGATGATGGTCGCCGCCGCCGCGTCGATGATGAGGTTCTTCTGCCCCACCTTATAGTCGGGAAACTCCTCGGGAAAGGCGTTCGAGGTGCCCCAGCCGAAGGCGGAATCGATGTAATTCTGGACGGTTATCCGCGAGAAGGGGGTCCATCCCTCCCATTCGGTGAGGTTGTCGACCGCGACGATGAGTTGCCCCGTCTCGACCTTCTGCCACTCGATGCGGAAGAACCGCTCGAAATGGTTGGCTCCGGCGACGAGGACGAAAAGGAGGCAGAGCGCGAGCGCCGTGCGTCGGCGGGTGAGCAGATAGGCGGCACAGGCCGGAAGCGCCGCGACGAGTATGACGAAACTGACCGCGTCGGTCGCCCGTAGGAAGAAGAAGAACAGGAGCGCCCCGACCGCCGCGCCGGCGAGGTCGGCGGCGTAGAGGCCGCTGACGAGCGCGATGAAGCGGGTCGAGAGTATCGCCGATACGACGACCCCCGAGAAGTAGAAGGGGACCGCCGCGATGGCGTAGATGAGAGCCATCGAATAGATGCCGATGCCGCTCGAACGGGGCACGAACGGTATCGAGAGGATCGCGAGGAGCGACAGCACCGTCGCGACCGAGAAATAGAGACTGTAGCGGGCGATGCGGGCGACCAGCGTCGCCTCGTCGAGCGCCGACCAGCGTGAAACGAAGACCTTTGCCGCGCCGGTCGCCATCCCGAGCATCGCGACCGATATCGCCATGAAGGCGTAGTGGTACCACATAGTGACGCTGAAGATGCGGGGCAACGCCGTTTCGAGCGCGAGCGTCGCGAGCGCCGTGAGAAAGATGGCGAAGAAGAGCGACCGGGTCATCGGGAAGCCGTTAGAAACAGAACCGCGCGCCGATGCCGATATTGAAATCGGGGGCCGGCGCCGGCAGGATATTGAAGAGGAAGGCCATCTCGAAGAATATCTCTATCGGGAAACTCTTTATCTGGTAAAGGATGCCGCCCGGCAGGCGGAGCGCAAGGAGGAACCGCCAATCGTGCAGGTCGTGGTAATAGACCGAGTACCGGTAGTGGTCGAACAGGCCCAACTGCAGACCACCGCCGATGTAGAGGGCGGTGTCGCCCTTCGGTATCGGGATGAGATCGTAGAACCGGAACAGATAATCCGATTGAAAGACGACCTTCTGGTGGTAGTCCCAGCCCCAGCCCCACGCCGCGAGGGCGTCGATGCCCATCATGTCGTCGAAGAACCAGCGGAAGGAGATGCCGGTCGGCTCGCCGAGGAAGAGCCCGAGACCGAAGTCGCGCGACCGGGCCGTGGGCCATCTCCCGGGTGTCTCCGGCTCGCTTTTCTTCTCCTGCACCTGCGTCGGCTCGGCGGGTGGTTCCTGTTGCTCCGCTGCCTCCGGCTGTTCGGCCGGTTCCGGCTGTGCGTTCAGTTCCTCGCCCTCCGGCGTGACGATCTGGGCGTCAAGCAGGCCGGGGACGACGGCGATCAGGCAGAACAGCGCCAGAGCCGCCGGTATCATGAAAGGTCGCCGCATCGTGGTCCTCCGCTCGATGAACGGGTCGATTATAGGGACTCGTGGCACAAAAAGAAAGTTTTCATCGCTTTCCGGTGGTGTCCCGGTGACTGTTGACTCAGACCCGTGAACGGAGTAACCTGCCCCGTCCGACACGAACGGTCCGGAGGAACATCATGCGGGAACTCGTCGTCGCCGCGTGCGCGGCGCTCATCTGTCTGTCCGCCTGTCGCGAAAAGCCGGTCAGCGCCTTCTCGTTCCAAGGTCTCGGCGGCGATCTGACGGTCACCTACGCCGGTCCGAGGGATGCGGCGCTGGAGGAACAGGTGCAACGCCGCGTCGGCGAGATATCGGCGACGCTCAACTACTACAGCCCCGGCAGTCTTCTCACCCATCTCAACGCCTCGGCGCACAAGGGGCCGGTCGCGGTCCCCGGCTGGCTGTGTCGCCTGCTCGAGGGATCGGTCGCGTTCTCCCGCGAGACCGGCGGTCGGTTCGACATCACCTACAAGAGCGAAGGGTATCTCTGGGACATCCACCGCGCCGAGGTGCCCGACCCCGCCGCGGTGCGGGAACTTCTGCCGCTCGTCGGGGTGGAGAATCTCGCTCTCGACTGTGAGAAGAACACGGTCGCCTTCAGGAGGGAAGGGGTGAAACTCGACCTCGGCGGCATCGCCGCCGGCTATGCCGCCGACGAGACGCGGCGCATCATGGAGCAGGCGGGGAGCAAGGACTTTCTCGTCAACTACACCGGCGAACTGGTGGTCTGCGGCAGCAAACACGGGAAGCCGTGGACGGTCGGTATCCGCAACCCGCTTAAAAAAGAGGAACTCATCAAGACCTTCAGCACGCCGATCGACGGGTGCCTGAGCATCTCGACCTCGGGCGACTACGAGCGGTATCTTGAAAAGAACGGCAAACGGTATTCGCACATCATCGACCCGAAAAGCGGCCTGCCGGTCGAGGGGGCTCATTCGGTCACGGTGTCGGCCGCCGACTGCATGACCGCCGATGCGCTTGCGACCGCCCTTTCGGTCGGCTGGCGTGACCGGGGATTCATCACGGAGATGAAACAAAGGTACGGACTCACCGTCCACATGCTGACCGGCGATGAGGTCACGCTGACCGAATACTAACTTGCTTCCGCCGTCCGCCGCGCTATAATCACCGCAGATCTTTCGTTCGGAGGAGATACCCATGAGATCGTTCGGCGTGACCTTCATGGTATGGTCGGTGATGCTGCTTGTCGCCGGGTGCGGCAACGGGACGAGCATCCTGCACAAGGACAGCGACACGGCCGCGGCGGCCGACGGGATCGGTCTTGCCGACGAGGATACGCTCGCTGTCGACGAGGATGCGCCGGGCACGGACGAGGACGATCCGGCGGGCGACGGGGCGGTCGAGGCGCAGACCGAAGGGGAGGACGCGGTCGACGAAACGGCCGATGAGACGACCGATGAGACGACCGATGAAGTATCGGACGAAGCGACCGAGGCGGTCACCGAGGGGAACGATACTTCCGACGAGACGGCGGACGCCGATGTCGCCGACGATCAGTCGGATCAGACCGATCAGTCGGACCAGTCGGATCAGGACACCGTCACGCCCGATACCGACACCGCCGACAAGGCGACCATCTACCGGATAAAACTCGGCGAGATAACGCCCGACACCGTCACCACCATCGAGGGGGTGGTCACCGGCATCCGCGCCAGCGCCAAGATATTTTTCGTGCAGGTCCCCGAGGCGGCGCACGACGCCCAGCTCGGCTACACCTACAGCGGCATATTCGTCTTTGCGGATGGCTCCTCGGGGGTGACGATGCCCGCGCTCGGCGATCGTGTCCGCGTGGCCGGCAAGGTTCAGAATTACTACGACAGCATCCAGCTGGCGACGGTGACCGAGGTGACGGTGCTCGGCGACGGCGTCATTCCCGAACCGGTCATCGTGACGCCGGAGGCGGTGAAGACCGGCGGCACCTCGATGGCGGCCTACAACGGGGTGCTCGTGACGGTTGAGGGTGTCACGGTGCTCAGCACCTCTCTCGGTTTTGGCGAATTCTCGGTCACCGGCGACCTGCGGGTCGACGACACGCTGTTCACCTATACCTTCCCGCCGGTCGGGACCACCTACGAGACCCTCACCGGCATCATGCATTATACTTATGACAACGCGAAACTGGAGCCCCGTTCGCTGGACGATATGGTCGTCGCGACGGCGACCGACGACGGCATGGCGACCGATGACGCGGTATCGACCGACGCCGATCAGTCCGACCCGACCGATCAGTCGGACCAGTCGGATCAAGACGGCGAGATCCCCGACACGGATGCCGGCGGCGAGGAGGAGGTCCTCTGTGCCGAACTGACACCGCCCGCCGAGGGACTGTGTACGGCGACCGCCGGTTCCGACGACCTGCTGTTGCGCGGCATGGTGCTCGGCCACGATAAGATATACCGTGGCGGCGAGGTGCTTGTCGGCGCGGCGGGTGACATCGCCTGCGTCGGGTGCGACTGTTCGGCCGAGCCGGGGTACGCCAGCGCGACGGTCGTCGAGTGCGCCGCAGGGGTCATATCCCCGGCGCTCATCAACGCCCACGATCATCTCGGTTACACCTACAACGCCCCCGGGAACTGGGGCACCGAACGGTTCGACCACCGCCACGACTGGCGATTGGGGATACGCGACCACACCAAGATCCCGGTCCCGGGCAGCGCGACCGTCGAGCAGAAGCAGTGGGGGGAATTGCGCAATGTGATGGCGGGGACCACCGCCATCGCCGGTTCGGGCGGCGCGACCGGGTTCCTCCGCAACCTCGATCAGAACTATTTCAATACCGAAGGGCTCGCCTTCGCCGATGTCCGGTACAACACCTTCCCGCTCGGCGACAACGGCGGCACGCTCCTCTCGAGCGGTTGCGGCTACCCCTCCATAGACCCGGCGACGGTGCTCAGCAACGACTGCTACCTGCCCCATGTCTCGGAGGGGATAGACGCCGAGGCGCGCAACGAATTCCTCTGTCTTTCGAGTTCCGCGAATGGCGGCCGCGACCTCACCGAGGCCAACAGCGCCTTCATCCATCTCGTCGGGCTCAAGGCGCAGGACGCCCTGCTCCTCGCCCAGAACGGGACGGCGCTCATCTGGTCCCCGCGCACCAACATCGCGCTTTACGGCAACACCGCGCCGGTGACGCTCTACCGCACGCTCGGCGTCAACATCGGCATGGGGACCGACTGGACCGCGTCCGGCTCGATGAACATGTTGCGCGAACTCAAGTGCGCTGATCGCCTGAACACCGTCTTTTACGGCGGGTTCTTCACAGCGCGCGATCTGTGGCGCATGGCGACCATCAACAACGCCACCGCGCTCCGGCTCGCCGCGCTCACCGGCTCGCTACAGGTGGGCAAGGTCGCCGACCTCGCGATATTCGACGGCACCGGGTACGAAGACGAACCGTACCTCGCGATCATCGACGCCAATGTCGATGGCGTGGCGCTCGTCCTGCGCGGCGGCGAACCGCTCTACGGCGACGCGGCGGTCATGGCTGTCGTGCCGGGCGGGCAGAGCGGGTGCGAGGCCTTGACGGTATGCACCGTCCCGAAGTCGGTCTGCGTCGAGCGCGAGACCGGCAAGACCTATGCGCAACTCGCGGCGGCGAATTCCTCCGCGTACGCTCTTTTTTCCTGTGGAGAACCGGCGGGCGAGCCGACCTGCACGCCGTTGCGGACCTCGAGCGACGACGCCCGCCCCTACAACGGGCCGACGCTGGAGGACCTTGACGGCGACGGCATCGCGAACGGGAGCGACAACTGCCCCATGCTTTTCAATCCGATACGCCCGGTCGACAACGGGGTGCAGGGCGATGCCGACAATGACGGCGTCGGTGACCTCTGCGATCCGACGCCGCTCGGCGCCGATCCGACGGTGGATTCCGACGACAAGGACGGCGACGGGATACCGAACGCCTCCGACAACTGTCCGTACGACGCCAACACCGATCAACTCGATGACGACGGCGACGGTGCCGGAAATATCTGCGATCCCTGTCCCGACAGTCCCAACCCGATGTACGGTTCGTGCGGCACCATCCCCATCTACGATCTCAAGGACGGCACGGTTCTGCCGGGGAATCAGGTCGAGACGCGTGGCGTGGTGACCGCGGTCGATGGCGCCAACTTTTTCCTGCAGGTCCCCGAGGCGGACCATGACCCGGTGCTCGGCTACGCCTTCAGCGGCATCTATGTCTACAGTTCGCTCACCGCACCGGCGGTCGGCGACATCGTCACGGTCGTCGGGACGCTGACCAACTACTTCGGCCTGCTCGAGTTGGCGTCGGTCTCCTCGATCACGGTCGAAAGTTCGGGCAACGATCTGCCGGCGCCGGTCATCGTCGATCCCGCCGACATCGCGACGGGCGGGCAGTACGCCGACGACCACAACGCGGTCCTCGTGACGGTCGAAGGGGTCACGGTGCTCGACAACGCGCTCGGTTACGGCGAATTTCTCGTCACCGGTGATCTGCGCGTCGACAGCCAACTCTATTTCTATACGATGCCCGAGGTCGGAGCCGCCTACGATGCGATCACCGGCGTGCTCTTCTTCGCGTTCGACAACTCAAAACTCCTACCGCGCGGAGCCGACGATATGGTGAAGACCCCGGTGACCTGCGGCAGTGACACCTGTGAGGAGTGGGAGGAATGTCAGGTCGATACCTGCGTGCTCAAGACCGGGCGCTGCGAAGGTGACGGCGACTGCGCCGAACCGACGCCGACCTGCAACCTCGCCACCCATTATTGCGAGGCTGACGGGCTGACGGTGCTCAACGGCGACTTCGAACTGTGGACCAACGGAACGACGCCCGATTCATGGACCGCCGATGCCGGCGTCGGCGTCGCGAAGGAGACGACCATCACCCACGGCGGGAGCGCGGCGTCGGTGAAACTGACGAGGAACAGCACGACCAACAGCAACACCGATTTCGTTTCCGATTTCGTGGCGATCACCGAGAACACGGCCTACAACATAACCTTCCATTATTACGACAATGACGCGAACGGTCGCGGCACGCTCTATTATTCCTTCTACGACGCGTCAAAAGCACAGATAGGATCCACCGTCTACCCCGGGACCTACACCACCGATCAGGCCGATTGGCAGACCATAACGGCTTCGCCTACCTCGCCTGCAGGAGCCGCCTATCTCACGATCGGCACCCGCGTCTATCAGCAAACGGGCGGCACGGCGACCGGCGGCTTTGTCTATCTCGACGATGTTACGGTAACCATCCCCTGAACGGGGAGAAAAATGGCGACCCCAACCGGATTTGAACCGGTGTTCCCGACGTGAGAGGCCGGTGTCCTGACCACTAGACGATGGGGTCGTCTATAAAAAAATGGATCCGGGACTAGGAGTCGAACCTAGACTGACGGAGTCAGAATCCGTAATCCTGCCATTAGATGATCCCGGATCTCAGAAGAACCGCGCGGTGACGCGGCTGTCCTCCTCTATGAGGTACATCTTACGCCAAGCGCCGGTCTGTCGCAGGTTGTAGAACGCGTGGATCCGGAACCCGTCCTCGTTGAGGAGGACATCGGAACGGATCAGCGGGTCCTGCGCCATCCGCTGTTTCACCTTCTTTACCGCGCCGTCGAGGTCAAGCGGGATGGTGTAGACCTTCTCCGCTTTCTTGACGGCGTTCGAAGGGAGCCAGATGATGTACAGATCGCGATCGGCGAACGCTTCAGCACTCAAAAATAAAAGAACCGCGAGCAGCGTCATTCTGTACCACAAAGCGATACCCCTGTCAACTTAATAGCCGATACGACCGCATAACCGCTCAGTATAACTGATCATTCCGGCGCCCAAGGAAAATTATTTCTTTTCCTCTTTCGTCTTGCTGCGTTCCTGCATCGCCTTGATCTTCGCCTTGAGACGCTTTTCCTTGTCCCACTGCTCGTTCATCTGGCGGCGCGCCTCTTCGTCCCCCTTGCGGGTCTCCTCGACCAACTTGCGCATCTTGTCGCGGTCGACGATCTCCTTCTTGAGATCCTCTTCCGATATGACGGTGCCGTCGATCAGGTAGAACTGGAAGTCGGGCGGCTGGCTCTTGTCCCATTCGACCGGGATATCCTTGATCGGGGTCTGGAACAGTTTCGAGTCGCCGGGCAGGACGCTCGTGCGGAGCCCCTCGTAGCGGACATCGAGCACCGGGAAGAACTTCTGCGCGTAAATGATGTCGCCCGCCGAGTCCTTGAGGCGGATCTTGACGCCGACGCGGACCATATCGAGATCGGAACTCGCGTTGAGGATGGTGCCCGAGACGAGTGCCCAGCCGGGTCGCTGCGGCAGCGGCTCGACCATCACATCCTCGAGTTTGACCAGTCCCTGATAGTTGTTGAGCAGTTCGTCAAGCCGTTTCTGGGCGTCCTTCTCCTCCTGCAGGGCCGTCATGTCCTCCGACTGTTCGACCTTGAACTGGCCGTTCTCGTTGACGACATGCACCTGAAAGATGAGCGTCTCGTCCTGATTCATGACATTGCCCATACGGCCCATGTTGGAGGTGCGTCCGGTCGCCTCGATGAATTCGCCGGTCGATTTCTCCTTCACGATGGTGGCGTAGGCGGTACGCAGTTCCTGACCGATCTTCCCTTTGTAGACGCGGGACACATACTCGTTCCAGTCTTCGATCGTAAAGACCTCTTTCATCTTCGCCGAAAGCATCGTGTTGTAGACCTCGTCGGTCTTGCCGTCACGGACGGCGTAGAGATAACTCTGGATGTAGGCGTTGAGTTTCTCTTCGATGGGCGGCTCGAACTTGCACGATACCGCCGCGGTGAGCGCGATGAGCGCCGAAAGAAGGATCAGGGTGAACTTGTTCATGCGTTCCTCCGGAAAAAAACGACCATACTATTCAAATAGTTCCACCTTTCAAAGAGACGACGATAGGAATCACTATAGCGGATATTTCAACGGAGTAAAGAAATTATTTTCGGGCCGGGCGCACGATATGGCACAGCGAAAACTCTTGACTTTGCGGGCCGCTCCGGCGATAGTCCCCCTCATGAAGATAGACATCCTGACATTGTTCCCCGAGTATTTCGACGGGCCGCTCTCCGTGAGCATGATGAAGCGGGCGGTCGAGAAGGGTCTCGCCGAGTTCCGCCTCCACCAGATACGCGACCACGGCAAGGGGAAGCGGCGGCAGGTCGATGACGCCCCGTACGGCGGCGGCGCGGGACTCGTCATGATGGCGGAGATACTGCTGAATGCCTACGAGTCGGTGCCGAAGGAGACGCGTTGCCGGTCGTTCCTCCTCTCGCCGCGCGGCAGGCGATTCGACCAGCCGCTGGCGCGCGAACTGGCGGCCGGATGCGACCAGATCGTCCTCATCGCGGGCCACTACGAAGGGGTGGATCAGCGTTTCATCGACCTCACCGGCATCGAGGAACTGTCGCTCGGCGACTTCGTCCTGACCGGCGGCGAGCCGGCGGCGGCGGCGGTCGTCGACGCGGTGGTGCGGCTCATCCCCGGGGTGCTCGGCAACGAGGGATCGACCGAACAGGAATCGTTCTCGCTCCCGCTCCTCGAACACGACCACTACACCATGCCGCGCGAGTTCCGCGGGCTTAAGGTGCCCAAGGTTCTCTTCTCGGGCGACCATGCGAAGATAGAGGCGTGGCGGAAAAAAAGCGCGCTCATGCGGACGCTCCGCAACCGCCCCGAACTGCTGGCGCTCCTTCCCGCCGACTTCTTCGACGACGATAAGTGACCGATGGAACGGGTCTCGCTCGCGCTTCTGCACTACCCGGTCCGACAGGGGGGGCGCACCATCACGAGTTCCATCACCAATTTCGACATCCATGACCTTGCGCGGCTCGCGGCTACCTACGGGCTCGGCGCCTTTTACCTCGTCCACCCCGACGAAGGGATGCGCGCGCTGGCGACCGAGTTCGTGAGCCACTGGTTCGACGGCGCGGGGCGGCTGTTCAATCCCGACCGGACCGCCGCGCTCGAAAAACTGCGGATAGTCCGAATGCTCGATGAGGCGATCGCCGACATCGAAAAGAGAGAGGGGGAACGCCCGTTCATCCTCGCGACCTCGGCGACGGAACGGCCCAAGACCCTCTCGGGGGAACAGGTGGCGGGACTGGGGGCGCGGCCGCTCCTTGTCCTGTTCGGGACCGCCGACGGAATAAGCGAAGAACTCGACGATATCATTGATGGTTATGCCGAACCGATCGACCCCGGCACCGGCTACAACCATCTCAGTGTCCGGAGCGCCGCGTCGATTTTTGTTGACAGACTTCACTCTTGTAAGTATAAACCTCTTCCGTTTTTGAGGAACGAAGGAGTTTGACCATGGTAAGCCCGATCATCCGCGACATCGAGAAGCGCCAGATGCGCGTGGACCACTACTTCATCAAGCCCGGTGACAAGGTGTCGGTCCATACCCGCATCATCGAGGGCGACAAACAGCGCATACAGGTGTTCACCGGCGATGTCATCGCGATAAACAACGGTCGCGCGAATAGCCGCACCACCATCACGGTACGCAAATCCTCTTCGGGGTTCGGCGTCGAGCGCATATTCCCGCTCCACTCGCCGCTCATCGAGAAGATAGAGTTGGTCAACCGCGGCATCGTCCGGCGCGCCAAACTCTACTACCAGCGCAACCGCAGCGGTAACGCCGCCAAGATAAAGGTCAAGACCGACTGGCGGTGAGACGCCCCGGCGGACCGTATCTCCCCATCCTCCGCATCCTCCCTCTATCGCTTTTGCTCTATACCGTCGTGCTGTGCGCCGCGGAACTTCCGGTACCGGTGCCGGCGCCCGATGAGGCGCTCGCCCCGTCGCGCCGGGAACCGGGGGCCGGCTTTTTTCTGGCCGGCACCGAGCGTGGCCCGCGGCTCGAGACCCATCTGTGTGGCGCCGACGCGATGCGCCCCGGGGGACAATTCTATTTCTTCAATAAGAAAAAGGAACTCTGCCAGCGGAGCGTGACCTACCACCCCGCCGCCGTCGCCATACGCCTGCCCCGCACCGCCGCCCCCGTGTCGACCGAACTGCCGTGGCGGCTCGTGGACGGCGAGGAAAGCATCCTGCTGTACGACCCCGGCGCGAAATTCGGCGAACTGTCCGACGAGGAGGGGCGCGTGCTCGTCGAGGACGAGTACGGCGTGCTGTTCGATGCGACGGGCGCCGTCGCCGCCCCCCGCTTCCTGTTCCGCAACGGTTCGTGGGGTCCGGTCGTCCCGCTCAGGGAACTGTTCCTCCTGCAGGTGCAGGCCGACCGCTCTTTCTCGGTCGAGGTGCGGAGTGCCGCCGACCTGTCGGGCGCGGCCGCCGACATCGCGTCATTCTTCGGGCTGTCGGCCGACCGCATCGTCCTGCGGTCCCCCGGTCCTCATCGCGCGACGATCACCGGCGGAGGATTCTCCGACATGCGGATACCGGCGCTTGTCACCGACGGGACAGCCGACCGGTTCGGCCGCTACCGCATCGAGATGCGGAAAAGCGGACCTGACCGGAAGGGAAAAAAGGTGCGACGCGCGGAGTTGAAGTTCGCCGCCGGTGCCGCCGTCGCCGAAACGACGCCCAATGGATCGTTCACGCTGGAGATAGCGATAACAAGGTCGGCGATGAAGCCGGAAGAGGAACACAAACTGCGCCTGTTCATCCAGCAGAACCTGCCCCGTTCCTACGCGGAGGAGAAATGACCATACCGCTTGCCGCGCTTATGGCGCGGGCGGTGGAACTCGCCCGCAACGGCGGTCGCGCCGTCTATCCCAACCCGATGGTCGGCGCGGTGATATGCGACGACGCGGGGACCATACTTTCCGAAGGGTGGCACCAGTGTTGCGGCGGCGACCACGCCGAGGTGGACGCGCTGAAGAAACTCGGCCGACCGGCGACGGGACTCGCCATGGCGGTGACGCTCGAACCGTGCAACCATTTCGGCAGGACACCGCCGTGCAGTCACGCGATCGTCGCGGCGGGCATCAAAAAGGTCTATATCGCCGCGCATGAGCCGACCGAAAAGGCGTGCGGCGGCTGTGACTACCTGACCTCGCACGGCGTCGCGGTGGAGTTCGTGCCGGGGTTCGAAGCGGAACTCGCCGAGATCAACCGGTTCTTCTACACCACCGCGAAAGCGCGGCGACCGTGGGTGACGCTCAAGGCGGCGACCACCGCCGACGGTTTCATCGCCCCGCCCGGGGGCGGCCGGTTCGCGATATCGTCTCCCGAAGCGCTTGTCGAAGGACACCGTCTGCGTGCCGGACACATGGCCATCGCCGTGGGCGCCGGCACCGTGAACAGCGACGATCCGCTCCTGACGGTGCGCCTTGTCGAGGGCCCCGACCCGACGCTGGTGATATTCAGCGCGCGGCTTGAACTCAAGACCGATAGGAAGATACTCGACCGCGCCCCGATCATCTTCACGACGGTCGCCGACGGCGGCCGCATCGCGCCGCTTGCCGCACGCGGGTGCCGCATCGAGACGCTGGCCCCGGGGGAGGGGTCCATCGGCCGCGCGTTAAAGGTCCTTTGGGAAAAATACCGCATCAATTCACTCCTTGTCGAAGGGGGCGCGGCGCTCCACGCCTCGTTCCTCGCCGAGGATCTTGTCGACGAGATGGTCCGCTTCATCGCGCCGTTACGCCTCGGCGAGGGTATCGCGCTGGCGGAGCCGACCGAGGCCGACCGCCGGTTCCGCCAGCACACCGTTTCGCCGTGCGGCGTCGATGTGATGAAGGTCTGGCGCCGGTAACCTTGGCAAAGGGATGTTATGGCTAAAGGAGTAAAAACCAGAGGGGGGCTCGGCCGAGGGATCCCGCTTTTGGTTCTTGTTGTTTCCCTCCTCGCCTCCTGCAACACCGCTACCCCCTCCCCGGAAGACTCTTACATCGACGAAGGCCCCGATTTTGATGCGGTCGGTCGCACCACCGTTCTTTTCGGCACCAAGTACGAGGACTCCGCCTACGACATCGCCCTGGATGCGCAGGGCAACGCCTACCTCACCGGTCGCTGGGAATATATTAACTATAGCAACGGCGGCAATGCCTCCATTATCAAAGTTGATCCCGCAGGCAAGAAGATATGGTCCGTTCTGCTTGATGGTGGCTCGATATACGATGACCGCGGCATCGGCATCGCGCTGAACGGTGCAGGCCATGTTTTTGTCGCGGGCGACACCTACGGCGATCTCGAAGGCAATCAGAATCTCGGCGTATCCATCACTTCTTCGAGCGCCGATGTGTTCCTCTCCGAACTGGATGGGGATGGTCAGAAGATACGGACCGGCCAGTGGGGCAGCATTTATCACGATTACTGTTCAGGTATGGCCGTTACCCCATCGGGTGCCGTCTATGTAGGCGGCAACGCCATGGATCAGATAGGCGATGTCTCCTGTATCGAGGACGATGACGATCCCGGCTGGTGTTCGACGGACCTATTCGTTTCGAAATGGGCGGACGGGGTTCGTGAATGGACCGCCGTGATGGGTGGTTCTCATGACGACGACGCCACCGCGTTGGCGGCTGACGGTGCAGGGAATATTTATTCGCTCGGGTTCGTCAGTGGCTTCACCTACGGGGATCTTACTCTCTTTAAAACGGCTCCCGACGGCAAGCCGGTCACAAATCAGAACCTCTCTTACCTTCTCGGCTATCACGATACCATCTACGGCGAAGATGTGCTGGTGGACCTCGCCGGGGAGGTCTACGTGGTCGGCGCTTTTTCGGAAGACGACCGCTTGCTCGACGCCTTTCTCGTAAAATTAGATGTCGACCTCGAACCCGCATGGATCGTCGCTTGGGGATCTGAAGAACTCGACCATGCCCAAGCGATCGCCCGTGACGGTGCGGGAAACCTGTATGTCACCGGATACACATGGGGCGGCAATATTGACGGCAATCAGGGCAGTGGCGGCGAAGACATTTTCCTGACCTCCTTCACCGCCGACGGGACAAAACGATGGACCAAGCAGTGGGGACCGGGACGGGGTATCGCGGTCGCCGTCAACGAGGCGGGCACCATCGTGTATGTCGCGGGTGACACGACCGAACAGATGGACGGGAACACGCCCAAGGGGGAGGAGGATATCTTCCTGACCATATACGACCTTGAGAAAAGCGAACAATGACATTAACGATGAGGCGTCGATGTGATGAAGGTCTGGCGCCGATAACCTTGCTTTGCTCCGTGGGCGCGCTATCATGACCGCATCTTGACCGAACGGGAGGATGTATCATGCGTAGCACGGACATCACGGCACTGGCGTTCCTTTTCCTGTTCATCTCCGTTGCCTGCTCCGGCGGCGACGGCGGGGCGCTGGATACCGATGAACTAACCTCCGACGCCGACCTGGTGCCGCCGCTCATCTGCCGCACCCCCGGCGCAGGGCCTTAT